>PLXR01000044.1 GCA_003151495.1 Opitutaceae bacterium
CCACGGATCGCTACACCCCGCCCTTGCCATGGGAACGCGCTAGTGCGGCGCCCGCCTCAACCGCACCATGCATTCCCGTCCGGATGCTGAATGGTGCGGCAGTTCCGGATGGTGCGAAGAACGGCGACCTCGGTCCCAGCTCACCCCGGTACGGGGTACACCTCGAGATCGGGGTCCAGGCGAAGAGGGTCGTCGACGTCCGAGGAAATCACCCAGGCCTCGCGCTGGCGCGCCACCAGGGCGACCTGGCCGTCGACTACGTCGCTGGCCTCACTCCTGCCCAGCAGCACCCCGACGGCGCGTGCGCTCATCTCGTCCAGGGCCACCACATCGGCAGCCCTCGACCGCAAAGACATCCACGTGCACCTTCCGGGGGGCGGGGTCACGAAGGACGGGCCCTCAGCCGGCGCAGCCACCCTGGCCGCTCTGGTGTCCATCCTCACCGGGAAGCCCGTCCCTGGGGACGTCGCCGTAACCGGCGAGGTCGACCTCCACGGGAACGTCCTTCCCGTCGGGGCGCTGCCTGCCAAGCTCATCAGTGCCCAGGCCGGCAACATCCGTGCCGTTCTCGTCCCCGCCGGCAACGACCACGACAGCGCCATCTCGGTCCCCGTCACGAACGTCATCGAGGTGTTCCGGCACCTGGGGCTGATCGACCAGGGGACCGGCGACGAACCGGGCGCCCGCAGGCCGGCTACCACGTCGCGTCGATCACGGCCGAGAACGGCCCGGCCCGGCTGATGGAGCCGTATACGAGTGCGTCGGGGCGGAGTCCGTGGCCGCCGCCATCGAGCCACTGGTCGAGGAGGCGGAGGCGGCGTCTCAGACCATCTGCGAGCGGTGCGGGCGCTGCGGGTGGCTCATGGATCGCCAGGGTTGGCTCGCGATTCTGTGCCCTGACTGCACCCGAGATCGTGGATACCGACCCGCGACTTAATCCGCGTGTGACGAGTCGAGAGGGGTCCGCCTATTCGGAGCGGTGCTCGTCAGCGGGAACACCCTCCGATCCTCCCTACCTCCCCCGCCCGAGCGCTGTGCCGGCGTCATCTCCGTTCGAGTGGTGTAACGCTTTCTGCGTGTTTGAACCAACTTCGGCGAGGCCACGACCATCAGGCCCACGATGGGAGTGTGGCGGCTGCCCTTGACACGAACAGACGTTTGCTCTTACACTCAGGGCAACTGGCAATACCTTCGTCCGCGTCGCTATGATCCGAGTGTTGCTGTGGGAGCCGAGAGCACTATGACGGTCGCCGACGAGCCACTTGTCGCAGCCGACCTTATCTTGTTGCTCCTGAATGCTCCGTCGCCCGGGGGCGCCGCTGAGGATGTGCGTGGGATTACGCGCCTTGAGAAGCTTCTGTTCCTAGTCGACAAGCAGACTGACCTGTCGACTCGCGTGCTGAGGCCTTTCGAGTTCAAGCCGTATAACTATGGCCCGTACTCGAAGGCAATCTATGAGGCGATCGACGTGCTTGAGGAAGCAAGACTTGTCTCCGAGGAACGCGTGTTCTTCGCCGATGATGTCGCGATCGACGAGATGGAAGACGCAACGGCCTCGGACACCGAGCTGGAGGGCACGGAACGGCGCTTCAGTCTCACGGACGAAGGCCGAGATGTCGCCCGCCTCCTTGCTGACCGGAATCCCGATGTCGCCCCGATCTTGGCTAACATCAAGAAGCAGTACGCGGCGATGCCTCTCCGCCAACTCATTCGATACGTGTACTTGCAATACCCTACGTACGCGGAGGCGTCCCTGATCCGGGATCGTGTCTAGTGCCGGGTGCTGTCGTCGGCCTGGTTGTAGTTGTCGCCGGGGCACTCCTCGCGTTGTTCCGGCGCGGTGTCCAGGCGCCCACGAGGCTCAACAACACCTACCGCAAGGACCTGGCGGCGGCACTCGCATCGGTCGATGCGCAGTTCCTATCCCTTATCACCGGCTGGGTCGTCGAGATTCACGCTACCACTGCTTCCCGGCGTGGCTTTTTCACGTTAGGGCGGGCTCCAGTCACCGCGTTGGACCTCCAGGCCGCGACAGCGGCAGCAGTGACAAATGCTCGGATCCACGGGGTCGAGGCGCTCCTCGCGGAACGCTATGAGATGAGCCACGCTATTCCGGCGCTCGTCTGGCGCTCAAGGGTGCAAGGGTGGGCCTCACTGGTCGCCCTGCCCTTCGTCGCGGCCCTTGCCATCGGCGAAGTTTGGCCATCGCTGGTTCTGCCAGGCGCGGTGACCATTACCTTGGGGAGCTGCCTCGGGGCCGCGCTCGCGACTTCTGTATTTGCCTGGATTCTGATCGTGCGGTTTGAGAATCATCTCAGTACCCTAATCACCGCGCACCGCGGATCGGGGACGTTCTGATGGCGATGTTGGCGCCTTCGATGCCAGAGCACGAGGCGGAGTTGGTGGCCACCCTCCTAGAGCGGCCGCCAGCGCGATGGCGGGGAGCTTATGTTGCTACTGAGGTGCGCACTCACGGAACAGCGAAGGCGGACCTCATCGTTATGACCCCTCGCAGAATGGTTTCGATTGAGGTGAAGCGGCGCGCTTGGCAGCGAGCGATTGGGCAGGCAGTGCTGAACAGGTATGTGTTCGATCGGTCGTATATTGCTCTCTGGGTGACGGCTGTGAACGATCGGGTGTTAGCTAACGCGGGCGATTGGGGTGTGGGGGTCATCGCCATCAGCGCCGCGAGCTCCCGAATCGTTCAAGAGGGAGTGCTCTGCCAGCCCCACGCTGATCTCCAAGCGCGTGTGCGTGACCGGGTTGTGGGGAGGTCGGTATCGCTGCCATGAAGCATTTCCTTGCCTATGGCAATAGCGACCAGGCAAGCTTTCGCGACCCTGCGGTTCGAGAATGCTTCGATGTGATGACGGTCCCGGGGACTATCGCTGCTTACTACGCAGATGCCACCGCCGCATTTGTTCTGAGCTCAGAACTCGACTACATCATAGATCCTCGCACTCCTCTGTTCCAGGAGGTGATTGATGTCCCGCGTGCGTCGCACTTCGCGCTCGCAAGTCACTGCGGGGCTGCTATCGCCAGGGTTCTCGCGGAGGGGGACGGAGCGGTGGCGTTCCCGGCGGATTTCTACACCGCGGACGTGGTCACTGAGCTTGTGAACGGCATATTGAGTTTCCAGCTGGGCTACGGGCGGAGGGCAGGTGAGATAACTGCCCAATTGACACGCTACGCGGCGCTGTTGGCGGAGTCACGTGGGCTGCAGCCCATCCAGACCGCGGCGGCTGACAATCAGAGAGCGCCGGCGTTCATACTCGCCCCGTACTTCGCCATGATGAGCCCTGACGATCCCTGGGGAGATCTGAACCGAAAGATCTGGGACGCGTGCGTTTCGGCTGCGGAGGAACCCCGTAACGTCTCCGCGGTAGTGGCCGTGACCGACGTGAGGAGCTTGACAGCCGTTCTAGAGAGGATTCCTGAGGAACTCAGCCGTGCGACGTTCTTCTGGATCGCAGGGCTGAACGAAAGGCGATCGTCGATCGCGGACCTGAGCCTGCTCTGGGAAGGGGTCGCGGCGTGGGGAGGCCATCGTGACCTAGTGAATCTGTATGGCGGTTTCTTTAGTATCTGCCTTCATTACGCGGGACTGTTCGGCTTCAACAACGGGCTAGGGTACAGCGAGAGCCGCGATTGGCCGGAGCTGGGAGCGACGGGCGCTGCCCCGGCTCGGTACTACATGCCGGCGCTACACCTGTTTGTGTCGCCAGCAGTGGCTCAGTTGATCTGCGAGCAGGATGACTGGTTTCGCTGCGCCTGTTCCGTGTGTTTAGCGCAACCGGACGGACGTGTTGTCGGGCTCAGCTACCACAGGTTGAAGGCGCACTTCGCTTTGGCCCGTCGGCAAGAGTTGGAGTTGGTGACCACCGGCGAACTCGCGACGGTGGTGGACGGGCTGCGAACTACCGCCTCTCGGTTCAACAGCCTCCGTCGGCGCCTCCCGCCTGGGATGCCAGATGTGACGCACCTCTTGAGGTGGGCAGAGGTACTTGAGGACCACGGGTAGTCGGGTGGTACTCGGAGAGGAGTGAGCGACCGGGGAGCAGTTGGGGTAGGGCGCCGCGAAACGGAGAGTTGGAGGTGAAGGCCGCCGGACGGCAGGGGAGGCGCTCCGAAAAGATCTCTTTGCTAGGCCGTCGGTCAGCGCCTATCTCTCAATTTGATCAGTGGGGCGGTTGACGGGTCCCCTTTCGGAACACGGCTCAAGGCTGGGAGGGCGTCCGTGATAGTCCCAGGGGGTGGGGAATCACAGGCGTGGAGATTCCGACCCGTCTCGGCCAAACCTCGGTGCCGAATCGAGATTGGCGGCCACCATCGAGCGCGCGCGCCGATATGCCGCTGAGTTGTCCTATTGGGCGTCGGTGTGCGGCGGCGCACTCTGGCCCTCCCTCTGGCAAAGCGCTAGGGGGTTGATTCATCATGTCCGTTACGTCCAAGGGATGGACTCGTTCGGAGACACCTGATGGCTGTCGACACGCCAATCAGTTCGCGACTTGAGGACGAGCTAGGCCGCGCCCCGTTCGCCCAGTCAATTGCCGCTGCCTTGCGGCGACTTGACCCTGCACACGGGGCCGTGATGGGTCTCTTCGGCCCATGGGGTGTGGGTAAGACGAGCCTGCTCAATATGGTCACGGAAGCTCTGACCGAGGCGCCGCCTATCGTCGTCCTTCAGTTCAACCCTTGGCTCTTTTCCGGCCCTGAGCAACTCGTCGTCCGATTCTTTGGCGAACTCGGCAGTCAACTGCGCCTCCAACCAGGCCCCCTCCGCAAGCTCGCAGGCCAAGTGATCGACTACGGGCAGGCGGTGGGACCATTGCTGTTCATCCCGGTGGCCGGGCCGTGGCTTGGCCGTACGGCGGCGGTCGCTGGAGTCCTCGGTCGGATACGACACCCCCGGACTTCTGTGGGAGGAGCTGGCGTGTATGCCCAGCGTCTCAAGCTTGAGAAGGCGCTTGGCCGGCTGGATAGTCCGATAGTTGTGGTCATCGACGACATCGATCGCCTAAGGCCTAGCGATGTTCGCGACGTCTTCCAACTCGTCCGACTGACCGGTAGCTTCCCCAACATCCTTTACCTTCTTGCCTTCGACAGAGGGCGGGTTGAACGCGTCTTGGGAGACGAGGCGTTCGATGGAAGGGCTTACCTTGAGAAGATCGTCGAGATCGCCTACGACGTGCCCCTGATCCCGGACGGGACCCTGTCAAGGATTCTTCTGGACGGATTGGATCAGGCGCTTGACGGTGTTCAAGTCGGTCCCTTTGACGCTGACCGTTGGGTTGATGTCTTTCACCGGGGGGTCCGACCCCTCTTCTCCAACCTTCGCGACGTCAAGCGCTACCTCGCAACCTTACCGACCTCGTTAGGTGTACTCGGCGACGAGATAGCGCTTGTCGATGCGCTCGCCCTTGAGGCTCTGCGGCTTTTCGCCCCCGACAGTTATGCGCAGCTGCCACGAGCCTCCGTGTCACTCGCTGAGATGCGTGCTCCCAGGACTGATGCCGATGCCAGCGCCAAGATCGAAGCGCTCATCCAGGCTGCGGACTCGGGGCGTCTCGGCGGAGTGAAGGAGATGGTAAGCCTCCTCTTCCCGGCTGCCGAGCGGCACCTCGGCGGGTCGACCGTCAGCCCCGACTCGCTGGGCCAGTGGCGCCGGGAGCGCCGCGTCGCCAACCCGTTCGTTCTCACCTACTACCTCACACACGCCTTGGGGCCGGATGAAGTTCCGGCGAGGATGGTGGACTTGGCCTTCCAAGCCTTGACTGACGAGGTGACATTGCGCGCCCTCCTATCCAGCCTGGCAGCCGACGGGTTGGAGGATCTTCTAGAGCGTCTTGAGGCGTACGAGGGAGACTTCCCGGTCGAAGGAGTGGAGCCAGCTTCGGGCGTGCTGCTTGAGCTGTACCCGCGTCTAAGGCGGGTCGACCGCGGTCTGTTCGATGTTCGCGCAGATATCAAGGTTGCGCGGGTACTCCTGCGTCTTCTCCGTCGCATTGACGACCAGCAGAGCCTCACCGCGATTGTGGAAAGGCTGTGCGCGAGACCGCTTCCGTGGTACGCAAGGCTCCAGCTTCTGGATCTGGTCGGCCACAGGGCGCACGTGGGGCAGAAACTCATCTCTGAGACAGATGCCGCTCGCATCTATGGTGACGTGTGCGATCGGATCTGCCATGCGCCCGCCGCTGAACTGGCATCGGAGCGCCATGTCCTTACCGTCCTCTACCGCGCCCTCGAAGCCAAGCCTTCCGAGCGCGCGGACCTTGATGTGGCACTGGCGGATCCTGCCTTGTTCACCTCCATCCTCGTCGATTCGGTGCAAACGGTGCGAGCGCAGACCCTTGGACGCTTGGCCGTCAGCCGGAGTGAGCAGCTAGCGTGGGACGTGCTCTGCCAGGTCGCGGGTGATGAGGGGCGACTTGTTCACCTCCTCGACGCGCTTGAGAAGGCGGTGGGGGGGACGCTAGACGAAAAGGCGCGCATGGCATTGGATCTCGCGCGACGGTATCAAGCCGGTTGGCGCCCTGACCGGCCGGTGCCGGTTCTTCCGGCGCTCGTGCCTCGCTACGGTCCGAGCACCCTACTCTCGCCGGCAGGGCCGCCTCACGGGTGGCCCGATCTCCTTCTTCGAGCCGCTGTCGATTTCGAAGTGAGTCAAGGGGACGTCCCGAAGCTGGAGATCGACCCAGAGTTTCGACGGAGGTTCCAGAGTACGCTGCAGCACGGCGCCGCCAAGGACCTCCTTCGGGAACTACAAGAGCGGCTGGGCATCGTGGCCCCAGACTCGGATTGGGCGTTGGACAGCGTAGCGTACCAGTCTAGGGCGGCCGCCGTGATGACCCTCCCGGAAAGCGAGGGCGCAACAGCCTCTGGCGTTTCGCTTCGCTGCGGAGTGTTGCTTGCTGAACACGGTGCGAGCAGGGTCCGCATCGTTATGGATACGTGCTGGCGTCCCTCCGCGCTGGAGAAAGGTTCTAGGGGACAGGGCGTGGGCGAGGTTCCGCCGCGACTCAGCGTCGGCGAGGTGGCTCACGTGCTCGCGGTGATGCTGCGCTTCGCGGGAAACACCGTGCCGGACAAGTGCCTGACCGAGCTAGTTGGGGAGACGTACTTGGAGCGGACTTCGCTGGAACTTCACATGGTGGCGGGCAACGCTGGAGATCCACCGATTCAGCTACCACTTAGCCTAGCCGACTCTATCGATCTGGCTCCGCTTGGCCAGGGGAGACCTCAGCCTCCCACCGAGGGTCATTTTGCCACGTCCGGACTCACCGACACGACTGGCGACTACGCCCCGGGGGACGTGGTGGTGGCCGCGCTGCGCGGCATGGCACTTGATTGGGGATACGTCGACCCAGAGGGCGGGCTTCCCGCATTCGGCAGCGTCATCGGCTGATATAACGCGGCCTCTTGGCGCCGCCGGTCGACTTAGACGGGTGAGCATCGACGTAGTGTGCAGCGAGCTCCCCCGCAGCCCTTCTTCGTGCTCCCGTCGTCACCACCCCCTGGCCAGTGTCTCGTGCGGGCCACCGCCGGCTCTGCGCTGCCCGGGTACGAGGTCCGATTGTCCAAGCGACTCCAGTCATGCACCCCGTCACCACTACGGCGCGAGCGATATCGGAGCTGACTCCAGGATCTTGTGGTCAGTTCGTTCTACGCCTATTCCGAACCCGACTAGCTGCTCTACGAGTTCAGCCCCTTTCATCAGACCCACTGGGACCCTCCCTGCCATCGACGCGTCCCTTCTTGCCGCAGGGGTGAAGTCGCTCGTCGTGACGATCAGAGCGCGGTCGCTGACGTCGAGACCACCTCGCACATTCCTCACATCGCCAGAGCCGACGTTGTTACCAATCTTCCAACGCTTCGCCTGGATGGCCATTGGGATTCGCACGACGTCGCCGACCACGAGCACACCGCGCACATCGATACCACCGTCCCCAGTCCGACCCACCACGTCCACATTCTCAATCCCCAGTCTGGTGAGCAGTACCCCAACGAGCGCTTCGAACTCGTCTGAAGTTAGTCTTATGACCCGGCTCCTGAGATCGTCCTTGACGGCGCGATTATGCTTTACGATGTCACCAGCCAGCCCGCGCGGCAACCATTCGGTCAGACCGATTAGACCCTTGGGATCTCGGAAGAAGCGCGGCTCCGTGCCACGGGCTCGCGAGCGCTCTATCTCGGCGTACACCTGTGAGTAAAGCGTCGCCGCCGGGGTGCGCCCCTTCGTCATAAGGAGGCCCTGCGCAAGTGCCCTCTCTGTGATCTCCCGATACGGCAGCGCCTCATGGCGCCCTGTACCTCGGAGGACGAGATCGGCCGCGTCTGTGAAGGAGACTGATGTGCTCGCAAGCAGCGTCGCCGGTAGGGCGGTCGTCGTAACTCCCGGACTTGGCGAGCGAAGGGTGAATAGGCCCGGAGCCACCCGCTCGAAGCGCGACAGCGCACCATAGCGCTTGATATCCGTGGCGATCCGCGCCTCGATGGTCGCACCTGGGGTCTTCCCCCTAGTCGTCCACAGTTGCTGACCCAATATCCGGTCGGTAATCACCTTCACGTTTAGCGGCGAGCCACTCGCGGCGAGGATCCTCTCAACGGCGTCCAGCGAGTTCATCAGATGTCCATCTCCACCTCATCGGTCCTCGATCCCTCTCTCGCGAGGGTCCCGACCGGCCCCACTGCCAGCTGAGCGAAGTGAGCGGTCTTCACGGCACTCGAGGTGGCCCGCTCCGCGCCCGAAGGGAGGCGCCTATCTGAGCGAATTCCGAAAGGGTCGCCTCCATCTCCTCCGCAATCTCCTCGGCCAGAACGACCGGATCAGGCAGGCTCGAGGCGTCAGTCAGGGACTCATCCTGAAGCCAGGTGATGTCGAGGTTGGCCTTGTCCCTCGCTACGATCTCGTCGTAGTCGAACGACCGAAAGCGCTCCGACTCCTTGCGCATCTGGCGCTTGCCCGGACAGTAGCATGCCACGAAGTCTGCGAGGTCCTCATCGGAGAGCGGGTTCTGCTTCAGCGTGAAGTGTTGGTTGGTCCTCAGGTCGTAGATCCACACCTTCTTCGTGGAAGGCGTTGCCGACGCCGCGCGCCGTTCGAAAAAGAGCACATTGGCCTTGACACCCTGGGCATAGAACAAGCCGGTCGGAAGCCGCAGGATAGTGTGGAGCTCACAATCATGAAGCAGCTTCCGGCGAATCGTCTCCCCCGCGCCGCCCTCGAACAGCACATTGTCCGGAAGAACCACGGCGGCACTCCCGTTGATCTTGACCAAGGTCTTGATGTGCTGGAGGAAGTTCAGCTGCTTGTTACTCGTGGAGGCCCAGAAGTCGCCCCGGACGATGACGAGGTCGTCCCGCTCCTCTTCCCCCTCAGAGTTGACGAAGGTAGCCGCGCTCTTCCTGCCAAAGGGCGGATTGGTGAGGATCATATCGAAGCGTTCGCCGGGATCGGACTTCAAGGCATCCTCCACATGGATAGGAGAGTCCCCGTCTTCCGACCCAATCCCATGAAGCAGGAAGTTCATCGCGCAGAGGCGCGCGGTGCCGTCAACGATCTCCCAGCCCGCGAAAGTCTCATCCCTGAGCGTGCGCTTCTCATCCCGATCCAGAGCGTAGTTGTCGTGATCGGCGATGAACTCGTGGGCTGCCAACAGGAAGCCACCAGTCCCGCACGCCGGGTCCCCAATCCTTTGCCCTGGCTTCGGCCGCATCACCTTGACGATCGCCCGGATCAGTGGCCGAGGTGTGAAGTACTGACCCGCTCCGGTCTTTGTGTCGGCTGCCCCGTGCTCGAGCAGCCCCTCATACGCAGCACCGGCCACATCGCCCAGCGACATCCAGGTAGTCGGCTGGACCAAGTTCACGATGAGGCTACGCAGCTTGGCCGGATCCTGGATCCGGTTCTGGGCCTTTCGGAATATCGTCCCCAGCATCCCAGAACGCCTGCCAAGCTCCGCGAGGACGTGCCTGTACTGTACCTCGAGCTCGTCGCCGTCTCGGTCGACAAGGGACTGCCAATCCAGTCCGACAGGAACGATCGGAGAGCGATTGAACGGTGACCGGGTCTGCTCGTCTGCCATCTTGAGGAAGAGCAGAAAGGTGAGCTGCTCCACATACTCGATCGTTGATACTCCGTCGTCACGAAGGACCGTGCAGTAGTTCCAGAGGCGCTTCACGAGGTCGCCGTTCATGAGACTGCCTCCGAGCCTCCATCTGAGGAAGGCCCTCGCGAGGTGCCGGTAAAAGCGCCGTCGAGCGCCGCGGCAAGTATGGCGTTCTTGAGGACACCGGCCTTGGCAAGATATGTGGCGAGTGAGGTCTGGGAGGCACTGACGATAGAAAGCTGCCGTTCCAGCTCGAGGACGATCCGCCGCTGCTCACCCGCAGGCGGCACCGGGATCGGGAGACGCTTGAGGGAGTTGAGGCTGATGGAGGCCAAGTTGGTTGTTTGCTTGCCGGTCCGTTCAAACCAAGGCGCGGCCACCGTGTTGGCGAACCACGAGACAAAGCGAGGCTCCATGCCCGGGTGGCGCAGGCGCACGCGGAATACGTGGTTTTGGTGGATGCAGTCGGGAACGGACCCATCCCATACCCAGCCACGACCCAGCTTGTCGCGATCCCCTCCCTCATTCATGAGGATGTCCCCTGCTTGCAAGCGCAACGCTTCTGCTTGCTCACGAGGGACACGAATCGCCGACACGTCTCGGAGGTTAAGCCAGCCACGTTGAACATTTGCGACCCGGAGATAGGGAACGGTAACGTTGGAGGGGTTAGCCTCGCGCTTGGCATCCTTCGTCACGCCGCCGACCACGTCTCCCAGACAGGCGAGGGTCGCCCAGCGCCAGCTCGTTGGAATAGGGGGCATCCCATCAAGCTCAGGATCGGCCATCCCAGCCGATGTCCGCGCACTATCCAGAGATGCCGCCAGTAGCGAAGAGCCGGTTCCCTCCGCTTCGTCCTGAGGAAGCAATGAGCCCGTGACAGCCTGAGTGACGAGCGCGTCGTATAGGCGCTCGTGCTGAGACTTGAGAGACCGCAGGCCAGCGCAGGCCGCGTCCCGACGAGACAGCTCCGCTTCGATCGCGTCGACAATGCGGTCTTGTTCATCTCTTGGCGGCACCACGAGTTGAATGGTGGCCAAGTTCTTGCGGGAGATGCGCCTTCGGGTTGTTCCTCGCTCGAGATCCGAAATCTGCTGGCGAGCCTGTGGGGCGTTGAGTGCCCACATGAGCCACCGAGGGTTGACGCGAGCGGCGGGCGGTCGGATGACACACACATCAACAACGGTGATACACGGCCGGTCGCTGCCAGGGAAAATACACGCTCGCCCCAAAGGAGCGGGCATGCGTGCCACCAAGATGTCTCCTGCGGTTAGATATGTGCAGCCGAGTTGCTCGGCCTTCTGGGTAGTAAGGAAGCGCACCGAGCGATCGCGCCACTCCCCATCGCCAACATCAGCAAGTTGGGTGAGGCGCACTTCGCCATGGGGGTCCTGATCCTTGGTCTCAACCCAGTCCCCATCCACGAATAGACCATCCCGACTGATAACGTCTACCAAAGACATCCGCGACCACCCGGAGGGAAGGGTCGGGCGGTCAGTTTCCATCATGCCGCCACAGCGTCGTTCAGCTGCGCCAAAATGGTCGGCAGCTCGGTCCCGAAGATTTCAGAGGCCTTGGCCAACCCACCGTGCTCAACGAACGGGACGAAGGCGAAGTCATCGGGTTCGATCGTGAGGCTTGTCGCTAAGTGGTCGCGGATCCGGCGGAGCCATTCAAGCTGCGGCTCCGAGAACACCTGGCCGGCCTGTTCCTGCTGCATCAGCCAGCGATCGAATCTCTGATTGACGGTCTCGGTAAAAGGCACGAGCTCAGTGTCCTGCTCTAGGGCGAAGCGCACAAGCGAGACGAGATCGGTGAGAATACGGCCCCCCGAGCCACGGACCCTGGAGCGGTCCAGTGTCTCGTAGGCCTGCCAGAGGCGCTCGGGCGTCCAGTTGCGAGGCGGCAGAGCAATGGCGTGGGCCAGCTGTTTCACCTCGGAGTAGGTAAGCCGCTGGGCGTACGGGCGACTGTAGAGGATCTGAAGCGCCTCGATCGAGTCCTTGTTGTCCTCGATGAACTGCCGCCAGGACTCCACAGTGGCCTTGGCACGCCCCTTGGCATCGACGGAGAAGCCGGCCGAGAGAATCTCATCCTGAGAGAGGTCATCGTAGAGCTGCTCGAAGGAGCGGCGAATCTCAACCAACCTCTTGCGTAGCGCTGGGTTGGCGGCTAGGGGCCTGAGGGCATCCTCGATGAGCCGGCGCTCAACCCGCGCGAGATCGGAAGTGGTCGGCTCGGCGACGCCCTCCTCCGTAGCCACCTTCCTCTCGAAGTCGGGATCGATGGCCTGTACGATCGCCCGGGCGAGCTGCCCGAGCTCCAAGCCGTCAGCGATCGTGGCGAGTTCGGCGCGGTCCTGCTTGGTGATGCGGCGGTCTAGCCGTGACAGCCGGGATGCCAGGGTGCTGGCGAGCTCCACCGTCCGGTCCCCGGCTGCTGCCTGCTGAAGCAGTTTCTCGAAGGGAACACTCGGGCTGCGGTCCAGTGGAACTGCCTCCTGGCGCTCCTGGTGCACCACCCCCACGGTGTCCACGAGGACAAAGCGTTCCTTGACAGCGTCCGCGCCGCTCACGGCTTGGAGATCGGTGGGATTGATAGATCGATTGGCTCGAAACTTCATCTGCTCGAACGTATGGGGGGTATCGACGGTCCGCATGAAGACGAGCATCTCGAGTGGCTTGACATCCATCCCGGTGTCTATGAGGCGGACCGTGACAGCGATGCGCGGAAAGTACTCATTGCGCAACTCGGCGATCAGGTCCTCGGGGTTGCCGTCCGTGGTCTTGTAGGTGATCTTCTTGGCGAAGTCGTTGCCCTGACCGAAGACCTGGCGAACAATCCGTATGATGTCGTCCGCATGAGAGTCATTCAACGCGAACACCAGTGTCTTAGGGAACTCCTTCCGACCGCGAAACAGATCTGACTGCCAGACGTCGCGGATATGCTCCCAGATGGTCCGGATCTGGTCTTCAGACACCGCCTGACGATTCAGTTCTGACTCCGTGTAAACGAAGTCGTCCTCGAGCATCTCGAGGCGCTCGTCGCGAGTAGCTCGGTTGCGAAACTTTGTCACCAGGCCAGCCTCGACGGTTGAGCCATGGCCGCTGATCCGCGTGCGAATCTCGTAGACGTCGAAGTCCACGATGACCCCATCCACGATCCCCTCTGGCTCGCTGTATTCGAACACAAGGTTCTGCTTGAAGAAGGCAAAGGCCTGCTTGGTCGGGGTGGCCGTGAGCCCGATGTGGAAGGCATCGAAGTACTCGAGCACCTTACACCAGACCCCGTAGATCGAGCGATGGCATTCATCGATGATGATGAAGTCGAAGAACTCAATGGGGAGATCCGGGTTATAGGTGACGTCGACGGGAACCTTCACGTCGAGTTCCCCGGCGGATGCCTCGTCGAGTTCGGGATCCATCTCCGGCTCCCCCTTCAAAATGGAGTAAAGCCGTTGAATCGTGGAGATCACCACACTGGCTGCCGGGTTGATGGTATTGCTGCTGAGGAGTTGGACCGTGTAGAGGTCTGTAAACTTGCGCCCGTCATCCGGGGTAATGAACTTCTCGAACTCCAGAAGGACCTGCCGTCCAAGATGTCTCCGATCCACGAGGAACAGGACCCGGGCTGGGCTCTGGGCGGCACCGGCCACCTTGAGCTGCCGGTAGACCTCGCTGATGGCGAGGAGGGTTTTGCCCGCACCTCCGGTCAGTTGGACCAGGAGCCGTGGGTCATTACGGGCCAGCGACGGCTCGATTCCGTCGAAGGTCCCATCGCCCTTCAGGGCTCGGAACTGGGCATCCCGGAGGCCGGCACGATCGAGCGGGGGCATCTGCCTCAACCGAGCGCGAAGAGTGGGGGCGCTCGGGTTCTGGATCATCGCCTGAATCCAGCGGGCCATGGTCTCGGGACGATGGAAGGTGAGCACCCGGCGGCTTCTCGGCACGGGGTCTAGCATGTTGGTGAATTCGGTCTCCACGCCGGTCGTCTCATAAAGGAAGGGCAGCGGTCTGGTAGGGCAGCTGAGGTTGGCGGGGAGACCCTTGCTGTACTTCCCGGTCTGCACTTCGACCTGGGCTAGGGGCTTACCTTCCTTCTTGGCCTCCACCACTCCCACAGCCTGGCCGTCCACGAACAGCATGTAGTCGCAGGTGCCAAAGCCATCAGCCAGCCGGAACTCCCGCACTGCGACGCCCTGCTGCGCGTACAGGTTCATCGCCCGGTAGTTCTGGACAACGAAACCGGCGGCTTGAAGCTGCTTGTCGATGTTCAGCCGAGCTTTCGCCTCGGCCTTGAGGTAGGGGTTGTCATCGTCCATCGGATGTTCTGGGAACTACCACCCTACGGTGCGCGCTGACTGTCTGCCCCACGAGCACGATCTTACGGAGCCACAACGCCGTCGTGGGGTAAAGGTGGCCGACGTCATGACTTTGTCATCGTCGGCTTGTCAGGTCTCAGTGGCCTCCGACTGCCGCTCAAGATCCAAGCCGGGAGATGAGCTTGCCGAGCGGGCCACCTACCATCCGGCGGCCTGTAGGAGCCGGCTATCGCCGCGGCGACGCCCCCGGCGATCCCCAACCCAGCCGGGCTCGGTCAAACGCTCCAGGCGCGAGGCGCTGAGAAGCCCCAGGAGGCCCGAAGCGACCTCGACCTGATGCCTGATACCTCAGCGTGATGGGCCCGGGGTCACACGTGCCGACACCGCTCGGAGGACCGCTCAACTCCCGGCCTTTGAGCGACCACGGCAGCTTTGGTCCTCGCCGTCTGAGGCTGTGCCGGACCGCCAGGGACCAGCTAAAATGAGTACCTAAGTTCCCGGCAGGCCGGGGAGCTGGGATAGAAACTGCACCGGAGACCCCACCAAGATGACCGACTCGGGCATCGCCCCCGGGCAGCTTGCCATCGACACCTCCAACTTCACCTTCGCCCTGTCCCAGGGCGATGACCGCCTGGCCGCCCAGTCCGGTCTGAAGCTGTTCCTCGACGTCGCCGCGATCGCGGTGCGGTCGGAAATCGAAGCTCCCGGATCNNGGTCGGAAATCGAAGCTCCCGGATCCGTGCTCCGCCCGTCGCGTCCGCCGGATCACATCGGGCTCCGTCCGAGCCGCCCTGCGGATCACTGGGGGCTGCGCCCGTCGCGTCCGCGCTGACCCCGACCGGCGAGGCTGGTTATCCGGCTGGCTCGCTACTCTCCGGCGGCCCCAACCCATCCGGGCCGGTCCAACGCCCCAGGCGCGAGGCGCTGAGAAGTCCCAGGAGGCCCGAAACGACCTCGACTTGATGTCTGATGCCTCCGCGTGATGGGCCCGACGACGCGACGATCGCGGGCCTGCCCGGCGGTCACCTCTGCCCCAAGACCGCTGAGCAGCTGGGCCTCTCCCGGCCGCTGATCCGACGGTATCCATCGGGCTCGGCGGCTCCGAGGTGGAGCCCCCCAGCTCACCCCGGTATGGGGTGCACCTCGAGATCGGGATCCAGGCGAAGAAGGTCGTCGACGTCCGAGGAGATCACCGAGGCCCCGCGCTGGCGCGCCACCAGGGCGACCTGGCCGTCGACCACGTCGCGGGTCCGACTCGCGCCCAGGAGCACCCCGACGGCGCGCGCACTCATGTCGTCCAGGGCCACCACATCGGTCTCCTGCGCGTTCAGAAGCTGGGCCAGGCGAGCCTGGCGCGGTCCCCGCCACGCCTGCGCCACCACCCCTGATGCGACGACCACCCGCTCCCCCTTCTCGGCCAGCCGATCGAGCAGCGCCGTCATCTGGGGATCGTGTCGATCGACAGCGATGAGCGCCCCCGTGTCGAGCACCACGCTCACGGGCGAACCCTCGTACGCGGTTCGGGCGGTGGCACGCGAGAGATGGATGGCTCGCCCGAACGTACGATGGTGGCGTGCACCATCCGGCGCTTCGGTTCTGGCCGCGGTGGACCCAGCACCTCGTCGGCCCAGGCGTAGGCCTCGGCCGGCGGGCGTCCGTCCTCGCGGATCCACGCGGCGACCACATCGGCGAGGCTCTCCCGCTGCTCCTGCACGGCAACCGCCCCGGAGACGAAGGCCGAGACGCTGGCGGCACGCCCCTCGCGCACCGCCCGGCGGATCGCCGCCACCTGGCCCGACGGCAGGCTCACCGTGATCTTCTCAACGGTCATACCAACATCATACCGCGCTGGCGGTGTTGACCGGACAGTCGGGACGTTCTCACCAGGGCGCTGAATGGTGCGCCGGCTCCGGATGGTGCAAAGAACGGCGAACGGTCCTCACCGCGCACCGACAGCCCGCTGTTGCCCATAGAG
>PLXR01000158.1 GCA_003151495.1 Opitutaceae bacterium
TCCTCTACGCCCTCAACTACCCGTCCATAGACCCCCTGATGGGGGTCGTCCCCGGGCTGAAGGCCTTCGTGGCGGCCGTCCTGGGCGGGGTCGGCAACATCCCCGGGGCCGCGCTCGGCGCCCTCATCCTCGGGATGGTGGAGACGTTCGTCGACGGATCCCGATGGTCGACCTACAAGGACGCGATCGCGTTCGCGATCCTGATCGGGATCCTCCTCTTCCGCCCGGCCGGTCTCCTCGGGCGCCTCGCCGCCGAGAAGGTCTAGCGCAGACGATGCCAAAGCCGCTCATTACCCTCCTAGCCGCCGTCCTCCTGGCCTTCGGGGTCTCGCACTTCTCCGACCGCTTCGACCCGTACTACCTGGACGTCCTGACGGGCGTCGGCATCAACGTGATCCTCGCCGTCTCGCTCAACCTGGTGAACGGCTACACGGGGCAGTTCTCGCTCGGGCACGCGGGATTCATGTCGGTCGGGGCCTACCTCTCGGCCGCCGTGACGCTGCTCCTGGGCCCGAGGCTTCTCGGGGAGGGCGGCGGCACCGCCGTCACGCAGGGCATGCTCTTCCTGGGGGCGCTCGTCCTCGGCGGGATGGGGGCCGCGGCCGCGGGGCTGGCCGTCGGGATCCCGTCCCTCCGGCTCAAGGGGGACTACCTCGCGCTCGTGACGCTCGGCTTCGGGGAGATCATCCGGGTCGTCTTCCAGAACGTCGAGGCGCTGGGCGGCGCCCTGGGCCTGAACGGCATCCCCAACTACACGACCGTGTTCTGGGTGTACTCGTTCGCCGCGCTCACCGTGTTCACCGTGGTGTGCCTCGTGCGCTCGACCTATGGCCGCGGGTTCCTGGCGACCCACGACGACGAGATCGCCTCCGAGGCGGTCGGGCTCGACACCACCCGGTACAAGATCGTGGCCTTCGTCGTCGGAGCGTTCTTCGCCGGCGTCGCCGGCGGCCTCTACGGCCACTTCAAGCTCACGATCACGCCCACCGGCTTCGACTTCACGAAGAGCATCGAGATCGTCGTCATGGTGATCCTGGGCGGCATGGGCAACACGCCCGGCGTCATCCTGGCCGCCATCCTCCTGACCGTGCTGCCGGAGGTCCTGCGCGCCGTGGACGAGTACCGCATGGTCCTCTACTCGCTGCTCCTGATCGTGCTCATGCTCGTCAGGCCCCGGGGGCTCTTCAATTTCGACTACATGGCGATCGCATCGCGCCTGCGCTCGAGGCTCCTGGGCGCCCGGAACTAGGCGATGGCCCCTCCCATCCTCCAGCTCGACAAGGTGACCATCCGCTTCGGGGGCCTGACCGCCGTGAGCTCCCTCGACCTAGCGGTCGGCGAGGGCGACCTGGTGGGCCTCATCGGTCCCAACGGGGCCGGAAAGACGACCGTCTTCAACCTGGTGACCGGCGTCTACGCGCCGACCGCCGGGACAATTCGCTCGGGCGGGACGGACCTGGCGGGCCTGAGGGTCAACGAGGTCGTCGAGAGGGGCATAGCCCGGACCTTCCAGAACATCAGGCTCTTCAAGAGCCTCTCGGTCTTCGACAACGTCAGGGTGGCCTGCAACCTCCACCGGAAGACCGGCGTCCTCCAGTCCCTCGTCAGGATGCGGGCCTACCATTCCGACGAGGCGGCGATCGCCCGGAGGGTCGGCGACCTCCTCGACCTCTTCCACCTGGGCAGGTACCGGGACGCCCCCGCGACCAGCCTCCCCTACGGGGAGCAGCGCCGTCTCGAGATCGTCCGCTGCCTGGCCACCCAGCCGAGCCTTCTCCTCCTGGACGAGCCCGCGGCGGGAATGAACCCGACCGAGAAGGTCGAGCTCATGGCGCTGATCAAGCGCATCCACGGCGAGTTCAAGCTCTCGATCCTGCTGGTCGAGCACTCGATGCAGGTGGTCATGGGCGTCTGCAGGCGGATCGCGGTCCTCGACTACGGCGTCAAGATCGCGGAGGGGTCCCCCGGGGAGATCCAGAGCGACCCGAAGGTGATCGAGGCCTACCTGGGCGAGCCGCACGAGAAGGGCTTTCACCGCACATGACGCCCATGCTCGAAGTCTCGGACCTCTCGGTCTCCTACGGCGCGATCTCGGCGCTGCACGAGTTCTGCCTCAAGGTCGGCACGGGCGACATCGTGACCCTGATAGGCGGGAACGGGGCCGGCAAGACGACGGCGCTCAGGACGATATCGGGGCTGCTCAGGCCCACATCGGGAAGGGTGACCTTCATGGGGGAGGACATCACCCGCTCGCCGGCCCACCGGATCGTCGCCCGCGGGCTCGGCCACGTCCCCGAGGGACGGATGATCTTCGGCAACCTCACCGTGGACGAGAACCTCTCGATGGGGGCCTACCTGCAGAAGGACAAGGGGAAGATCGCGGCGAACCGCGAGTACGTCTTCGGCATCTTCTCCCGGCTGAAGGAGAGGCTGAGGCAGACGGCCGGCACGCTCTCCGGCGGGGAGCAGCAGATGCTCGCGATCGGCAGGGCCCTCATGGGCGAGCCGAAGTTCCTGATGCTCGACGAGCCCTCGCTCGGCATCGCTCCCCGGCTCATCAGCACGATCTTCGAGAGGATCATCGAGATCAACCGGGACCGCGGGATCGCGGTCCTGCTCGTGGAGCAGAACGCAAACCTGGCGCTCGAGATCAGCAGCTACGCCTACGTGCTCGAGACGGGCCGGGTCACGATGGAGGGCCCGAGCCAGGACCTGAGGAAGCACCCCCAGCTCAAGGCCGCGTACCTCGGGGGCTAGGCGGCGCGCACCGGCGGGGCGCCTTGGGCCGCGAGGAGCCCGTTGAGGTCCAGCCGGCGCGTGTACATCGACAGCTCGCCGTTCGGCCCCTTGGGCCATTCCGCCTTCGGCCGGTCCCAGTAGAGCTCGACGCCGTTGCCGTCCGGGTCCCTGAGGTAGAGCGCCTCGCTGACCCCGTGGTCCGAGGCGCCGTCGAGCGGGACCTTGGCCGCGGCCAGGCGCCTCAGGGCTTCGGCCAGCGCGGCGCGGGTCGGGTAGAGGATCGCAACGTGGTAGAGGCCGGTGGAGCCCGGCGGGGGGGGCGACCCCCCGGCGCTCTCCCAGGTGTTCAGCCCGATGTGGTGGTGGTAGCCGCCCGCCGAGATGAAGGCGGCCTCGGAGCCGAACTTCTGCGTGAGCTCGAAGCCCAGGACCCCGCAGTAGAAGCGCAGGGACCGCTCGAGGTCCGCCACCTTCAGGTGGACGTGGCCGATTCTTGTTTCCGGGTGGATGGAGGGCGGCGGTGAGGCGTCGGACATGGTTCTTCCCGCAAAGATGCCCAACTCTCGCCGTTCTTCAACCCCCCCACGGGGCGGGCATTCCCGATGCGGCGTTGATTTTCCCCGCGATCGGGGTAGGATGCCCGCTCCCATTTTCCAAACCCATGCCCACCGCCACACCCCAGACCTTCGAGTTCCAGGCCGAGATCAAGCAGCTGCTCGATATCGTCATCCATTCGCTCTACACGGAGAAGGAGATCTTCGTCAGGGAGCTCGTCTCGAACGCCTCCGACGCCCTGGAGAAGCAGAGGCACCTGCAGCTCACGGAGAAGGCCGTCTTTGACGACAAGCTCGAGCTCGAGATCAACATCACGACCGACGACAAGGCCAAGACCTTCACAATCCAGGACTTCGGGATCGGGATGACCCAGGGCGAGCTCGTCGAGAACCTCGGCACGATCGCGCATTCCGGCTCAAAGGCCTTCGTCAAGGCGCTCGGCGAGGGCGACCAGAAGGCGGCGGGCCTGATCGGCCAGTTCGGCGTCGGGTTCTACTCGGCGTTCATGGTGGCGAAGTCCGTCAGGGTGTACACGCACTCCTGGCGCGAGTCCGAGCCGGGGCTCCTCTGGTCGAGCGACGGGGCCGGCAGCTACGCGGTGGAGGAGAGCTCCGGCGAGCGCAGGGGCTGCAAGATCGTCGTCGAGCTGAAGGACGAGTGCAGCGAGTTCAGCCAGGAGTGGCGGGTGAAGGAGATCATCGAGCGCTACAGCGCGTTCGTCTCCTTCCCGATCAACCTCAACGGCAAGCGAATCAACACGGTCCAGGCCCTGTGGCTCAGGGGCAAGAGCGAGATCAAGGAGGAGGAGTACGACGAGTTCTACAAGTTCCAGGCCCACGACACGGAGAAGCCGCGCCTGAGGCTCCACTTCAGCGCCGACGCGCCCCTCTCGATCAATGCGCTCCTCTTCGTCCCGAAAGACAACACCGAGAAGATGGGCCTCTCCAGGCTCGAGCCCGCCGTGGCCCTCTACTGCAGGAAGGTCATGATCGACGCCCGCCCGAAGGACCTCCTGCCGGAGTGGCTCCGCTTCCTGAAGGGCGTCGTCGACAGCGAGGACCTCCCGCTCAACATCTCGCGCGAGACGATGCAGGACCGCTCGCTCGTCGAGAAGCTCAACCGGGTCATCACGAAGCGGTTCCTCAAGTTCCTCGAGGAGGAGGCCAAGGGCAGGCCCGACGCCTACGCGGAGTTCTACAGGGAGTTCGGCGTCTTCCTGAAGGAGGGCGCGGCCCTCGACTTCGCGAACAAGGACGCCATCACGAAGCTCCTCAGGTTCGAGTCCTCGCTCACCGACAAGGGAAAGACGACCTCGCTGGCGGACTACGTGTCGCGCATGGGCGCCGACCAGAAGGAGATCTATTACCTGGTGGGCCCGAGCAGGGAGACGATCGAGGCGGGCCCCTACCTGGAGGGTTTCAGGGCGCGCAACCTCGAGGTGCTCTTCTGCTACGAGACGGTCGACGAGTACGTGATGAACAACGTGCGCGAGTTCGACGGGAAGAAGCTCACCGCGGCCGACCACGCGGACGTGAAGCTCTCGGAGCAGCCCAGGGCCGAGGGCGCCCTCGGCGAGGACGAGACCAAGGCGCTCGTCGCCTGGCTCAAGGAGACGCTCGGGGAGCGGGTGGCCGAGGTGAAGGCAAGCGACCGCCTCGTCGACTCCCCCGCCCTCGCGCTCAACGCGGACAAATTCTCGTCGCCCCACATGCGACGGCTCATGAAGGCCATGAACAAGGACGGGGCCCAGTCGCCGCTGCGCGTGAACCTCGAGGTCAACCCGCGCCACGCGGTGGTCAAGAGGCTCTCCGAGCTGAGGACCGCGTCCCCGGAGAAGGCGGCGATGGTCGCCGAGCAGGTCCTCGACAACGCCCTCATCTCCGCGGGGCTCCTCGACGACGCCTCGGGCATGGTGAAGCGCCTGTACAAGATCCTGGAATCCGTCTGACCGCGGGCCGGCTGGCATCTCACCGAGGGTATTAGCTCCCAAGATATTAGGAGCGGGCGGCGTATTCGTTTTGCGGCCGGGTCCCCTGGGGATGACGATCCCCCGCCCCCACGGGATACCATGCTCGAAAGACTCGCGACCCCCCTCGCCCTCGCCGCCGTCCTCGCCTGCCCGCTCCGCGCCGCGGATGCCGGCGACGGGACCCGGCTCATGCGGTTCCCCGCCACTAACGGGAGGCAGATCGCCTTCTCGTACGCCGACCAGCTCTACACGGTCGGCATGGAGGGGGGCGTCGCAAGGCGCCTGACCAACGGGCCCGGCTACGCCGTGTTCCCCAGGTTCTCGCCGGACGGCGGCGAACTCGCCTTCACGGCGCAGTACGACGGGAACACGGAGGTCTACCTCATGCCGGCCGACGGCGGGACGCCCAAGCGGCTCACCTACACGGCGACGATCGAGCGCGACGACCTGAGCGACCGGATGGGGCCGAACAACATCGTGATGGGCTGGAAGAACGCCACCCCGCAGGTCGTGTTCCGCTCGAGGAGACGCTCCTCCGACCCCTTCAAGGGGGAACTCCTCGCGGTCGGCAGGGACGGCGACCTCCCGGCGTCGCTGCCGGTCCCCTGCGGCGGGTTCCTGTCGATGTCCCCCGACGACTCCAGGATGGCCTACAACCGGGTCTTCCGCGAGTTCCGGACCTGGAAGGACTACCGCGGGGGCATGGCCGACGACATCTGGATCTATGACTTCAAGACCGGGGCCATCGAGAACATCACGGACAACCCCGCCCAGGACATCATCCCGATGTGGGGGCCCGACAACCGGATATATTTCCTTTCGGACCGCCTCTCCGAGGGCGTGAAGCGGATGAACCTCTACAGCTACGACCTGGGCACCCGGGCGACCGCCCAGCACACCCACTTCAGGGACTTCGACGTCAAGTTCCCGTCGCTCGGCGGGGGCACGATCGTGTTCGAGGAGGAGGGATACCTCTGGAGGTTCGACCTGAAGGCGGGCACGGCCACGCGCCTTCGGATCGTGGTCCAGGACGACTTCGTGACCTCCCGCACGGCGGTGGTCAACGTCTCGTCCCTCGTCGCCGGGGCCTCGCCGTCGCCCGACGGGAAGCGCATCGTCGTCACCGCGCGGGGAAACACCTTCACGGTCCCGGCGAAGGACGGGGCCGCGAGGAACCTGAGCTCAAGGGGGGGAGTCCACGAGCGCGACGCCGTTTGGTCGCCGGACGGCAGGTCGGTCGCCTACGTTTCGGACGAGTCCGGGGAGAACGAGCTCTACGTGAGGCCGCAGGACGGCTCCGGGGCCGCCGTCCAGGTCACGAAGGGGGCCGACACCTACTACTACGCCCCGAAATGGTCCCCCGACGGCAAGTGCCTCCTCTGGTCCGACAGGATGCAGCGCCTGCGGTTTGTCACCGTGGGGACCAAGGCCGTGACGCTCGTCGACACCGCCACGGCCTTCGAGATACGCCAGTACGCCTGGGCCCCGGACAGCCAGTGGATAGCCTGGACCCGGCCCGAGGACCAGTCGCTGCCGAAGGTGTGGCTCTACTCGCTGCGCGACGGCCGGAAGTTCCCGGCGACCGACGGCTGGTACGAGGCGAACAGCCCGGCGTTCAGCGACGACGGCAAGTTCCTGCTCATGGCGTCGGGGCGGGACTTCAAGCCCACCTTCAGCGACATCGAGTTCGAGCACATCATCAAGAACACTGAGCGGGTCTACCTCCTGGCGCTCTCGAAGGACACCGAGTCGCCGTTCAGGCCGAAGAGCGACGAGGCGGGGGCGGCCCCGGAAACCCCAAAGGCCGAGGACAAGGCCGCCGACGCGGGCAAGGAGAAGGCGCCGGTCTCCGTCAAGGTGGACGAGGACGGAATCCGCGACCGCCTGGTCGGCCTCCCGGTGAAGGCCGCGACCTACGACACGATCACGGCGGTGGGCGACAAGGTCTACTACCTTCGCAGCGACACGGGCGACGCAAGCGGCGAACTTGACGCCACCCCGCCGGACAAGACCCTCCTCCTCTACGACCTCAAGGAGCAGAAGGAGACCGAGATCGCCGCGGTCCAGGGATACGAGGTGACGCGCGACGGCAAGAGGATGCTGGTGGCCGTCGGCAAGGACTTTGCCCTGGTCGACCTCCCGGCCGCGAAGCTTGAGATCAAGGACAAGGTACCGATGGCCGGGCTCGAGATGGTCCTGGACCGTCACGCGGAGTGGGCGCAGATCTACGACGAGGCATGGCGCCAGATGCGCGACTACTTCTTCTCCCCGACCATGAACGGCGCCGACTGGCCGGCGATGCGCGCGAAGTACGCGGCCCTCCTCCCCTACGCGCAGACGCGCTACGACNNTGCTTGGCGAGATGCTCGGCGAGATCCACAACAGCCACACCTATACCGGGGAGGGCGACCGCCCGCAGGCGCCCCGGGTCAAGATGGGCCTACTGGGCGCCGAGTTCTCCCGGGATCCCCAGAGCCGCGCGTACCGCGTCGACAAGATCCTCCACGGCGAGAACTGGATCGCCGCCGAGCGCTCGCCACTCACCGAGATCGGCGTGAATGTCTCCGAGGGCGACTACATCCTCACCGTCGACGGCAGGCCCGCCCGCGACCTCCCCAACCTCTACGCGGCCCTGGTCGGCAAGGCGGGCAGGCAGGTCACGCTGCGCGTCAACTCCAAGCCCGAGGACGCCGGCGCGCGGACAGTGACCGTCGTCCCCACGGACGACGAGGCGCCGCTCTACTACCGCNNGTCGGCTACATCCACATCCCCGACATGGGGTCCGCGGGCCTGGACGAGTTCGCGAAGCACTTCTACCCCCAGCTCAGCCGGAAGGCGCTCATCGTCGACGAGCGCAGCAACGGGGGAGGCGACGTCTCCCCGATGATCATCGAGCGGCTTGCGCGCGAGCTCGCGTTCTTCGAGAAGGCCCGAAACGCGACCCCGACAACGGACCCCAAGGACATTCAAGTAGGGCCGAAGGTCGTCCTGATGGACGAGTACTCGGCCTCGGACGGCGACGTCTTCGCCTACCGCGTCAAGTCCTCCGGCCTCGGCAAGGTGATCGGAAAGCGCGGCTGGGGCGGGGTCGTCGGCATCCGGGAGAGCCTGCCCTTCGTCGACGGCGGATTCCTCTACAAGCCGGAATTCGCCCCGTATTCCAGGGACGCGAAGGAGTGGATCGTCGAGGGCCACGGGGTCGATCCCGACATCTACGTCGACAACGATCCCGCAAAGGAGTTTGCCGGGACCGACCAGCAGCTCGACCGAGCTATCGAGGAGATCCTCCTAGAGTTGAAGGCCGGGGCCAGGCCCATCCCTCCCCCTCCCCCCTTTCCCGACCGCAGGTGAGCCGCGCGCCGGCCGGGCTCAGAGAGTGACCGCCTGGCGCGCCACGGCGGCACGGATCCCCTCGCACGGGTCGACGACGAGCACCGACTCCCGGACTCCGGGCCCGAGGGCGCCCCGGAGCTGCGAGCTGACGAGCGCCCCGCGGATGCGCCGCTCGACGACGTTTCTCATCGGCCTCGCCCCGAGCCGCCTATGCCAGCCCTCGCCGACAAGACGTCGGCAGACGTCCGGCTCGGCCCGGACCCTGTGCGGATGCCCGAATTTCCCGGACAGTGCGCCCGACTGGAAGGACATCTCCTCGTCGAGCATCTGGCGGCAGATGCGCAGCTGAACGTCGCGCGTGAGGTGCCCGAAGACAAGGACCGCGGTGAACCTCGCCAGAACCTCCGGCCGGAAGTGCGCCGCCGCCTCCTGCTCCACGAACCGGCGCACCGATGCGCGGGACACCCCCTCCATCTCGACCACGCCGCCGGAGCCGATGTTGGAGGTCGCGATGATGTGGAGGTCCGACAGGTCGAGCGTCTCGCCGCTGGCGAGCGTCACCTGGGCCTCCTCGATTCCGAGGAGGTAGTCCGAAACGCTCGGGTGCGCCTTCTCTATCTCGTCAAAGAGGAGGATCCGCCCGCCGGAGCGCCTGAGCCCCTCGACCTGCGCCCCCAGCAGGCCCCTGTCGCCGCGCCCGGCCCCGAGGAGCAGCGGCACGCGCTCCGCGGACGAGAACTCGGCCGCGTTGACCCGCGCGATCGCCCCGGCCCCGAAGAGGTGGCGGCTCGCTGCGGCCACGGCCTTCGTCTTGCCGGTGCCGGTCGGCCCGAGGACGAGGACAAGGCTCCTCGGCCTTCCCGGGGGCGTGTGGCCCATCTCGCCCGCGAGCAGGGCGTCGGCGAGGCCGCCGACGGCCTCCTCCTGGCCGAGGACGGAGGCCTCGAGATGCCCTCGCAGGCTGCGGAAGACGTCGAGGCGCCCCTGGGCGTAGGGAAATTCCGGCATCGCCCTGCTTGTTGGCCCACCTGGGCCCACCCTGTCAAGCGGCCGGCGTTCTGTTCTTCTCGCGGTCGGCGAAGGCGGCCCTGATCCCGGGCGCGACCGAAACGAGGAACTCCCCGCCGCCCCCGGGGGTGACGACGACGGCGTTGCGCTGCCGGCGGCCCGCCAGCGCGTTCTCCCTGATGAATTCCCGGAGCGAGCGGTGGAGCGCAACCGCCATGTCTCGGCGCTGGATCGGGAGCGAGCCCCGCTGGAGGACAAGCTGGCTGAGCGCCCTGTAGCGGCCCCGGTCGGAGGCGGTCGGGTCCGCGGCGTCGATGTCCGCGGCGTTGCGGCCCCCAGCCTCGCGGATCCTCACCAGCCAGCTGACGCCCTGGCCGGGCGCGCCGGCGCAGCGCCTGCTCGTCACCTTCACCCCGACCCGGGAGGCGGCCTTGAAGAGCCCGCCGCGGTCGCTCTCCCGGTGCACCCTGACGACGACGCCCTTCTTCTTCATCCCCTGCACGATCTTCTGCCAGCGCACGCAGTGAACCTGCACCCCGAGGAGGGGGTACACCGGCAGCGGGAGGAAATCGACGACGTCGGGCTCCGAGAGGCCATGGGTGGCGGCGGCGGCGGAGATGCCCTTGTTGCTTTTGGACTTGTCACTCATGGCGTTTCAATGGGATGAATAATCCTATAAGGTGGTTGAAAACGAGTGAAAACATACCTAGCTTGATTGGACACGTATAGCAAACGCTTTCTCTTCTGGTTTTCCCGAACAAGATGACATCCACCCAACGACAGGCCGCGTTCGAGCGGTTCCTCACGGCCCTGGCCCGGAGGCGCTCCGAGCGCCTGGGCCTGGGCTACGCCGGCACCCTCCGCAGGCTCCCCCCTCCCCCGCTTCCCGGCCAGCCGTCCGGCGCGACGCTCTACTTCCTGAACGCCACCGGGGGAGGCCTCCCGGGCCCCCGGCTCGTCGAGCTCGGCGCGCCCGCCAACGCCGCCATCCGCAGGGCCGAGCGATGGGTCGAGACCGGGAGCGGGACGGCTCCGGGGGTGGCACCCGCGACGCGGAAGCGCCGGAACAACACATAAAGTTTGACTTGTCCAATGTCGGAGGGCGTGGTGTTCCCCGCGCCCAATGACCGAGGTCCCCCCTGACGAGCCGCAGCTTCCCCGGACGCCCGCGAATGCGGGGCCCCGGGGCGCGCAGCCGATGCGGTCGGCGTTCACGCCGGCCGCCCGCTGGGTGGCCGAGCAACAGGTCAAGGTCCTGTGCATGGTGGTGGCGACGGCGTCCCCCCTGGCTGCGCTCCTCCTGCTCGAGCGGGGCACGTCGAACCTCAGGGAGGGGGTCTGGGCCTACTCCGTCGACGGGGCCGGCACGATCCACTACGGCCCCGTGAAACCCGCGGACGCCCAGGGCGCCCTCTTCCGCGAGATCCTCCTGCAGGCCGCGCAGGCCTGCCTCACCCGCAACCCCTCCGGCCTGTCGTACCCCGAGCTCGCGCGCAGGATCTTCGTGGGCGAGAGCTGGAGGGCGCTCGATGCCGAGGTCCGGGCCGAGCAGCCCGAGCGCAGGAGGCGCAACCTCTACGACCACCCGGAGGTCGAGGGGATCGAGGTCCTCGACGACGGGAGCCGGCCGCGCTACCGCGTGCGCGGCTTCGTGGTCCGGTCGGGCGCGGTCGAGGGGCTCCCCTACGAGCCCCCCGCCGGGGAGTTCCACCTTGTCGTGGAGCTTGCTCCGCAGGACGACGCGATGCAGCAGGGCCGCTACCCGTTCGTCATCGTCCGGCACCGGACGACGGTGCGCTGGGCGGGCGGGAAGGGGACGCCTTGAGCCGGGCCCGCGCGCTTGCCCTCTGCGTCGCGGCGGCCGCCCTGGCCCGCGGCGCCGCGCCCTCCCCGGCGAGCATCGTCAGCATCGAGCTCCCCGCCGAATCCGACGAGCGCAGGCCGGTCACGGTGCCGACCGAGCCGGAGAACACGGTGGAGCTCGATCTCCCCTGGCCCCTGCAGCAGTGGGCCGGCCGCGGGTTCACCCCCGACGCCGAGAGATTCGCGGGCGACTTCGTCATCGAGGCGGCCCGGGGCAATGCGCGGGTGTTCGTCACCCCCGTGGCGGCGCAGGCGCACCGCGTGCTTCACCTCGTCGTCGCCGGGCCGGGCGGCCGGACAAGGGGCATACCGGTCGAGTTCATTCCGGCGCCGCCGGGCCTCGCGTGGCGAAAGGTCGTGTTCCGGGGACGGGAGCCCGCCGCGGAGCCCAGGCCGGCCCTCTCCCTGTCCCCGCGCCCGCCGCGGGGCCGCCTCAGGGAGCCCAGCCCCGAGTCCGAGCTCGGCATGGTCGCGACGCTTCGCCTCATGCTCAACACGACCGCGGAGGGCGCCCGGGATGTGGCTTCGGCGAACCCCGCGCTGGAGCTAAGGGAGCTGGCACCGGCCCCGCGAAGCTTTGGAGACTTCACGATCACCCCCAGGTTCGCCGTCCGCGACTCGACCACCGACACGCTAGGGATCTGCGCCGGCGTCGCAAACGCCACGTCGCGGCGCCTTCTCTTCGACCCGACCGGCTGGGTGGTCAGGGCCGGCGACCGGGTCTACCCGGTGCGCACGGTCGACTTTGCACAGGTGCTGGAGCCCGGCGCCGCGTCGCCGGCCCTCCTCGTGCTCGCGCGCGGCCCCGACGGGGCCCCGACCCGCCTGCTGGCCGACAACGCCCTTGAGGTGAGCGCGCTCCTCACCGCCTCGGTGAACCCCCGGCCCGTCCACCTGCTTCCCCTCGAGGGTTACTCGCCCCGATGAACGGCGCCCCGCAACCGTCGACGGGCCTGTCGCTGCGGGCGCTCGTGCTCGCCGCGGGGGCCCTCACCCTGGCTGCGGCCCTGTGGGCCTGGGCGGCGCGCGGCAGCGGCGCCGCCGCGCCCCGCGACCCGCCGAGGAAGCCGTTCCCCACGCGCCTGCCCCCGGAGGAGATAAGCCGTTCCGAGGCGGACCGGGAGGCGGAGCCGGTCGCCAGCGGGTACCGGCGCGAGGTCGAGCGGCCCAAGCCCGTGCAGAACCCCGCCGAGTCTCCGGCGGCCGGTGACGCCCCCCAGGCCGACCTGGCGCCCGGGGGGCCGGCGAGCAGGCGGCGGGACGAGAAGCGGACCCTCCCGGAAATCTTCTGCATGCCCCCGGAGGCCGGGCAGATCGCGCAGCAGCCCCAGGCACCCGGCGCTCCCGCCGCGCTCCCGGGCGATGGGAACGCCCAGGCCGAAAGGGCGTTCGCCCCCTTTGGCCGACTCCTCAGGTGCCAGCTCGTCGAGACCCTGGACAGCGTCACGGCGAGGTCCGAGCCCATCGTCGCCCTGGTCACGAGCGACCTGGACTGGAACGGGGAGGTGGTCATCCCCGCCGGGACGGAGGCGTTCGGCTACGCCAATCCCCAGCCGGCCATGGACGCGGCGGGCGTCGGCCGCCTCGTGGACACCGGCGAATGGACCCTTGTCCTGCCCGGGGGGGCCGAGGGCGCGAACGGCCGGGAGCTCGTCCTGAAGGCCAGGGCCCTCGACCGCCTGGAGACGGCCGTGGCCGACCGCGGCGCCGTCGGCTCCTGGGGGCCGGGGGACGGTGTCGACGGCCTCGTCGGAGTGACGCTCTCCTCCATGGACGACCGCGAGATAAAGCTGTTCGCGGCCGCCGCGATATCGGGCATGGCCCAGGGCATCGGGGCGGTCGCCCAGCGCCAGGTCCCCGCCGCGGGGATTGCAGGCGCGCTCGGGGCGACCCAGGTCGCTCCCACGGTCGGCAACGCGGTCGCCGCCTCGCTCGGGGCCGGCGCGACCGAGGTGATGAACCAGGTGGCCGGCAGGATCCGCGAGGAGATCTCAAGGAGGGGCGTCTACGTTCGCGTGCCCTCGGGCAAGGCGTTCTACCTCTTTGTCGAGCAGACGATAGATCCCGGAGCCGCCTCGGTCGGGGCGAGGCTCCCTCCCGCGAGGAGGCGGGACGGATGAGGACGCTGGGCCCGATCGCCGCGGCTCTCGCGCTTCTCGCCGCGGGCTGCGCGGGGCCCGGCCGCGTCACACCCGTCCCCGCGGCGCTCCCCGGCCCCGCGCAGGCCGGCCGCAGCGAGGCCGCCCTCCCCGACCGGATCACGCTGCCGGCGGCGTACCGCCTCATGCTGCTCGACGGCCGGCTGACCCTTGTGCGGGAGAGCGACCCGGAGGCCCTCGATCGGGCCCCGGAATCCCTGCGGATCATTGCCGGCGAGGTCGCGCGCGGGGAACTCGCCTACCAGCCGGGGCTCCTGCCCCAGGAGCTCGCAGCGGAGGTCGCCGCCAACCGGGAGAGCTCGGCGCGGATGGACAACGCCCTGGCCGACGTGATGGCCCGAAGCCGGGAGCTCTCGGAGCGGGCCCTCGAGCTCCAGGAACAGTCGCGCAGGCTCTCCGACGCGCTCACTGCGGAGCAGGCCCGCGTCGCGGAGCTCGAGGCCCGGGCCCCGGCGGAGGTCCGCCCGGCCGCCCCCGCTCCCGGAGTCCGGGGCGATAACTAATTATATTTGACATGTCTAATTAGGTGCCCAAGAAGGGGCGCCATGCCCTACCTCAATCGATACGCATTCATCGGAAATCTGACCAAGGCGCCCGAGCTGCGCTTCCAGCCCAGCGGGGATAGGCAGGCGCTCTGCCTGCTCAACGTCGCGATCAACCGGAACACGCGCGACGAGAGCGGCGAGAAGACCACCCACACGACGTTCATCAACGACATTGAGGTCTGGGGGCCGCCCGGGGAGGCCTGCGCCCACTTCCTGACCCTGGGTTCGCTCGTCCTGGTCGAGGGCCGGATGGACGTCGACCAGTGGCAGGACAAGCAGAGCGGCGCAAAGCGCTCCCGGATGAAGGTGGTCGCCGAAAACGTCCAGTTCCTGAGGATAAGGCGGCCCGAGGACGAGGCCCGGCCGGTCCCTGCGCCCGCCACGGGGCCCTTCGAGGAGTCCGCCGAGTTCAAGGCGCCGCGGCGCGCGCGGCGGGTCGCCGCCAAGGCCGTTCCGTGAGCGCGGGCCATGCCCGGTTCATCGTCCGCGCCGTGCTCGTCGGGGCGGCCGCCGCCTTCCTTCCCGTGCTCCTCGGGGCGCTGGCCCCTCCCGGACCCATCCTGGCCGCGGGGATGCTGGCCCTACCCTGCGCCCTGCTCGCCGTCCTGAGGCGGGAGGACGGGGGCCTCCGCGACGCTGCTGACCACGTTCGGTCCGGCGCCCTCCGACCAGCGCTCGGGCTGTTCCTGCTCCGGCGAGGCGGTCAGCTGGACCAGGCTCTTCATGGACGAGAAGTGCTGGCTGAGGTCAAAGTCCCCGCCCAGGCCGCCCACCAGCCGGTCGAAAAGGTCCTTCTTGGACGCCTTCAGGGCCTGGATGCGCTCCTCCACGGTGCCCGCCGTCACCATCCGGTAGACGAACACGGTGTTGGTCTGGCCTATCCGGTGGACCCTGTCCACGGCCTGGGCCTCGACCGCGGGGTTCCACCAGGGATCGAGCAGGAAGACATAGTCGGCGGCGTGGAGCGTGATCCCGGTGCCGGCCGCCTTCAGGGAGACGAGCATGGCCGCGGCCCCGGGCGCGCCCTGGAAGGCCTGCACCGGCTTTAGGCGGTCGAGCGTCATCCCGGTGAGCTCGTACCTCGGCAGGTCGGGGAAGTTGAGGACCAGGGCGGCGCGCACGCGGTCGAGCAGCATCACGAACTGCGAGAATATGACGACCTTGTGGCCGCTGCCGACGATCTCTGCCAGCTTCTCGACGAGGAGGTTGATCTTGCCCGAGTCCGCAAGCGGCGCCTTGAGCCAGGGGAGCATGTCCGGGTCGCAGCAGGTCTGGCGCAGCCGGGTGAGGAGCGCCAGGAAGCCGAATGACTTCTCCCTCATCGCCGAGCCCACGTCGTCGCCGAGCCTTTCCAGGCCCTCGGTGCAGATCCGCGCGTACTCGGCGCGCTGCACGTCGGTCAAGGGGCAGATGAGGTCCATCTCGACCTTCGGGGGAAGCTCCTGGGCGACCTCCTTCTTCGTCCTCCTGAGGATGAACGGCGCAAGCTGGGCCCTGAGCCTTGTGAGGGTGCCCTCGCGGTCCGCGTTGAGCGAGGCCTCGAAGGACGAGCGCGAGCCCAGGAGCCCGGGCAGGAGGAAGCGGAAGATGCTCCAAAGGTCGAGCTGGCGGTTCTCAAGGGGCGTGCCGGTCAGCACGATCCGGTGGCGGGCGCGGATCGCAAAGCAGGTCTGGGTCACCTTGGCGTCCGGGTTCTTGATGAATTGGCCCTCGTCGAGGACCGCGTACCCGAACTCATTGCTGTCGAGGAGCGAGCGGTGCTTCCTGAGCTGCGTGTAGCTGCACAGCCAGATGACCCGGTCCTTCCGGGAGGTGAAGTCGTTGCCCGTCTTGAGGACGTCGACCGCCAGCTCCGGGAAGAACTTGGATATCTCCTCGCGCCACACCGGGACGACGCTCGCCGGGCAGACGATCACGCTCGGCCTCTCGGCCGATCCCCGCACCGCGAGAAGCGAGAGAACCTGGAGGGTCTTGCCGAGCCCCATCTCGTCGGCGAGGAGCCCGTGGCAGTCGACCTCGCAGAGATGGTGCATCCACTCGACGCCCCTGCGCTGGTAGGGCCTGAGGATCGCCGCCAGCTCCGGCGGGGACTCCGGCGTCGCCAGGACCCTCTGGCGCCAGGCCTCCATCTCCGGCGAGAGCGTGAGCTTCAGGCGCGCGTCGTTGAAGAGGGAGAAGATGAGGTACTGGAGCTGGGCCGCCCCGCCCTCCTGGGTGTCCTCGAGGTTGCGCCGCCAGGAGCTGAACGACTCCCACTTCTCGGCCGAAAGCGCCACGATCCCGAGGTTCGGGAGGATCACCGGCTGGCCGCCGCGCTTAAGGAGCGCCGAGACCTCGTTGTCGGTCAGCATCCTCTCGCCCGCGCGGAATATCCAGCGCAGGTTCAGGCCTGCGTCGCCCGGGGAACGCTCCGCCACGGCCTCGATCTCGATGCTGCGCGTCCCCTTCAGGAGGTTCGCAGTCTTGTCGTCGAGCTCGATCGCGAACACGCGCCTCCAGATCGGGAGGGTGACCTTGAGGAAGTTGGGGATCTCCACCAGCGACTCCATGAGGTACGCCCCCGTGTCCTGGTTGTACTGGAAGTGGGCCTTGCGCGCGTAGGCGGCCAGCCCGATCAGCTTGGCGCGTTCGCCCGAGGAGACGTGCCCGTTGCCATTTGTGCCGGCGTGGGCGTCGGGCCCGAGCGCCGGGTGCCGGGTCTTCTTGTCCGGCTCGACCCAGAAGGCCTGGAAGGACAGCCCCGAGGACTTGATCTTGAAGACGAGCAGGAGCGGCCGGGACGGCCCGTTGAGGCGGGGCACCGGGGGGGCCTGGACCGGGGGCTCGGCCGTCGCCGCCTTGGGGCCCCCGCCGTTGGAGCCGTGGCGGGAGGCCTCGGCATCGGCCGGCAGCGGCGAGATCTCGTCGGCGACAAGCTCCTCTATCTCATGAAGTCCCGCAACGGCCAGGGCATGCGCTATCTCGCGGTCGGTCGTCGACGACCGCACCGAGAGGGTCCCCGCGCTCCACTCGATGACGGCGTACTCGTCCTTCTTCTCTATGCGCCTGTGGATGATCGCGTCGCGGTCGGTCAGCTCGAGCTCCCGCACCTCGCCGTTGCGGTAAATGCGCCGCCCCTCGTCCAGTTGGCTCGCTGAAAACGTCTCCGACCAGTCATCCGCAAGTATGTCGAACCAGTATTCCAGCGAATGTGGCGTGTAGACCCGTTTCGGACCGTGGGTTTGCATTTACCTAAAAGGTCAAAAGTAGACCCCCGCCGCTTGGTCGTGCAACAGAATTTTGGGCACCCCGCCGAGCGCGCTGCCCCGGTCCCGATGTGACCGCAAGGTGAATTCCCGCCTTGGAGGGAGTTTCACGAATAATTTGTTCGCCCACCGTCCAGAATCGCCGCTTTTTGTCTCAGGCGCCCCGGTTGAGCCCAAAGGCGGCTGGCCGCCCCGAATCCCCTTCCAAACGTGTCCACCGACCCGAGCCTCTACACGATTCCCGAGCCCGAGCTGCTGGGCAGGCTAGCGAGCTCCGCCGGGGGGCTCTCGGCGGAGCAGGCCGAGAAGGCCCTCAGGGAGGCCGGCCCCAACACGGTGGCAGCCGGGGCCCGGACGTCGGTCGTCACGGACCTCCTGCACCGCTGCAGGAACCCGCTGGTCATCCAGCTTCTGGTCATGGCGGGGCTCTTCTACTGGACCGGCGACAGGGTCTCGGCGGGGATCGTCGGCGCCATGGTCGTCCTCAGCGTGTTCCTCTCGTTTTTCCAGGAGACCCGCTCGTCGCGCGCCGTCGAGAAGCTGCAGAAGATGGTGAAGACGACGGTCACGGTCGTGCGCGACAACAAGGAGGTCGACATCCAGCTTGAGGAGGTCGCGCCCGGGGACGTCGTCGTCCTGGCCGCGGGCAGCCTCATCCCGGCCGACCTGCGGATACTCTCGGCGAAGGACTTCTTCGTGTCGCAGTCGGCGCTCACGGGCGAGTCGATGCCGGTGGAGAAGGGCGCCGACAGCAACCAGCCGGCCGGCCGCGTCCCGTTCGAGTTCACCAACGCGTGCTTCATGGGGAGCAATGTCCTGAGCGGCTCGGCGCGCGCTATGGTGCTCTCGACCGGCGCGAACACGTTCTTCGGGTCGCTCGCGGAGAAGATGCTCTCGAAGAGGGACCCCACGAGCTTCGACAAGGGCATATCCAGCTTCACCTGGCTCATGATCCGGTTCATGGTCGTGATGGTGCTGTTCGTGTTTCTGGTCCTGGGGCTGCGCGACCACAACTGGCTCGAGGCCATGCTCTACGGCCTGAGCATAGCGGCCGGCCTAACCCCGGAGATGCTGCCGATGATCATGACCGTGTGCCTCTCGAAGGGGGCGCTCATGATGTCGCGCAAGAAGGTGATCGTGAAGCACCTCCACGCGATCCAGAACTTCGGGGCGATGGACGTCCTCTGCACGGACAAGACGGGGACGCTGACCCAGGACCACGTGGTGCTGGAGCGCTACGTCGACGTGACGAACCGCACGAGCGAGGACGTGCTGCGCTACGCGTACATGAACAGCTTCTACCAGACGGGGCTGCGCAACCTGCTCGACCGCGCCATCCTCTCCCACTCCGACCTCGACGTGGAGCGCAACTGCAGGAAGGTCGACGAGATCCCGTTCGACTTCAAGAGGCGCCGCATGTCGGTGGTGATCGACTACGAGGACCGCCACGTGCTGATCTGCAAGGGAGCGGTCGAGGAGGTCATCTCCGTCTGCGAGAACTACCAGGTCGATGACGACATCAACCCGCTCATCCAGCTGATCCGCGACGACCTTCTGGACGAGTACCGGACCCTGAGCTCCCAGGGATACCGGGTTCTCGCCATCGCCTACCGGGAGTTCGACAGGTCCAAGCCCGTGTTCGCGGTCGCCGACGAGTCCGAGCTGATACTCCTGGGCTACATCGCGTTCTTCGACCCCCCAAAGGACACCTCGGCCCGCGCCATAGCGGCCCTCGGCCGCTCGGGCGTCGCGGTCAAGATCCTCACCGGCGACAACGAGCTCGTCACCCGCAAGGTGTGCGGAGACGTGGGGATGGTGATCACCAAGATGGTCACGGGGCCCCAGCTTGCCGGACTGGACGAGGCCGCGTTCGTGAAGGAGGTCACGGAGTCGAACGTCCTCGCGCGGCTGACCCCCGACCAGAAGGAGAAGGTCATAAAGTCGCTCCGGAGCCAGGGGCACGTCGTCGGCTTCATGGGGGACGGGATCAACGACGTCCTCGCGATGAAGGCCGCGGACGTGGGGATATCGGTGGACACCGCCGTGGACGTCGCCAAGGAGTCGGCCGACATCATCCTTCTCGAGAAGAGCCTCCTCGTGCTCGAGGACGGCATCATAGAGGGGCGCAAGGTGTTCGGGAACATAATCAAGTACATCAAGATGGGGGCCAGCTCCAACTACGGGAACATGTTCAGCATGGTGGGAAGCGTGTTCCTCCTGCCCGCGAACTTCCTGGCGATGCTGCCGACGCAACTCCTGGTGAACAACCTCCTCTACGACTTCTCGCAGGTGGGCATACCGCTCGACAACGTCGACCCGGAATACCTGGAGAGGCCCAGGCGCTGGAACATAAAGAGCATCCAGAAGTTCATGTTCTACATCGGGCCGATCAGCTCGATCTTCGACTACGCGACCTTCTTCCTCATGCTCTACGTGTTCGGGTGCGTGGCGGTCGGCAAGCCGGGCACCTCCGAGGCCGCGAGCGCGCACCTCCAGGATCTCTTCCACACCGCATGGTTCGTCGAGTCGCTCGTGACCCAAACCCTGATCGTCCACGTCATCCGCTCCCTGAAGATCCCGTTCATCCAGAGCTGGGCCAGCAAGACCATGACCCTGTCCACCGCCATCATCATCACCGTGGGCATATGGCTGCCCTTCTCGCCCTTCGCGAAATACATCCACCTGATCCCCCTGCCTCCGGTTTTCTTCCTTTGGCTCATCCTCTTCGCTTTCCTGTATTGCACCCTGACACACATCGTGAAGTCATGGTTCTACCGGCGCTTCGGCACCGACTAACCCATGCGCAGCATCCTCACGGCACTCCAGGACGGGCGCCTCTTCGAATTGCCGGAGGGGGCGGGCAAGGACAGGGTCCTCGCCTTCCTCGCCCGGATCCTTGACGCCAACCCGAAGATCGAGGCGGGTGCGGACGCCGTGGAGGAGATCAAGCTGAGGGAGCAGGAGTGCAACACGGGCATCGGCCTGGGCGTGGCGGTCCCCCACATGCGCGCGCGCCAGGAGGAGGGCGAGCTCTTCTGCGCCATCGGGTGGGCATCCCAGGGGATCGACTACGGCTCGCCCGACGGGATGCCCGTCCACCTGGCGGTGATGTACTACATCCCCGGCTCCCAGAAGAACGTCTACCTGAAGGAGATCTCCACCCTGGTGAAGGCGATCCGCAAGAGCGGCGGGATCGAGCCGATCGCAAAGGCCCCGGACCTGAACGCGGTCCGCAACCTCCTGCTGGACTGGGTGAGCTCCGTGCTGAGCGACAGCGGCCCCGACGCCGTGGCGCGCATGATCAAGCTCGAGGTGAAGCAGGCCCAGGCCCCTGGCGCGGTCGAGGTGGCCGCGGTGGCCGCCCGGGTGGGCGCCCACGCGGCGGCATTCTCGGTCCTTGTGGTGCCCCCCCAGGGGATCTTCGTGCTCGCATCGGACCAGGCCCTGGCCCCGGCCCTTGAGAAGGAGGCGGGGCTTGCGGAGAAGCTCGCCGCGGGGGGCCCGTTTGCCCTGGCCGCAGCCCATATCTACGTCACGGGCTCAACCCAATACCCCGGAGGACGCATACTCTACCAGTGCGTCGCCGTGACCGTGGGATAGCGACGGGCCCAAGGCGGGCCGCCGCCTGGTGCGGGGAATTGCCGAATTCGTAACCTGTTCGACACGTCCCCGTCACCTGGTCCGTGCATAGTTGGATGCGTAAACCACGCATCCTGTGAAACTCGCGATTGTCACCGAGACTTTCCCCCCCGAGATCAACGGGGTTGCGATGACGTTCGGTGTCATCGCCGGCGAGCTCGGTCGGCGGGGCCACTCGGTTGCCGTTTACAGGCCCTGGCGCCCCGACCTTCACCTCGGCGGGCCCTCGCCGGAATTCCGCCAGGTCCCCATGCGGGGCATCCCCATCCCCGGCTATCCCCTCCTCCGCCTCGGGCTTCCCGCCGGCCGTCAATTCAGGCGCCAATGGACCCTTGACCGCCCCGACCTCGTCCATGTCGCCACCGAGGGTCCTCTCGGCCTGTCGGCGATCCGCGCGGCGCGGGCCCTCGGGGTCCCGACGACGTCCAGCTACCACACGAACTTCCACGCGTACACGCAGCACTACGGGGTCTCGCCCTTCCGGGGCGTGGCGCTCCGCTGGCTCCGCCACGTGCACAACATGACACGGCGGACGTTCGCCCCCACCTCCGACATGTGCCGGGAACTCGAGAGGGAGGGATTCACCCATCTCTCCGTGCTGTCCCGGGGGGTCGACACGCGCCAGTTCCGCCCCGAGCGGAGGTCGCAGGCCCTCCGCGCGGAATGGGGGGCCGGCCCGGGCGACCCCGTCGTCATCCACGTCGGCAGGATGGCGGCCGAGAAGAACTATCCGCTCCTCTTCCGGACCTACTCGGCGATGAAGGCCGCGAACCCGGCGTGCCGCTTCGTGCTGGCCGGGGAGGGTCCGCTCAAGCCGTCGCTCATGAGGGCGCACCCGGACTGCGTCTTTGCCGGCTTCTTCTCCAGGGAGGAGATCGGCAGGTACTACGCCTCCGCGGACATCTACGTGCATGCGAGCCTCACGGAGACCTTCGGGAACGTCCTGACCGAGGCCATGGCGAGCGGCCTGGCCGCCGCGGGATTCGACTACGCCGCCGCGCGGATCTTCGTCAGGGACGGCGAGACCGGCCTGTCCGCGCCCTGCGGAGAGCCCGAAATGCTCGTCGCCGCGGCCGTCAGGCTGGCGACCGAGCCCGCCCTGAGGGCGCGCCTGGGCGCCGCCGCGCGCCGCGCGGTCGAGGCCCAGTCCTGGGAGAAGGTGATCGGGCGGTTTGAGGGAGACCTCGAGCGCGAGGCGGGCATCGTCCGCCCCGCGGCCGAGGCTTCCCCGATCCTCGCCCAGGCATGAAGCACCGCGTCCTCATCCTCACGGCGGCCTACGGCGAGGGCCACAACGCCGCGGCCCACGCCCTCGCCGCGGCCTTCAACGAGGACCTGCCGGGCACGGCGACCGTGGTCGACGTCTTTGCGCTCTCCTGCCCCAGGCTCAACTCCGTCGTGCGCAGGTCCTACCTTGCCGCGATCAACGCGACGCCCCGCCTCTGGCGGCGCATCTACGCCCTCATGGACCGCCCCGGGTTCATGGACCGCGGGCTCTGGATGCTCCGGGCCCAGGCGAGGACGCTCGAGAGGGTGATCGAGCTGGAGCGCCCGGTCGCGATCTGCAGCACCTTCCCGGCGTACGCGGCCCTCCTCCAGCGATCCGCGCGGGAGGAGCAGCTCTCCATTCCCCACTTCAACATCGTCACCGACTCGATCAGCATCAACTCGGTCTGGTGGCGGCCGGGGTGCGACGGGTGGTACGTCCCGAACGAGGACTCGGCGCAGGTCATGCGCGCGGCCGGGGTCGACCCGTCGCGCCTCCACGTCCTCGGCTTTCCCGTCACCCCCTACTTCCGGAAGAATGACGGCATCGTCACGCGGCCGAGCCTCTCCGGCGGCGCCGCGCCGAGGATCCTCTACATCGTCAACTCGGGCACCCGGAACGCGGAGGCGACCGCCCGCCTGCTCCTGGCCGAGGAGGGCTGGGAGGTCACCTGCACGGTCGGCAGGGACCTTGCGCTCAAGAAGACCCTCGCGGAGGTCGCCGCCGGGCGCGCGCGCCGGGCGGAGATCCTCGGGTGGACGGACAAGATCCCCCACCTCCTGATGACCCACCATGCGGTCGTCAGCAAGGCGGGCGGGGCAACCACCCAGGAGGCCATTGCCGCCCGCTGCCCCATGATCGTGAACCAGGTGGTGCCGGGCCAAGAGGAGGGCAACTGCGAGCTTCTGCTTCGGCACGGGGCGGGCGCACTCGCCACGACCCCAGCCGAGGTCATCCGCACTCTCAGGGCGGCATTCGAGGGAGGCGCCCGGACCTGGGGGGGATGGAGCACCGCGCTCGAGGCGATGGCCAGGCCGGATGCCGCCCGGGCGATCGCCGCCCACGTCATGGACCACGTCGGCGGCGGCGCGGGCGCCCCGAGGGCCGGGCTGTCCCCGACTTTCCGATGAGGGTGCGCTTCATATTCAACCCGCGCTCGGGGCGCCCCCGGCGGAACGCCCCCATTCTTCCCATGCTGCGAAGCTTCGTCGCCTCGCGGGCCCTCGACGCCGACCTCGTGTGCACCGAGGGTCCCGGGCACGCAACAGAGCTCGCCCGCGACGCGGTCTGCGCCGGATGCCTCAGGGTTGTCGCCGTGGGCGGCGACGGCACCGTGAACGAGGTCGCCCAGGCGCTCATCCACACCCCGGCGGCCCTCGGCCTGGTGCCCTGCGGCTCGGGGAACGGCCTGGCGCTCCACCTCAGGCTCCCGAAGACGATCTTCGGGGCACTGGAACTCGCCGCCGGCTCGTCCGGGCGCACGGCCGAGATCGACACCGGGACCGTCAACGGCCTCCCGTTCGTCAACGCCATGGGGCTCGGCCTCGACGCCGACGTCGCGCGGCGCTTCAACCGGCTGGCCAGCCGGGGGCTCCCCGCCTACGCGCGGACGGCGCTGTCCGCGTTCCTGGGCCGCAAGACCGAGCGCTGCTTCGTGACCCATGGAGGCAGGCGCGAGGAGGTCGACATCCTCCTCATCGCCGTCGGCAACTCCGACCAGTACGGCAACAACGCGAGGATTGCGCCGCACGCGCGGGTCGACGACGGCGTCCTGGACCTGGTCCTGGTACGGCCGGTCGGCCTCGTGGCCGCGGCCTTCCTCGGTGCGCGGATGTTCCTCGGCACGATCGACCGGAGCGCGAGGGTCCGCGGGATGCAGGGTACGCGCTTCCTGATCGAGAGGTCCGCGGCGGGCTTGATCCACACCGACGGCGAGACGCACTTTGCGGGCGCGGTCGTCGAGGTCGCCGTGCGCCCGCGCAGCCTGCGCATTGTCGTCCCCGCCGACTGCGCCACGGTCGCGCACCAGCCGGACCGGGCGGCGCGGGGGTTCGCACTCCAGCTCCCATGAAGAAGCTGCGCGCACGCACCGTCGTCCTCTCCGACATCCACCTCGGGACCGTGGACTCGAAGGTGCGCGAGGTGAACCACTTCCTGCGGCATGTGCGCTGCAAGAAGCTGATCCTGAACGGCGACATCATCGACGGATGGCAGCTCAAGCGCGGCGGCCAGTGGACCAAGGCCCACACCCACTTCATCCGGATCGTGCTCAAGATGCTCGAGAAGCGCGACACCCAGATCGTCTACCTCAGGGGAAACCACGACGACATCCTCTCCAAGTTCCTCCCGCTCGAGTTCGAAAACCTGCAGGTGGTGGACGAATACCTCCACGAGGGCATCAAGGGACGCTACCTGGTCCTGCACGGCGACGTGTTCGACACCGTGACCCGCAACTTCGTCTTCCTCGCCCACCTGGGCGACTGGGGCTACCACGCCCTCCTCGCGATCAACCGGGCCTACAACGCCTGGAGGAAGTGGCGCGGCCTCGAGTACTGGTCGCTGAGCCGGGCGATCAAGGCCCGCGTCAAGTCGGCCGTGAGCCATGTCTCGAACTTCGAGGAGCACATCGCGGAGCTGGCGAGGAGCCGGGGGTGCACGGGGGTCATGTGCGGGCACATCCACACGCCCGCGGACAAGATGCTCGGACCCATCCACTACCTCAACTCGGGCGACTGGATAGAGTCGCTCACCGCCATCGTCGAGCACTG
>PLXR01000160.1 GCA_003151495.1 Opitutaceae bacterium
CAAATGCATGGAGGGATGCGGCCCCCTGTCAACGGGGAGGGCCGCGGGGGCGTTGGGTTGACACCCCTTCGGACGGTCACGCACTATCCGCCCCCCCGCCGTGAGCGCCGCCGCCTCCCCGACGCCTTCCAAACCAGAAAGGGCCCCGCGCGCGACGGCACGGGAGTGGACCTTCCGCATCCTGTGCCTGTTCGCGGTCCCGTCGGTGCTCCTCCTCTGCCTCGAGGGCGGTCTTCGTCTCGCCGGCTTCGGCAGGTCCCTGCGGTTCCTTGTCCCGGACGACGCCCCGGGGATGATGAGGACCAACCCGGACTTCGCCGCCTCGCTCCTTCCGGGGGGCTTTGACCTGAGGCCCCTCAACATCCGGGTCCCGGTGCACAAGGCGCCGAACCAGGTGCGCATCGTCGTCCTGGGCGAGTCGGCGGCGCAGGGGATACCGGTGCCGTCCTTCGCGTTCGCGGCCCAGCTCAGGGAGCAGCTGCGCTCCCGCTACCCGGGCAGGGAGTTCGAGGTGATCAACACGGGGATCGTCGCCGTGAACTCCCACGTGGTCTACCAGGTCACCCGGGAGCTCGCGGGATACGAGCCCGACCTCTTTGTCGTCTACATGGGCAACAACGAGGTGGTGGGGCCCTACGGCCCCGGATGCGCCTATCTCTCGGTGATGCCGCCGCTCTGGGTCATCCGGCTGAGCGTCTTCGTGCGGTCCACGAGGACGGGCCAGCTGGCGACCGCGATCCTGGGCAGGCTGGCCCCCCGCGGCAGCGTCCCCGAGCAGTGGGGGGGCATGGCGATGTTCGCGGGCAGCACGGTGGCCGGGGACGACCCGAGGCTCCGGGGGGTGCACCGGAACTTCGAGGCGAACCTCCGGGACATCGTCCGGGTGGCGAGCGGCGCGGGGGCGAGGGTGCTCCTCTGCACCGTGGCCTCGAACATCAGCGACTCCGCGCCCTTCGTCTCGCTCCACCGGCCGGGGATGGCGGAGCCGGATCTGGAGCGCTGGCGGGCGGCCTTCGAACGCGGCAGGATCGAGTGGCTCCTGGGCGAGGACGAGGCCGCCCGGGGCGACCTGGACGAGGCCCTGCGGATCGACCCCCAGTACGCCGACACCTCGTTCCTGCTCGGAGCGCTCGACCTCCAGGCCTCCAGAGTCGAGGACGCCAGGCGGCATCTCTTCGATGCGGAGCACTGGGACGCCCTGCGCTTCAGGCCGGACCCCCGCATCAACGAGATCATCCGGCAGGTCGCCCGGGAGAACCCCGCCAGGGCGGTCCTCCTCGACGCGGCGATGATCATGGGCTCGGACCCAGCCTCCGGGGCACGGCCCGCTGGGCGGGGGCTCTTCTTCGAGCACGTCCATTTCGACTGGGACGGGAACTACCTCATCGCGCGGGCCATGGCGGAGGGCGCTGGAAAGGCCCTCTTCCCCGGAGGGGACGGTGCCGGGAGCTGGCTCGACTCACCCGGGTGCGCCGCCGCCCTCGGATACACGGCCCACGGGCGGCTGGACGTCCTCGAGAAGATTGCAACGATCGAGCAGAACGCGCCGTTCACGAACCAGGTGACCTACCCCGAGGACCAGGCGAGGCTGGCGGGCGAGCTCGCCCAGGCGAAGCTCGACTTCGAGGACCGCGCCAAGACGAGGTCCGCGCGTGAGGTGGTCGCATCGGCCATCGCGCGGGACCCCACGAACCCGGACCTCCCGAAGATCCTGGAGGGGATCGACGACGACCTCGGGGACCTCGAGGCTGCCCTCGCCGACTCCCGGCGCTCGCAGGAGCTCCAGCCGAGGAACTTTGCGCTCGCTTCGGACGAGGCGATCAAGCTCGCCCGGCTCGGGCGCTTCGGCGAGGCGGAAAGCCTCCTGGCCAGGATCTCGAAGGGCTGCCCGCCGAGGGACCTGGCGCTCATGGCCCCCGTCTTCGCCGACTTCTACGTGCGCACCAAGCGCTTCGACGAAGGGAGGCGCCGACTCGAGGGGATCATCGCCCTTCGGCCGTCCGACGTATCCGTGCGCCTGACGCTGGGGCGGCTGCTGCGCTTCGCCGGGGACGACAAGGAGGCCGAGCGGGCGATCCGCTCAGCCCTGGCGGTGGACCCGGGCAACCGCGGGGCGTTCGAGGCGCTGGCGAGCCTGCTGCACGACCAGGGGCGCGAGTCAGAGGTCGAGAAGGAGGGCTACGCGGCGGCCGAGCGCCAGCCCGGGAACATGGCCAACAACCTGAGGCTCGCGGTCGTGAGCAGCTCGAAGGGGGACCCCGGGCAGGCGATCCGGTTCCTCCTGCTGGCGGAGAGGTGCGGCCCGGTGAGCGCGGACATGGAGATGTACCTCGCGATGAATCTGCTAAAGCAGAAGCGGCTGGACGAGGCCCTGGTCCACGTCGGCGAGGCCAGGAGGATCTCGCGATACGAGGGGAACCCCCAGCTCACCGAGAAGATCAACATGGCCATCGAGCGGATACGCTCACAGATGAGGTGAGAGGCCTCACCTGCCCAGAAGGAACACAAGGGGCTGGTCGACCCTCCGGCTCCATGACGCCTCCGAGTGGTCGTCGCCCGGGAATTCCCTCGTCACCCAGTCCCGTCCCTCCCTGTAGCCGGCGGCCCTCATGACCGCGTCCATGCGCCCCTGGTAGGGCCCGTACCCGGCGTCGAGGGTCTTCGTGCCGCGGTCAAAATAGAGGCGGTGCGATCCGGGCGGGGGCAGGTGCTCGCGGAGGAAGTCGATGACGGCCCCGTCCGCCGCGGGCCAGTGCGTGGACACGCAGGCCGCGCCCCCGAAGACCCCGGGATACTCGGCGAGGGCGTAGGCCGAGACCAGGGCCCCCATGCTCGAGCCCATGATGAACGTGCTGCCCGCGCCGGGCGCGGTCGGGTACGTCCGGTCCACCCAGGGCTTGAGCTCCGTCACGATGAACCGCAGGTACGCGTCGGACCTCATCGGGAGGTGCTTCTGGGCGAACGTGTTGGTGACCTCGTCGATCCACGCCGCGCGGACCGCCTTCTGGGGAACGTATTCCGCCGCGCGGCCGAACCCGGAATTCCAGATGCCGACCACGATGGCGGGGCGGACCAGGTGCCGCGACAGGAGGCGCTCCATCGCCGAGTCGACGCCCCACGGGACACCGCCGTAGCTCGTCCCTGGATCAAACAGGTTCTGTCCGTCCTGCATGTAGATGACCGGGTACCTCTTGCCGGGATCCCTGCCAAAGCCCGGGGGCAGCCAGACATCCACCTCGCGCGCCTCCACGAGCTTGGACTCGAACCCCGGGTACCGGACAAGCCGGCCCACGGGCCGCCCGGTAACCCCGGGGGCCGAAACGACGGTGTCGCCGCTGACCGCCGTGCCCTCGCGGTCCCCTGCGAGGAGGAAATAGCGGCCCTCCAGGGCCCGGCCGGCCGCCCTCTCATCGAGCACCGGGGAGGTCGCGCCTGCCACCGGTGACCCATCGCGGTACCATTGGTAGGCGATCGGCTCGGTTCCCGTGGCCTGCGCCTCCAGGCGAAGGCGCCCGCCGGGCTCAAGCGCCACGCTGGCCGCGGGCAATCGCGTGAACCGGGGCACCTTGGCGCCCCTGATCCCGAACTCAAGGGGGCCCGGGGCCACGGTCACGCCGCCCGCCTCGGCCGAGGCTCGGTGTCCCCGAAGGTCGTCGACCGTGGCGACGAAGGTGAGGAGGTCCCCTTCCGCGAGGTCGGCCGGCGGCCTCCAGTAGACCCGGTAGGGCGGGGCGTCGTCAGTCCCGATAAGCTCGTATTGCCCGGGGCGCGAGGCGCGCTCGAGGGCGAAGGTGACCTCGGCGACGCCATCACCACCGGAGACCTCGGCGCGGATCTCCTGCCTGACGGGCAGGACGTGGCCGACAATCTCGCGGGCGGCATAGGTCATCGAGGCGCCGGCCAGGGGGGAGGCGATCGTTATGCCGGGGGCACGGCCCGGGACCGGGAGCGAGGCGGCCGCGCGCCAGACCGCGAACTGCAGGGGGTCGAGCCTCACCGCCACCCTGCCCTCGGAGTCGGCCACCAGGTCTGCCGCCCCGGGCCGGCCGGGATCGCGCGAGTCGAAGATCCTGTGCAGGGACGCGCCCGCGGGCTGGGCGGTCTGCAGGGTCACCGCAACCGAGCCCGACCTGGAGCTGTTCAGCGCAACAAGGCATTCCACGCGTTCGCCTCGCTCGACGCGCGAGAAGGCGAGGACTTCCGGCCTCCCGCTGGACCGCACGAGGAGCGATCCCCGCGAGAGGGCGGGATTGCCGGCCCGCAGGCGGCCCAGGGCGCTCACCAAGCGGTAGATCGGATGACCCTCGTCGAACTTGTCGTCGGCACCCGTCCGGCTCGTTCCCAGGAGCGCAAGCTTCCGGAACGGGGGGGCGCTGGAGGCGAACATGTCCTCCCGGGCCGCCTGGTCCTTGCCGAACCCGGTCATGCCCTGTTCGTCTCCGTAGTAGAGGACGGGCTGGCCCCGGGCAAGGTAGAGGAGCCCGTGGCCCAGCTCGTCCATCCGCAGCAGGTCCTCGGCCCCCGCGCCCGGATTGTCCGCCTTCAGGAAACCGCCGAACCTGCCGTCGTCGTGGTTGCTGATGAACGTCGGCAGCATGTTGGCGTTCCGGTCGGGGCCCGTGTAGAGGTCGTCGCGGTCGAAGAGGTCCGCCATGACCGACGAGCCCAGCCCGCGGGAGACGAAGTCGCGGGCCGACACGTAGAAGCCGAAGTCCAGGGAGGCCTCGAGGGTCCCCGTCGTCGCAAACTCGCTCATGAGCGCCGCGTCGCCCGTCGGGTTCCCGACCTCCCCGAACATGAAGAAGCCCGGGCGGCCCGCCTTGTGCGCCGCCTCGCGGACCGCCGGCGCGAAGGCCTGCCAGAACTCGAGGTTCACGTGCTTCACGGTGTCGATCCGGTATCCGTCTATCCCGAATTCCCTGACCCAGCGGCTGTACACGTCGATGAAGCCGAGGACCACGCGCGGGTGCTCGGTGAACACGTCGTCGAGACCCGAGAAGTCCCCGTAGACGGAACTCTCTCCGGTCCAGACGCTGTTCCCGCGGTTGTGGTAGAGCGTAAGGTCGTTGAGCCACTCCGGGGCCTTCGCGTGCTCGTCCCCGGGGGCGACGTACGGGATGTGCGGGAAGCTCTTCTCCACCGACAACCTGGGAAACAGGTCGGGCGAGTTCAGCCCGTTGTAGGCGACCGCGTGGTCGTCGAAGGCCCGGGCCGCCTCGTCCCGGTAAGGGAAGCGCGCGTGGTCGAGATATTCCTCGCCGCCGTCCCGGTACCTCACCACGTCCGCCGTGTGGTTCACGACGATGTCCAGGTACACCTTGAGCCCCCGGGCGTGCGCCTGCTCCACGAACTCCCGGAAGTCCGCCTCCGTCCCCAGGTGGGGGTCGATCCGGGTGAAGTCGAGGATCCAGTACCCGTGGTAGCCCGCACTCCCCGCCTGGACGGCCCGGTTGACGAAGGGGGGCGTGATCCAGACGGCCGTGGCCCCCGTTCCCCTTATGTAGTCCAGCCTGCCGGTCAGGCCCCGGAGGTCGCCGCCGTGGAAGTGCGAGATCGCCGTGGGGTCGAAGCCGTTCGTGTCCCGCCCGCCGCCGAGGCCGCCGGTGTCGTTCGAGGGGTCGCCGTTCGCGAAGCGGTCCGTGAGGACGAAGTAGAAGACCTGGCCGCCGCCCGGGTGGTCGTAGCGCGGCACGCTCACCAGCGGCGGCGCGGCGTGTAGTGAAATTGCAAATACGGCTAGCAGCGCCGCGCGCACGGTTGGGGCGTTCATCTTCAGGCCGGGCGACACTACTCCCGGGCCTTCCCGGGGGTCAAAAGACCGCGGCAGGAGAATTCTTTCATGGACCGGACAAAACCTAGGTCCCTGCGCGCCGGCCGGCACCCGATCTAAGAGATATCCGACTCATCTCGGTTTTCTCCCGGGTTTGGCCGTCGCTAAAACGGCGGGTTCCGGGCGACATTTCTCCCCGCAGAGCACCCCGCAGGGCGCACGGGCGCATTCCACCCCGGCACCCCGTCCCCATAGAATCACCCTAACACAACCCAAAAAACGTCAAGCAACGCCAGGACAACACCAAGACAGTCATGAACGTTACACACCAGATACCCAAAGCAGGCGCGCTCCGGCTCCGACCGGTCGCCATGGCCCTGCTCTCGATCGCCGCGACCCAGCTGGCCTTCGCGCAGGCCGCATCCACCACCACCACGACCACTACCACGACGGCGGCCCCCGCCCCGAAGGATGACGTATACGTCATGAACCAGTTCACCGTCCAGGGATCCTTTGCGGGGAGCCTTGAGATGGCGGCCCAGGAGAAGGAGAACTCGGTGGCCATCGTGGAGGTGATAGCGCCCGAGGACATCGGCAAGTTGCCCGACATCAGCATCGCCGACTCCCTCACCCGACTCACGGGCCTCACGAGCCAGCGCACCAACGGCCGCAACCAGGGAATAGCCATCCGCGGCCTCAATCCCGACTTCAGCGTCGGCACGCTCGACGGAATCGAGCAGGTCTCGACGAACGACAACCGCGGGATCGAGTTTGACCAGTACCCCGCCGAGCTCGTCTCCGGGGTGACGGTCTACAAGACCGGGCAGGCCGACATGGTGGGCGGCATCGCGGGCACGATCGACCTGAAGACCACGAATCCCCTGAGCATCGACCACCGGGTCATCGCGGTGAGCGCGTTCTACAACTGGACGCAGTACAAGGAGCTCACCCCGGGCCTCAAGAAGGCCGACAGCGAGAACTTCACCGCGTCCTACGTCGACCAGTTCGACGACGGGAAGGTGGGCCTCGTCCTCGGGTTCTCCCACACGAACACGCCGTTTGAGGGCGAGCAGTTCCAGGCGTGGGGCTATCCGACGGATTCAAACGGCAATTTCGTGCTGGGCGGCACGAAGAGCTACGTCCGCTCCAGCTACCTCAAGCGCGACGCCTTCATCGCCGTGCTCGAGAACAAGCCCAACGACAACATCCACAGCAAGCTCGACATCTTCCACACGAACTTCACCGAGAACCAGCTCCTGAGAGGCATGGAGATCCCGCTGGCCTTCTGGAGCAGCGCGCAGCTGCAGCCGGGCTACACCGTCACGAACGGCCTGGCCACCTCGGAGACCCTCAAGAACGTCCAGCCCGTGGTCAGGAATGATACGTTCCTGCGGAAGGACAACCTGAGCGCCTTCATCTGGAACCTCGACGTGGCGCAGAAGTCGGACTGGCCGGTGACCTTCACCTCGGGCTATTCCACCGTGAAGCGCAACGACGAGAACCTCGAGACCTACTCGGGCCTCGGCTTCGCCGGGGGAGCGACAAACCCCGACACCGTCACCATCACGACGACGGCCGGCCAGATCCCGAACATCCAGTCCAACACGGACTACACGAACACGAGCCTCTTCACCCTCACCGACCCCCAGGGCTGGGGCACCGGGACGCTTCCCGTGACGGGCATGGAGGGCTACCTCAAGTACTTCCAGGAGCGCGACGACCTGGCTGCGTTCAAGCTGATCACGAAGCACGTGCTGGACGCCTCCATCTTCAAGGACGTCGAGGTCGGCGTGAGCTACACGGACCGCTACAAGGGCGCCGGCCAGTTCCCGAGCGGCTACCTCGCCAACGCCAACGGCCAGCCGCACGCACCGCTGCCCAAGATCGTGGGCACCACGGACCTGAGCTACCTCGGCAACCTCAAGATCTACGCGTACGACCCCAATGCGGCCTACAACAGCGGCCTGTACACGTTCGTCCCGAACCCGAACCCGGGAGACTTCCTGCCCGACAGGTTCAACGTGTGGGAGGACATCACCCGCCCGTTCGTGCAGTTTGACCTGAAGGGCGCCCTGGGCGACATCCCCTTTGACGGGAACATCGGCGTCGTGGCGGACCTCGCCCACCAGCATGCGACCGGCTACTCCGGGAACGGCGGGGCGACTCTGTACCCCGTCAGCGGCGGCGCATCCTATGCGGACATCCTTCCTAGCCTGAACCTCATATTCAGGCCCGCCACCCACACGGACATCCGGTTCAGCGTCAGCCGCGAGGAGGCAAGGCCGCGCATGTACGACATGAGGGCGTCACGCTCGTATTCGTACAACGCCACGCTGGCCAGCTCCAACACCCTCAGCCCCTGGAGCGGCACCAGCGGCAACCCGGGCATCAAGCCCTGGATCGCCGACTCGGTTGACCTCTCGCTCGAGCACTACTTCGCGAAGGGCGGCGGCTATGTCTCCATCGCCGTCTTCGAGAAGAAGCTCCTGAGCTACATCTACCAGCAGAGCACCGTGACCAACTACGCGGGCTACCCCTACACGTCACCGCAGGCTCCTGTCCAGAACCTGGGCTTCTCCAACACGCCGGTCAACGGCCAAGGCGGCACCCTGAGCGGCGTGGAGGGAACGCTGCAGATCACGAGCGATGTGCTGACCAACGGCGGGGTCAAGGGCTTCGGCCTGGTCGCAGGCGGCGCGATCACCGACAGCCAGATCCAGCCCTGGGGCCCCGGCAACGGCACCGCCCCTCTCGACGGCCTCTCAAAGAAGGTCGCAAGCCTGACCCTCTACTACGAGAGCCACGGATTCGCGGCCCGCATCAGCGGGACCTATCGCTCGGCAACGAGGGAATACCTCACGACCTTCGGGGCGCCGAACATCAGGGGTTACGAGACGAACGGTGACGGATTCACGATCTCGCTCCCGGAGAAGATCATCGACGCCCAGGTGAGCTATTCGTTCAAGTCCGGAGCCCTCAAGGGAATGAGCGTCTACCTGCAGGCGTACAACCTCAACGACGAGCCCCTGGTCACCTACAACAACGGCGACCCGCGCCAGCTGATCAACTACCAGAAGTACGGCGCCTCCTACTCGTCGGGCATCTCCTACAGGTTCTAACGGAAAACTGAAGACGGGCCTGCCGGCAGGCAGCCCAGCAACCAAGCGGCCACCGGGTTCAATCTGGTGGCCGCTTTTTCTAACTGCGGGCGGATCCCGTCGCGTCGCACCCGTCCCCCCATTCCCGCGAGCCTCCCCGAACCCAAAACCCGCGGCCTCGCGCCGCCCGGCCCCGGCGCTCCCGGTGACCCGGATCCCTCCACACTCACGAAAACCCACCGAGATGGAATCCACGCCCCATACATGGCTTAGCACCCGCAGCGCGGGTGTGCTGGCGCACGTATCCTCGCTTCCCGGGCGATACGGGATCGGGAATCTCGGGCAGGGGACGCGCGACCTCGTCGACTTCCTGGGCAGGGCCGGCGTGCGCTACTGGCAGATCTGCCCCCTGGGTCCCACCGGCTACGGCGATTCGCCGTACCAGACGTTCTCGGGCCGCGCGGGCAACCCGTATTTCATCGACCTGGACGAGCTGGCCTCTGCGGGGCTGCTGAAGGACGGGGACCTCGCGCCGCTGCGCGCCCTCCCCAGCGACCGCGTGGACTATGGAAAGCTGTACGAGAGATTCTGGCCCGTGCTGGCGCGGGCCCACGACCGCTTCTCGGCCTCGCGGGGGGACGAGGTCGCGGGCCTCGGCTCGCTTTCCGCGTTCCGCAAGGAGCACGCCGGCTGGCTCGAGCCCTTCGCCACGTTCATGGCGCTCAAGTCCCACTTCGGGGGCTTCCCATGGACCATGTGGCCCGAGGCCTTCAGGAGCTGGAGCAAGGAGCTGCGCCTGAGCCTGCCCGAGTCGGTGCGCCTGGACATCGACCGGCACGCGTTCTACCAGTACCTGTTCTTCGGCCAGTGGGGCCGCCTCCGCAGCTATGCCGCCTCCAGGGGGGTCGGCATCATCGGCGACGTCCCGATCTTCGTCGCCCTCGACAGCGCCGACACGTGGCAGAGCCGGGCGGCCTTCCGGCTCGACCCGCACGGCAATCCGCTCGCGGTCGCCGGCGTTCCCCCAGACTACTATTCCGCGAAGGGCCAGCTCTGGGGCAACCCCCTCTACGACTGGGAATACCTCGCGCGCACCAACTACCGGTGGTGGATCGCCCGGCTTCGGTCGGCGTTCGAGCTCTACGACATCATCCGGCTGGACCACTTCCGCGGATTCCAGACGTACTGGGAGATCCCCGCGGACGCGACGGACGCGCGGGGCGGCAAGTGGCGCAACGGGCCCGGCATGCACTTCTTCCGCGCCGTGCGCAGGGCGCTGCCCGACGCCAGGATCATCGCCGAGGACCTGGGCTACATCGGGCCCGACGTCGTGGCGCTGCGCCAGGCGGCGGCCCTGCCCGGCATGAAGGTGCTCCAGTTCGCCTACGGCCACGACGCCGGCAACGTCAACCTGCCGCATTTCTTCACGCCCGACAGCGTCGTCTACACCGGGACGCACGACAACACCACCACGCGCGGCTGGCTTGAGAAACTGCCCCGGGAGACGGCCGGCCAGATCGAGGAATACTTCCAGCTCGGCGGCTCGCGCTCGGCGTGGCCCGTGATCCGGGCCGCGCTCTCGGCGGTGTCCCGCCTCGCGGTCGTGCCGATGCAGGACCTCCTGGACCTCCCCGCATCGAGCGCCCTGAACCAGCCCGGGACGTCCGAGGGCAACTGGCAGTGGCGCTACACGGAGGACCAGTTCGCCGGCCTCGACGGCGAGAGGCTCGAGACGCTGAGCCACTGGATCAAACTTTACGATCGCACGGGCGACCGAATGGTGCGCGACTACAGCGAGAACCCCGAGATGGCACACACCCGCGCATGAGTTCACCCCGCCCGCCTCTAGGCCTGTTCGCGATCTCGAACATGAGCGTGGGCTTCCTGGGGATCCAGTTCGGATGGGGGCTCCAGATGGCCAACATGAGCGCGATCTACCAGTACCTGGGGGCGAGCGAGGGCCAGCTCCCGATTCTCTGGCTCGCGGCGCCGCTCACGGGACTGATCGTCCAGCCCATCATCGGCCACTACAGCGACCGCACCTGGACGCGGCTCGGCCGCAGGCGGCCCTACTTCCTCGCGGGCGCGATACTCGCGAGCCTCGCACTGCTGGCCATGCCGAACTCCTCGTCGCTCTGGATGGCCGCGGGCCTGCTCTGGGTGCTCGACGCCTCGGTCAACGTGAGCATGGAGCCCTTCCGGGCCTTCGTGGGCGATCTCCTCCCCCCGTCGCAGAGGAAGGTGGGCTACGCCATGCAGAGCCTCATGATCGGATTCGGGGCCAGCCTCTCGCTCGCGCTCCCGTGGATACTCACCCACCTGGGCCTGGCGAGCGGCACGGCGGCAGGATCGAGGATCCCCCAGTCCATCCAGCTCGCGTTCTACATCGGCTCGGTGGTCTTCATCGGCTGCGTGCTCTATACGATCGTCACCACCCCCGAGCACCCCCCCGAGGAGCCGATCGCGCCCGCGGAGCACTCCGCCTTCCGCGAGATCCTCGACGGCCTTGTCCAGATGCCCCGGACGATGCGGCGCCTCGCCGTCGTTCAGTTCTTCACCTGGCTCGGGCTCTTCTGCATGTGGCTCTACTTCACGCCCGCGGTGGCCCACAAGTTCTTCGGCGGCGAGCCGAGCTCCGAGTCGTACACCCGGGGAGTCGAGTGGGCGGGCGTCTGCCTGGCCGCCTACTCGGTCGTGGCATTCTTTGTCTCGTTCGGCCTCGTGGAGCTCGCCCGCCGCGGGTTCGGGACCCGCACCCTGCACCGGACCGGGCTCATCTGCGCCGCGGCGGGGCTCATGTCGGTCGGCCTGTGGACGGACCCCCGGTTCCTCATCGTCTCGATGGTCGGGGTCGGGATCGGATGGGCGACGATCCTCTCGATGCCCTATTCGCTTCTTGCCAACTCGATCCCGGCGTCACGGATGGGGTTCTACATGGGGGTCTTCAACTTCTTCATCGTGATCCCCCAGATTGTCGCCGCGACCCTCCTCGGCCCGGTGGTCACGCACCTCCTTGGCGGCAAGGCGCTGCCCGTGGTGCTCCTGGGGGGCGCGTGTTTCGCCATAGCCGCCGTCTCCCTGGCGTGGGTCCCGGACTCCGACGCCTCAGGAGCCGATTGACACGGTCGCCTTCGGCTTGGCCTTGCTCTTCGGCGTGCCGTGGGTGAAGTCGACGCGGTCGGCGTAAACCGTCTTCGGCTGGGATTCGACCTGGTTTCGGAGGCTGTTCATCTGCACCCGGTATTCCTGGGGCGTCACCCCCTTGTGCTGGCGGAACACCCTCGTGAAATACGCGGGGTCCGAGAACCCGCTGGCGTAGGCTATCTCGGAGACGTTGAGCGCCGTGGTCTCCAGCGCCAGGATTGCGCCCTGGATGCGGATCCTCTGGACATAGTGGGTCAGCCTCTCCTTCGTCTCGGAGTGGAAGAGGTGCGAGAGGTAGTCCGCGGAGCACCCGAGGATGTCGGCGATGTGCTGCACCCGCAGCTCCGGGCTCGAGAACTGCTCCCGCACGAGGCACTTCGCCTGGAAGACCTTTCCGATGTCGCTGTTGAGGTGCCCTGACCCGGTCTCGACAATGTTGCGGAAGAGCCCAAGGAGCGCCAGGACGAGGCCCTTCTCGACGGCGCCGTGTGCCGGGCTGTGCATCACGTGGGCCTGGGCCAGCCCGTTCGCAAGGGAGAGGAAGAACTCGAGGTTCGGGGCGTCAAAGAACTCGATCGCCTCGATGTCGGGCTTGCCGGGGCGCACCTCGTGCGCGAGGTGGAGGCTCAGCGTGTTGTTGTAGAACCCCGCGACAAGGTTGCGGAACGGCCGGTCGGCGCCGGGCTCCACCATCTCGCCGTGGGGCACGCCCGCGGGAATGATGCAGATCTCTTCCTCGCCCACCCTGAAATCCTCCTTCGGGAAACGGAAGTTCGTGACTCCCTGGATCTGGAGGAATATCTCAGGGCGGTAGTGGTAGTGCATCCCGCGCAGCTTCTGGACGGTCTTCACCTCGTGGGGCACGTGCAGCACCGTGCGCCCGCGGTCCGCCAGGGCGATCGCCCGGTCGAACACGGCGCGCATCTCCGCACGGTTCTCGTGCGTCATGGAGCGCGCGGTCAGGATGACCTTGGAGGCTCCTGACTCGTCGACTGGGGGCTTGGGCAATTCGTGAAGCAAGGGGTAAGGGGCTGTCGCGCCACCGCTGGCGCGATTAAACTGGCAGGTGCCGGGGGAAGTTCAAATGAAAATACCCCGGGACGGGGGAACCCGTCCCCCTGAAGGCAAATTCCTAAGTAATTATCTTATAATGATGTTATGATATATCCCCGGGGGATAAGGACAAATCCCCTTGCCGATCCGCGCCGCGCGGGCGGGCGTCGTTGGTGTTGCCCAGCCAATCCCGGCGGCCATCGTGGGGACGAATGAGCGAGCCGTACGAGGAGACGATCAACGGCGAGGAGATGCTCCGATGCGCGCCGAATCCCTCGCACGAGCTGCTGGTCGAGCGCCTGCACGGGCTCGTCGCGAACAACCTGCCCGCGAACTCCCACCTGAGGCTCCTCGCTCCGCGCTCCGAGGTCGGCCTGGGCGGAGCCGGACGGCTGCAGCCGGACCTGTGCATCGTGAGCTCGAAGGGCGACGGGGACGGGGCGGCCGGCGAGCGGCTCTACCTTGTCGCGGAGGTCCTCCACCCCGGCGACCATCACGTCGACACGGTGATCAAGAAGCAGCTCTGGGCCGACATCCGCCTGCCCCGTCTCTGGATGGTCGACCCGAGGTACCTGAACGTGGAGATCTACGCGTCGACGGAGTTCGGGTTCACGCTCCTCGACATCCTTGCGAACCGGCACCCGCTGACGGACCCGTGCCTGCCCGGCCTGCGCTGCCCGATGCGCGAGCTCTTCGCCGACATCTGAGGCCGCCCCCGGGGCCCCGGAGCCCGGTCCCCACGCACCCATGGCAACCCAAGCAGGACCGCGCGCCGGCGCCAACCCGTCGCCCAGGGCCGCAAAGGTCTCCGCAGCGACCGTCCGAGGGCATTTCAACGGGATCCCCTCGATCCTGCACTACACCCGGGCCGCGCACAACCTGGGCCTCTGGAAGTCCGAGCGCCTGCTGATCGAGCGTTTCCTGCCCGACAGGTCCGCGCCCCTCGTGGAGGCCGGCTGCGGGGCGGGGCGCGTCGCGGTCGCTCTATGGAGGATGGGCTACCGGAGCATCACGGCCTTCGACTTCGCCGACGAGCTGCTCGACCAGGCGAGGAGCCTCGCGGCCGCGCAGGGCGCCCACGGCATCGCCTTCTCGTGCGCGGATGCCACCACGGTCGGGCGCCCGGCCCTCGGCCTGGGGCCCGGCGGGGGGTTCGGGGCGGCGCTGTTCATGTTCAACGGGCTCATGCAGATCCCCGGCAGGGGCCGCCGCCGCGCGGCGCTGCGCCGGCTGCGCTCGCTTTGCCTGCCCGGCGCCCCGCTCATCTTCACCTCGCACGACCGGGACAAGTCCCGCGACGACGACGGCTACTGGCGGGCGGAGGCGGCCCGCTGGGAGGCCGGCCGCCAGGACCCGAGCCTCAGGGAGTTCGGGGACAGGCGTTTCGTGGATGAAAGCGGGGAGGTCTTCATCCACATCCCCGACCGCACCGAGATACTCGAGGACCTCGGTGCCACGGGCTGGGCGCACGAGGTGGACGCCATGCGCAGCGACCTGGCCGTCGAGACGGCTGCCGTCGTCGAATTCTCCGACAACTGCAGGTTCTGGGTGTCCCGGTGCGACGCGCGGGCGCCGGGGAAATCCCGGTGCCCGCGCGTGCCCTGACACCCGGGGGCGACCCGCTAGACGCCCCGGCCCTCCCGGAACCCGTGGGCCCGGTAGTGGAATTCGCCCGAGGGGCAGAGCCTGGCGTCGACGGCCTCCCGGACGTCCGGGTGGCGGGCGAGGTAGGAGGCCTCGGGGAACGGGCACGTGGGCCCGAAGGCCTGCGGCTCCGCCCTCACCGGCTGCCTCAGCCTCCGCATCCAGTAACCCCGGTTCACCGGGACGAGGTCCATCCCCCGGTCGGCGCAGTCGGCCTTCCCGAAGTAGTGGCTCACCAGCGAGCCCTGGCTGCGCTTTGGGTCCGCGATCGGGCTGCCCCCGTGGACCAGGTCCGCGTGCAGGATGAGCACGTCGCCCTTTCTGGCCAGGAACGTCTTCTTCCTGAGGCCCCTCAGGCGGATCTGGACGTCGATGTAGTCGAACCAGTCGAGGATCTCGTCCCGGGACGCGTGATGGGTGCCGTCGTTGAACGAATACAGGGGGATCCTGTGGCTCCCCGGGTAGCAGATGGGCGGCCCGGAGTCCGCGTGCACGTCCTCGAGCGCGATCCACGCCGTCACCAGCGAGTGCGGGGTCCGCGGGGTGAGGTGCAGCGAGTCGATGTGCTTCGGCTGGGAGCTGCCCCTCTCGTAGCTCGAGCTGCTGCAAAGGACCGGGGGCTCGCCGAGGAGGTCCCCGAGCGTCGACGTGAGCTGGGACTCCAGTGCGAGCTCCCTGACCTCCTCGCAGAGCAGGTGGACGTCGTTGAACGAGTAGCTTCGGGTCTGGGGGTGCGATGCCTGGGCCCAGAACGAGCGCTGGCCCGTCTGGAGGCAGTCGACCACGATCTCGGCCGGCCTTTCCCTCAGGAGCCTGCGGACCGCAGAGGCCGCGCGGTCAATCCTCTGCGCGGGGAAATACCCCTCGAGCGCCAGGTACCCGTCCCTTTCGAACTGGGATTGGCCCACCCCGGGCCCGATGTCGCCCACCTGGTTCAATGCAAGGTTCACGCCTATGCATGACACCCGAGGCACCGGAAGCCTCTATCCGGGGCCGCTAACGGCCGCCCTAGATCTGGGAATACGGCGTCGGCACCATGAACCGGCTCGTGATCTTCGACACGGTGTCCGCGTACTGCGGGTCGTTCTTGAGCTTCACCCAGACGGGGTGGACGCCGAATGCGGCCCAGTTCCTCTTGTGGGTCTCCATGTCGGGGCTGCAGAGCATGTAGGTGAGCTGGGGCAGGTCCCGGCCGAGGAGGGCCTGCCCGTAGAACACCGGCGACAGGTTGAGCTCCTGCATCACGCCGATCTCCCCGGCGTTGAACATCTCCACCTTCTTGAGCGCCTTGAGCTCGCTGAAGCTCTCATACGTGCGCATCTCGAAGACCCGGGGTTTCCGGGCGCGGGCGAGTGCGGGCACGGCGAGCCGCGGAAGGCCCGAGAACGGGAGGAAGAGCCAGCTGTCGATGCGGTCGAACGCGGGCTGCTCCTTCGTGGGGGACGTCAGGTACGCCGAACCCATCCCCTGCACGGCGGGATCCGCGTTCAGGGTGGCGTTGACGCTCGCCGCCGACTGGAGCGTGGGGTGCGGGATGAGCACCCACACCGCGGGGCCGTCCTTGGCGTCGGGCTCCGTGAAGGCCCCCACCGACTCCACCTTGAGGTCGTTGAGGGTCGGTATGAGGGCTTCCTCCAGGTAGGAGTCCAGGAGGGCGTGAGGGGCGCCGGGCCTCAGGCGGTAGGACCGGAGCTCGATGTATTCGCCGCCCTCGGGTCGGGGAGTCGCCCCCTTTGCGGGAACGGCCGCGGCGAGCGCGGCCGTGGCGGAGACTGCGAGGGAGGTTTTCAGGAAGTCGCGGCGGTTGAGGTCATTCATGGGCTTGACTCCCATACTACTCGCCCCGGGGCTGCTTGTCAGGGAAAAGCTTCCTAAGGCCGGCCTCGGAGGCCTCGGCCACGCCCCGTTCGGTGATGAGCCCCGTCACGAGCCTCGCCGGCGTGACGTCGAATGCCGGGTTCGCTGCGCCGCTTCCCTCGGGCGTGAGGGCGACGGTCGCCACGCTTCCGTCGCGAAGCCTCCCGGAGAGGTGGGTCACCTCGCGTGCCGGGCGGTTCTCGATCGGGATCTCCCTTACCCCGTCGCGCACCCCCCAGTCGATCGACGGGGACGGCACGGCGGCGTAGAACGGCACCGCGTTGTCATGCGCCGCGAGGGCCTTCAGGTAGGTGCCGATCTTGTTGCAGACATCCCCCGTGGCCGTGGTCCGGTCCGTGCCCACGACGACGAGGTCGACCTGCCCGTGCTGCATCAGGTGGCCCCCCGCATTGTCGGAGATCACGGTATGGGGAACCCCGTGGTTGAGAAGCTCCCACGCCGTGAGGCTGGCGCCCTGGTTTCGCGGGCGGGTCTCGTCGACCCAGACGTGGACCGCGATTCCCGCGTCATGCGCGGCGTAGATCGGCGCGGTGGCGGTGCCCACGTCCACCGTCGCGAGCCATCCCGCATTGCAGTGGGTCAGGATGTTGACCGGCCGGCCCGCCGCCCGGCGCACGACGGCCGCCCGGATCAGCGGGAGCCCCGCGGCCCCTATGGCCCGGTTGATCGCGACATCCTCGTCGCAGATCTCGGCCGCCCGGGAAAACGCCGAGGACACCCGCGCGGCGGGCGGCAGGGGCCGGAGCCACGCGGTCATCCGGTCGACCGCCCAGCGCAGGTTCACCGCCGTCGGCCGGGTGTCCTTGAGCGTGGCCCCTGCGATCTCCAGGCCCTCGTCCGAGGAATCGTACCGGAGGGCGAGCCACAGCCCGTAGGCGGCCGTCGCCCCGATGAGCGGGGCGCCCCGCACGAGCATCGCCTTGATCGCATGGGCCGCCTCGTCGAGGGTCGACAGCCGTACGACCGCGAACTCGTGGGGGAGGCGCGTCTGGTCGATGATCTCGACGGAGGCGCCGTCGGTGCCCGGCCAGATCGTGCGGTAGGGCTGGCCCTTGACCTTCATATGATGCGCTCGGTGCCCCCGTCCACCGGGACCTGGGCGCCCGTCGTCTTCGCGAACAGGGGCCCGCAGAGCTCGGCGGCGACCTCCGCGACGTCCCGGCTCGTCACCTCCACCCTCAGGAGGTTGTTCGTCCTGTAGGCCTCGACGGTGATGCCGTAGTGACGGGCGCGGGACTCGAGTATCTCCCGGGTCCAGAGCGCCGTGTCGAAGACCATGTTGGGGTGCACCGTGTTGATCCGGACATGGTCCTGGCCCCACTCGAGGGCCGCGACCCGCATCAGCTGGTTGACGGCCGCCTTTGAGGCCGAGTAGGCCGCGGCCCCCGGGCCGGGTGCCGCCACGTTCTTAGATCCGATCACGACCACGCGGCCCCCCCTCGGGGCCAGCCTCAGGAGCGGGTGGCATTCGCGCAGCATGACGAAGCTGGCGTCGAGGTTGACGGCCATGATCCTCCGCCAGAGGCCCGAATCGAGCTCCCCGATCCGCTTGCCCCCGGGGAAGATCCCGGCGTTGAGGACGAGCATGTCGAGCCCGCCGAACGCCCGCACGGCCTCCTCGATCGCGGAGGACACGTCGGCCTCACGCGTGAGGTCGCAGGCGATGCCGCGGAAGTCCGGGCGGACGAGCATCCCCGCGATCGCGGGGTTCACGTCGAGGCCCACGACGGCGGCGCCCCGCCGAAGGAGCGAGTCGACGCAGGCCCTGCCTATGCCCGAGGCGGCGCCGGTGACGAGCGCGACCTCGCCCAGGAAAGGGGGCACCGGGCCGGCCCTCCGCAGCTTCGACTGCTCGAGGTCCCAGTACTCGCAGTCGAAGATGTCCCCCGGGGCGAGCGCCTCCCAGCCCCCGAGGGCCTCCGAGCGCATGATGACGTCCATCGTATGCCGGTAGAGGTCGTTGACGATGGCGGCGTCCCCCGCCGTCCGGCCGACGGCCACCATTCCCCATTCCGGGTCCAGGACCACGCGGGGCGCCGGGTCGAGCATCGCCGGCCGCGGCGCGGCCCTGTCCTCCCATTCCCTGAAATAGGCCTCATAGCCCGAGCGGTAGGCCGCGAGGTCGCGCCCTACCAGGGGAACCCGCTTGGTGCGGATGACGTGGTCGGGCGTGGCGGGCCCCTGCTGGGATATCCGGGCGACGTCCGGCCCGGAGGCGAATCCCATGCACGGGCCGTCCCCGTGGCGCGAGAGGATCGCAGGCGCCCCCATGAGCGCCGACAGGTCCCTGCGGAAGGCGGCGAACTCGATCCGGACCGGCCGGGAGGTCGCCTTTGCCGGCGGCCACCTGACCTCCCATGCCCCGCGCCCGGCAAGGTAGTCCTCGGCCCGCGTGACCAAGGTGATCATCCGGGAATACGACTCCTCGGCGGTGCTCCCGAAGCTGATCAGCCCGTGGTTCATGAGGACGACGCCGATCGTGGCCTCCGAGGCCGCAGCCGGGAAGAGCCCCGCGAAGAGGCGCGCCAGCTTGAAGCCGGGCATGACGTACGGGACCACCACGGCGAGTTCGCCATAGATCCCGCGCACGCGCTCCAGCCCCCCGGGGGAATTGGAGACGGAAATGAGGGCGTCCGCATGGGTGTGGTCGACAAACCTTGCGGGGAGGACGGCATGGAGGATGGCCTCGACGGAGGGTGCCGGCGCGGCCGGGTCCGTCATGCAGCCCCGGAGCTCCGCAGCCATCCGCAGGTCGGGAAGCGAATCCAGCCCGGCCAGCCTGAGAAGGTGCCCCATCCTGCACGGGGAGAATCCCGCGGCCTCGATCGTCGCAAGGTCCCAGCCGCTTCCCTTGACCCTGAGGATGGGCTCGTCCTCCCCGAAAACGTTCCTCTCGACGGTCTTCACGGACGTGTTTCCCCCGCCGTGGAGGACGAGCGAGGGGTCCCTGCCGAGGAGCCTTGAGGAATAGACCCGCTGGGCCAGATCCCCTGGGAACCCCGCCGCGTCCGCGCTGTTCCAGAGGTTCCTCATTGCGGGAAGAAGGGGTTCCCGACCGCTGCCTGGGTCATGCAATGAGAGGTGCCCTCACACCGGGGGGTAGTCAAGCGCCCCACCCTTGCGGATCGCGGCATTCCGCCCCACTGTCAGGGCAACACAGCCCCCGCCATGACCATGCTCTACCGCCAGCTCGGAAAATCCGGAATCAAGATAAGCGCCCTGTCCTTCGGGGCCTGGGTGACCTTCGGCAAGCAGATCGGCGACCCTGTCGCCAGGAAGCTCCTGCACGCGGCCTACGACGCCGGGATTAACTTCTTCGACAACGCGGAGTCGTACGCCGACGGCCAGGCCGAGGTCGTGATGGGGGCCATCCTCAGGAAGTCGGGATGGCGCCGCACGAGCTACATGGTCTCCAGCAAGGTGTTCTTCGGCCACGTGGGCGACAGGCCGAACGAGGACGGGCTTTCCCGCAAGCACGTGGTCGAGGCGTGCCACGAGGCGCTCGCGCGCCTGCAGGTCGACTACCTCGACCTCTACTACTGCCACCGGCCCGACCCGAGCGTGCCCGTCGAGGAGACCGCACGCGCCATGCACGACCTGATCGTCCAGGGAAAGGTCCTCTACTGGGGCACCAGCGAGTGGACCGCCGCGCAGATCGAGGGCGCCCACGCGGTGTGCGACCGCCTCGGGCTGCACCACCCGGTGGTCGAGCAGCCCCAGTACAACCTCTTCCACAGGGCCCGCGTGGAGAAGGAGCTGGCGGCGCTGTACCGGAGCCCCGGCCTCGGGACGACGATCTGGTCGCCCCTGGCCTCCGGCCTCCTGACCGGGAAGTACTCCAAGGGGGTCCCGAAGGGCGCGCGCCTCAACGTGCCGGGCCTCGAATGGCTCAAGGAGGAAATCCTCAGGAAGCCCGGCGTCGAGAAGCGGCTGGCCGCCGTCCCCCGGCTCGCCGCGATCGCGGCGGAACTCGGGACCAGCCTGCCCTGCCTGGGGATTGCATGGTGCCTAAAGAATCCCAATGTCAGCTCGGTCATCCTGGGCGCCTCGCGGGTCGAGCAGCTGACGGAGAACCTGGGCGCGCTCGGCGTCCTGGAGGGCCTGACCCCGCAGGTGATGAAGGAGATCGACGCCATCTCGGCGCCGGTGGCGGACTGATGCCAAGCCTGACGGCGAGTCGGTGCGCGGCATGGGCCGCCTGCGCAGTCCTCCTGTGCGGGTGCGTCGCGAAGAAGGACACCCGGGCGGACCGCGCGCGGGTGGAGGCGAGGCTGCAGCAGTACTCGGCGATGCTGCTGCGGATGGACACCGCGGGAATGGCGTCGGTCTTCGCGCCGGACGGCGAGATGGTGAACCCGAGGCAGCCGCCCGTCCACGGGCGCGCGGCGATAGGGAAGTTCCTGGAGGGTTTCTCGGACTACAAGGTCCTGTCCAACGCGGACGAGGCCACGAGCACGCTGATAGACGGGGACACCGCGGAGCAGATCGGGACCTATCGCCAGAGCGTGCGCAGCCCCGGGGGCAAGGTGTTCGAGGCCTCGGGCAGGCTCGAGATCGGCTGGGTGAAGGACGCCTCCGGCGAGTGGTACATCCTGCAGCTCGCGACATTTCCCGAGAAGTAGGGCCGCGGGGCGCTGATGCAGGAGATCCCGGCCCCTTCCCGGGAGTTGAAGTGCCCCGCCGCTGCAGGTAGGTATCAGGGGTGGAATCGTCCCCCCTCCTGCTCTTTGACCTCGGCGGCGTCCTGATCGAGAACTCGACCTTCGAGAGCCTCGGCCGCCTTCTGCCGCAGCCCATGGATCCCGCCGCCATGAGGGACAAGTGGCTGCATTCCAGCGCGGTCAGGCGCTTTGAGCAGGGGGAGGCCGAGCCCGCCGAGTTTGCCAGGGCCTTCGTCGCTGAATGGGGGCTGCAGCTCTCCCCCGAGGAACTCCTGAGGGAGCACTACCGGTGGCCGAGCGGACCCTACCCGGGGGCGCTTGACACGGTCCGCGCGCTGAAGAGGAGGCACCGCGTCGCGTGCCTAAGCAACTGCAGCCCGCCCCACTGGGCGAAGTTCAAGGGCTTCACGGACGAGTTCGACCTCTCCCTCTCCTCCCACCTGATCGGGGCGATCAAGCCCGACGAGGAGGCCTTCCTGCGCGCCTTCAGGGCCTGCGCCGTCGAGCCGTCGGAGGTCTGCTTCTTTGACGACACCCCGGTCAACGTGGAGACCGCCCGGCGCATGGGCGCGCGCGCATTCCAGGTCGATGGCATGGCCCCGCTCCTGCGCACCCTGCGGGCGGAGGGCTTCCTTACTTAGTTGCGGGAGCGGGCGGGTGGTGCGATATTTGCGGCCGGTTTGCACGCTCCCATGCCCACCCTGAGAAAAGCCACGGCCCTAGCCGCGTTCCTGCTCTGCGCGGGCCTCGGGTTCGCGGCCGCGCCGTCGAAGCACGACGTCCTCCAGGCGATCGCCGTCATGGAGAAGAGCGTCTCGGGCCCCGCGGCCGCCGAGGCCGCGAGGACCATCGTCCTCTACGCCCAGGTGAGCGACGATGTGATGGTCGACATCGGCCCGGAGCAGCTTCCCTGGCTCGACGAGGAATGGGGGCTTGGAAAGGAGCGGGAGCAGGCCTGCAAGTCGCTCCTGATGGCGGCCTTCGTCGCGGGGGATGTGAAGTCGCAGATCAAGAACGACAAGGCCGAGGACGACACCTACTCGGGGTGGGTCTTCGCCGTCGACGTCTACAACCGCCTGAGGGCCAAGGAGAGGTTCAGGAGCCCGTCGCTTGACTCCCTCTCGAAGATGAGGGCCGAGGGGAGCCTCCTCGGGCACGCGCGGGACGTCCGCCAGAAAGAGGAGGAGGACGACCAGTCGTCCGACGAGCCGCGCAGGCCGATGGCCTAGGCGGGGCCCGGCCTGAAGCTGCGCCACTTGTCGAGCGGCAGGTTCGCGAGCGCGATGATCGCGAGCTGGCTGGCGACGAAAGCCGTCAGCCACCAGAACGCCGCCTGGGTGAACCCGTAACTGTGGAGGCCCACGCCGAGCATGTTCGTCCCGAAGTAGCTCCAGCTCGTCACGATGTTGCCGAACACGGCCAGGCACATGAGCCCGCGCTGCCGGACCATCCCCGCCCAGCGGGCGTGGAGGATGAGGGCGTTCCAGATCACGATGATCAGGGCTCCGTTCTCCTTGGGGTCCCATCCCCAGAATCGGCCCCAGGACTGGTCGGCCCAGATTCCCCCGAGCACGGTCCCCACGAAGCTGAAGAGGGTCGCGAAGCAGACGATCCCGTAGACCATGCGGGCCAGCGAGTCCGCGGTGGCCTTGTCCAGGGTCCTCGTGAAGATCCCGCGCAGGATGTAGATGATCGCCAGGGCGCCGGAGAGGTACGTCGATGCGTATCCCGTGGCCACGACCACGACGTGGGTCCCGAGCCAGAAGTTCGAGTCGAGCACCGCGCGCATCATCTCCAGGGTGTCCCCGGCCATCGCGAGGTGGTGCGCGATGATGAGCGTAGCGAACCCGATCATGCCCGCCGCAGCGGTCCCGATGGCGTTCTTGTAGATCACCTCGAGGACCAGGCACAGCGCCACCGAGCCCCAGCCGATGAAGAGGGCCGACGAGTAGAGGTTCGTCACGGGCGGCCGTCCCTCGAGCCACATCCGGGTCGCGATCCCGACCGTGGTGACGACCCATCCGACGCCGACCAGGCCGACCGCGGACAGCCGCGCGGGCTCGGGCCACCTGATCCACGAGAGCGCCGCGAAGAGGAAGGCCCCGAGGTACATCCACATGCCCGCATAGAAGGGCTGCGCGGCGTTGAACACCGTCTCGATCCGGGCCTTCTCCACCTGCCTCGGAAAGTGCTTTGCGAGGCTCGCCTGGTAGAGGCCTAGGATGTGCTCGAAGCTCTCGGTCTGGTTCCCGCGCCACGCGTAGGCCATCCCCGCATAGGCGAAGACCGCGGGGTTCACCTCGCCCTTGCCGAAGGTCTCGAGGAGGGCGTGCCCGGCGTTGTGCCAGGCGTTGGGGTCGTCGCCCTCGTCCGGCGGGATGGCGAGCAGGTCCGTGCTCTCGGACATCCCGACAAACTTCTGGCCCTCCTCCATGAGGGCGGCGGCCTTCGCCTCGTCGTGGGGCTTTCCCTCCTCCTTCGCGCGGACCGCGTCGACGCCCTCCACGAGGTTCTCCTGGAGGTGGATCAGCTCCCCGAGGAAGTCCTTGGACCCGTCGGGAACGACCGCCCGCCTGAGCCTCAGGTAGTGCGAAAGGTTCCCGTAGAGCTGGACGACGGAGGACTGGAAGTGGTTCCTCGCCTGCGCCCCCACCGGCTCGGCCAGCTTCTCCTGCGCCTCGATCTCGGCTATGTGCGGGGCGATCTCGTTGAACGAATGGTAATGGATCGAGAGGTTGGCCTCGCTCTTGCCGACGAGCGCGATGAGGTCCGGGTCGTCGATGTAGAATACCTTGTAGGCGTCCGCCTTCTCCGGGGCGAACATCACGTCGAGGAGCCACTGGTCGGGGGTCAGCACGGTCGGCTCCTTGCCGGGCAGGACGATGGTCTGGCTGCCCTTGATCACGAGGAGCGTGCTGCGCGCGACGGAATCCAGCGGCTTGAACCTTCCCTCGGAGAGGACCGGCAGCCGGCCGAAGGCCGTGACCGCCGCGGGCTGGTGCACCCAGCCCGGGGTAATCCCCAGGAGGAAGCAGAACGCCGCCGCCGCCGCCACCAGGAAGGGCAGCCTGCGGGTCATGCGCGCCTCCTCCGTGCGAAGCCGACCAGGTGGATCATGAACTGGATCACCAGGCCGAGGGTGATGGCGCCGCAGGCGATGTACGGGGCCAGCCAGCTCGGGTTGCGCACGACCTCCAGGATCGTCGCATTGTTGTCGAAGCTCTGCTGGTAGTACGTGAGGCCCGCGTACCGGAGCGGGTTGTTCATGTAGATCAGGACCTCGCGGCCCGGCTCGCCCCCCGGCGGGTTGATCCGGACCCTGCTCGAGAAGTTCTTGGGGATGTCAGTTCCCGGGTAGACGTCGTGGCTGAACTTCTCAAGGGTGAGGGAGTAGGGCTGGTAGATCCGCGTCGGCCTCATGACGAGCTTCCACGTCCTGCCCGCGAAGTCGAACTTCTGGGGATTGCCGAGGAGCGGCGAGACGAGCCACGTGCCGAGCGTGCCGTCGGGTCCGGCGAGCTCCACGAAGGCGGACGGCATGTTCCGCTCGTCCTCTTTGTAGGTCGGATCGAGGGGTGTCACCGCGACCATCGTGCCCATCCCGACCGTCGCCAGGGAGGGCGCCGCGCCCGGCGCCTGCGACCGCATCTGGATCGCCGAGTTGGCATTGTACTCCTTGGGCACCACCCGGAACGGGAGCTTCGGGCTCTGGACCACCGTGCCGTGCGCGAGGAGCGAGTCGGGGATCGCCACCACGTCGTCGAATTTCGGGTCGGTCGCGTCGATGACGGCGAGCTCGAAGAGCCGGCCGCTCTCCGCGTAGTTCTTGGTCTCCCCCTCGTCGAGGCGCATCTGGTAGTCCTTCTGGACCAGGCCCGAGACCAGCTCCCCCAGGAGGAGGAGGATGAGCCCCGCGTGGGCGATCCATATCCCGGTCTTCCTCCAGCCCATCTTGAACCGGTAGATGTGCCCGGCGAGCAGGTTGGCGAGGAGGAGGCCGCCTATCGCGTACCCGCCCGGGAACACGGGCACCTGCAGGCCCCCCACGCTCGCGGACACGACGAACGCATGGAAGAACCTGTGCTGGACCCCCCAGACCCCGAGGTCCACCTGCGCGAGCGTCGCCCAGAAGATGAGGACGATGGACAGGGCCAGGAGGAACACCGTCAGCCGGAGCGAGACGAGGAATGCGCGGGCCTGCCTGAAAATTTCGTTCATCGGCGTGTCAGGGGGCGCGGACTGTGTCCAGGAAACCGAGGAACGCGGCCTTCGATGCCCGGACCGACGTGCCCGGCCCGGATAGCTTGAAGAACCACGTCGAACCCCCGAAGGGGATGATCGCGCCGAGGATGGCCTTGTTCGCCGGGTCTCCCGCCGATGCCAGCTCGACCAGGGTCACCTTGAGCCCGTTCCTCTCAAACCGGGTCACGGCGGAGTCGAGTTCCCCTTCCCCGAGGGGCGCCAGGGCGATCTGGCCCCTCCAGCGGTTGACGTTGGCCAGTTCCCCGCCGACGTCCCCGGGGAATGCGGTGATGGAAAGGTCGGACTCGCCGCCCACGCCCGGCACGGAATAGCTCCCCTTGCGCATCGCTGAGGCCGCCTTCTGGCTCCATTGCGCAGGCGCCTGCCAGGCAAGGGCTTCCCCTGAGGCGGTCGGGACGGCCGTGTCCGCCATGGGCGCCCCGGGGGTCTGGGCCTGGGCGCCCGCATCGGCGGCCGCAGCCGGCATCTCGGGGTCCTTCTCCTTCGGCACGCGGTAGGTGGCGACCTGGTCGTCCCCGCACCCGCTCAGCAGCAGCGTGGATGCCGCGAGGGCGAGGAGGGAGGCGCGCGATGACATGAAGGGTTGATCCTCCGCCCAGACCGGGAATTATTCAACCCTGTTCCGCTGCGGGGGCCCTCCCGGTCGGCCCGATTCGGGCCCCTTGGGCCCGCCGGAACCCGTTGAGATCCACCGGGTCACGCCTCCTGCCCGGGACCCGGGGGCGCGGCCCCGGGGCGACCAGAGATTCAAGTGGGGGGGCGGTTGTGCCGATGCGCGGGGTGATGGAGGTCCCATGTCGCATGTTCACTACATTAACGGATACGCCTATGACGCCGCCCAGATCGAGGAATACCTGGAGCGCGTGAGCGCTGCCCGTGTCGCCAAGCGGAAGCGCGAGGCGGCCAAGGGCCGGCAGGCCAGGGCGCCCGACCTGGAGACCGAGGCAGGGCGCGAGCGGGTCGAGCGCCCGGAATCCGGGGCCGAGGAAGACCCGTATCCGGGTACACGTTACGCCTAGGCCGCGGCCCGGGACCCGCCGCTACTCCGCGCGGAGCGGCGTCCTGCCGTCGGCGAACTCCGCCTCGAGCCCCTGCCCCGGCCGGATCCCGGCCCGGCGGATCACCGGCGTGCCCTTTTCGTCCCGCACGATCGCAAACCCCCTGTTCAGGACCGAGGCCGGGCTGGCTCCCTGGAGCCTCTTGTAGAGAGAAAGGAGCCTGTGCGACTCGATCTGCACGCGCCCCTCCGGGGAGGCCCGCCCGAGCCTTGAGGCCGCCTCGGAGAGGCCGTGCCGGCGGAGCTGGACGGACGCGCGCAGGGCCGAGCCGAGGCGGTTCGAGATGTCATCCAGTCTGAGGAAGCCGCGCTCGACGAGGGCCGTCGGCGAGAGGAGCCGGAGGCGGGAGCGGCTGTGCGCCACGCGTTCCCTCGCCCTGCTCGCGGCCTCGGAGGCCGCGGAGGACAGGGCGGCGGCGGCCGCCGCGGTCCTCTCGGCAAAGCTCACGAACCCGCTCGTTATGAGCTCCGCCGCAGCGCTCGGCGTCTCGGCCCTCCGGTCCGCGGCGAAGTCGCAAAGCGTGAAGTCGATCTCGTGCCCCACCGCGGAGATCGTGGGAACCCCGCAGGCGGCCACGGCGCGGACCAGCGCCTCCTCATTGAAGGCCCAGAGGTCCTCGATGCTCCCGCCCCCGCGCCCGATGACGATCAGGTCGAAGATCCCGAGCGACTCGGCAAGCCGGAGCATCTCGACCATCTCGACCGCGGCGCCCTCGCCCTGGACCTTCGAGGGAAGCACGACCACCCTTCCCTTCCAGCCGCGCCGGATGAGTATCCGCATGAAGTCCTGCACGGCCGCACCGGTGGGGGACGTCACGAATCCCACGGTGAGGGGCATCTGGGGGAGGGCCTTCTTCCGGCCCGCGTCGAAGAGGCCCTCCTCCGAGAGGCGGCGCTTCAGGGCCTCGTACTCCCGCTGGAGGGCCCCCACCCCGTCGTCAACCAGGGTCCGCACCACAAGCTGGTACTGTCCCCTCGGCTCGTAGACGCCGACGCTGCCGAACGCCACGACCTGGAGGCCGTCCCTGATCTTCACGGTCTGGCGGGCGGCCGCCGTGCGGAACATGACCGCCGAGAGCTGGGCCCCCGCGTCCTTGAGCGAGAAATAGGCGTGCCCGCTGGGCTGGATCCGGAGGTTCGAGACCTCGCCCCTCACCCAGCAGGCCTCGATCCCCCCCTCGAGCACGGCCTTCACCCTCCGGGTGAACTCCGTGACGGTCAGGGGCCGGACCGCCTGGCCGGCGCCGCCCAGCTCATCTTGGCCGGTTGACATAGCGCTTGCGGATCAGATGCACGATAACGGTCGCCGCGACGATCACCCCGACTCCCTTGAAGACCAGCTTGAAGTTCCCGCTGAAGATGCCCGTCCCAAGGACGATGGCCCCGACGGCCCAGGGCAGGATGCATATGAACGAGACCGCCATGTAGGTCCGGAAAGGGACCCCGGAGAGCCCGAGCATGTAGGATTGCATGGCGAACGGGGGACCCGGGGTCAGGCGGATGGCAAGCGCCACCGAGAGTGCGTTCTCGCGGGTGACGGTCGGGATGCTGTAGCCGTACCTCCGGATGATCCGGGAGAGGATCGGCTTCACGGCGTTGTGCGCGAGCCAGTATGTGAACGCCAGATTGACCGAGATCGCGGCGAGCGCCGCGACGATCACCCCCGCCATGGTCATCTGCGGGGCGAAGAGCTCGCCCGCCGTGATCGTGAAGACCGAGAGGGGGGCGCCGAACGCGGGCAGGAGCGCGGTCGCCGTAAAGAAAGTCCAAGGGCCCATGCCCCGGATGAAAGCCAGGCCCTTTTCCCCGAGGGAGCGGTAGTCGAGGCCCCTCAATGCGAAATAGGCGACTGCCGCGGCAAGGACCGCAAAGATCCCCAGCTTGACCAGGGGGATCTTTCTCGCTGCCGGGGGCGCCTCGGACTGCATGGCGCAAGCCTGCCCGGCCCCCCGACGAACCGTCAAGAACTCGCAGATGGCCGGGATCTTATATCGGCTCGCCTGCCCGGGGACGCCGCGTTGTCATTGGGCCGGTGTCAACCCCTGTGCCGAACGAGGATTCGCCCCGCGTGCCCGGCCGACTCGGCCAGGGAGTCGTGATCGGCCTGCCCGCGGTCCTGGCCCTGGCCTACTGCCTCGGCCACCTCAACTGGTACCTCGGCACACCGCTCGGGCGCGTCCCCGTCCTTGACGAGCGGGAGAACCTGGACCTCGCGGAGGCCATCTTCGGCGGGAGCCTCCCGGCGGCGCCGTTCTACCGGGCGATGGGCTACCCGTCGGCCCTCTCCCTCCTGCGCCTCCTCGGCGTTTCGCAAGGCGGCCTGTTCCCGGCCGCGCTCGCCCTTGGGGCGCTTCTCCACGGGATTGGCGCCGCGCTGGCCGCCTCCATCGCCCTCCGGTGGTTCGGGGCCCGCGCGGCCCTCCTCGCGGGCCTCCTCTTCGCCCTCGACCCCGTCCTTGTCCACTACGCCACCCAGGCCCTCGACTCGGCGTTCTCGCTCACCCTCTTCCTCGCGGGCCTGCTCTGCCTCGTCCAGGCGGTCGCGGCGCCGGAACGCACGCTGCAGTGGGCCGGAGCCGGGCTCCTCTGGGCCGGTGCAGCGCTCGCGCGCCCCAACTACCTCCTCGCCTGGATCCTCGTCCCCGTGCTCGCGGCGGTCCAGGCGGCGGGCTGGCGCAAGAGGGCCAGGATCCTCTCCGCGTCGCTCGCGGGCGTCGTCCTTTTCGGGGGCGCCGCGGCATGGCAGAAGCGGGTCAGCGGGGTCGCCGGATTCCTGCCGTGGCAGGGCCCCTACAACCTCTGGGCGGCGAACCGCCCCGGGGCGAACGGGCGGTACTACACCCAGCACGTGAGCCTTCCCGACGCGCTCGCCCGGGCGAATCCCGCAAGGGCCGAGTCCATGATCCTCTACGCGCAGGAGACCGGCGGGGGGCCCGGCGACATCCCGAGCATGAACGCGCACTGGCGGAGGCGGTTCCTGGAGGAGGTCGGGGCGCACCCCCTGCGGTGGGGAAGGCTGATGGCGCGAAAGGCCTATGCGCTCCTCAACGACTGGGAGCAGTACAACAACAAGACCTACGCCTTCCACAAGGCGCTCTCGCCTTGGCTTTCCTGGAACCCCATCGGCTGGGGCGTCATCCTCATGCTGGCCGTCGCCGGGGCGGCGAGTCTCGCCTCGGGATCCCCCCGGTCGGCGGCGCTGTGCGCGGCAGTCGGGCTCGCGTGCGCCGCATCGGCCGTGCTCTTCTTCGTCAGCGCCCGGTTCCGCCTGCCGATGGCGGCGCTCTGCATCATCCTCGCCGGGGGGGCGCTTGCCCGCCCGGATTTCTGGAGGGGGTGGCCGGCGCGACGGCGCGCAGCCCTCGCCCTCTGCGTCCTGGCCGCCGGCCTGGTCGCGTTTTCGCGGATCGGGGGCGTGGACGACCGCTCGACGTTCGTCCAGGACCACGCGCTCATGGCGAGGGCCGCGTTCACGGTGGGCGACGACAGGGCTGCGCTGAGCGAGGCCGAGGCGGCCCTCGCGATGCAGCCGTGGCATCCGGACGCGACCGCCATCGCGCGCGCGGCCCGCGCAGAGCTCGCGGGGAGGCCCCCCCAGCCATGAGCGGGGCGCCGAGCAGGCGTTCGGGCGGGCTGGCGCTCTGGGCCTCATTCGCCCTATGCGCCGCCGCGATCTTCCGGATCGCCAACAACGTCGCCCCCTGGGACAACGGCCCGTCGAATGTGTGGCACCACTACGAGTACCTCGCCGAGGGGTTTCTGCGCGGCCATACGTACCTCTCCGTGGAGCCGGCCCCCGAGCTCCTGAGGCTCAGGGATCCCTACGATCCCCAGGCGAACCTCAAGCTCCGGCTCTGGGACGCAAGCCTCTACCAGGGCAGGTACTACCTCTACTACGGCCCGGGGCCCGCCGTCGCGCTCATGATGCCGTGGCGGATCGTGACCGGCCACGTGCTCCCGCAGCGGACCGCGGTCGCCCTGTTCGCGTGCGCCGGGGTGGCGGCGCTCGCGCTCCTCATGCGCGACATCCGAAGGCGCCATTTCCCGGGCCTCTCCAACGGCGCTCTGGCCGCGATCGTGCTGGTCGCCTTCCATGCCTCGTGGCTGCCGGTCGTGCTCCGCAGGCCCGGGGTATGGGAGCTTCCCATCATTTCCGCAGCCGCCTGCCTGTGGTGGGCGCTCTACCTCCTGTGGCGGTACCACCAGGCCGGGGGGCGCACCGCGTGGGCCCTCGCGGCAGGGGCGGCGCTGGCCCTCATGATCGCCTGCCGGGTGACAAACCTGATCGAGGCCGGCCTGGTCCTCGTGCTCCTGGCGCCCCTCGGGAGGCCCCCGGCCGGGGCAAGGCGCAGCTGGACGCCGTTCCTCGGCGCCGCAGCCATCGTCGTCGCAGGCGGGCTCGCGCTCCTCGCCTACAACCACGCCCGGTTCGGCAGCTGGCTCGAGTTCGGGCAGAGCTACATGCTCGCCGGGCGCGAGATCCGCGGGATGTCGCGCCTCAATCCCTCGTTCATCCCCTTCAACGCGTGGACGTACCTGTGGTCGCTGCCGGACTTCGGTCCCTATTTCCCGTTCGTCCACGCCACGTGGCCGGAGAGTTTCCCGGAGGGGTACGTGGGATACGAGGCGATGTACGGCGCGCGCTTCGCCATGCCCGTCCACCTCCTCGGGTTCTTCGCGGTGGTGTGGTGCTTCCGGGTGAGGTCGGATCCCGCCACAAGGGGGATCGGCACGGTCGTGGCGGCCGCTGCCGGGTCGTCGCTGTTCGCCGCCGCCATCCTCTTCTGCTGGCAAGGTGCGTGCTCGCGCTACATCGCCGAGCTGTTCGCCGGGTGGACCGTCGTGACGTCGGTCGGCCTGATGATCGTGTTCGGCTCGGACGTGATCCTCCGCTCCAGGCGCACCACCCGGGCGATCGCCGCGGCCCTCGCCTGCTGGACCATCGCGTGCGTGTGGCTCGCCTCCGCGGAGTTCCGGGGGTTCATGAAGCAGACCAATCCCAGGACGTACACGTTCCTGGCGCACACGCTCGACTACCCGAGCCAGTGGGCGATCCGGGCCCGGGGAATATCCTTCGGTCCCCTGGACATCGACGTGCGCATCCCAGGCGCCGGCCCCCGGGGGGAGACGGTGCTCATGGCGACCGGCTTCCCGGACAAGGCCAACCAGCTCATCCTCGACCGGGTGGACGGGGACCATGTGCGCCTCATCCTCAACGGCAACGAGGACTCGGTCATCGAGACGCCCCGGATCACGGTCCCCACGGACCGGATGCACATCCGGCTCTCGGCTCCCTGGCTCTACCCGCCGCCGGAGCATCCCTACTGGGACCATTTCCAGGACCCTGCGCGGGTCATCGAGCTCCAGACCGGCTTCTCCCTGGGACTTGAGCGGATCGTCTACCAGACCCATTCGATGCACTATTTCGACGCCTCGGACTACGAGCCGCAGGTGCGCGAGCCCTCGCCGGCAAGCCCCGATTCGCCCTGCGTCGAGGCCGTGAGGCGGGTCGCGCCCGACCCCTAGAATTACTCGAGGCCCGTCACCGCGAGGTCCGTGGGATAAGTGACGCTGAATTTCAGGCGTATCTCCCGCTTCTCCCCGGGCTTCAGGTCGAGCTTCCACCCGAGGATGCCCTGGGCGTCGGGCTTGACCGCGTCCGCGGTGGGCTCGACCTGGAGGACCTCGATCTTCTCGTGGCGGGACACCGGAACCTGATCCTTCACCAAGATCACCGCCGGGACCCTCTTGTTGTTCGTCACCGTGATGAGGAACTCGTAGTTCACGCGGATCTCCTTGGAGATCAGCCCCAGGTCCTCGGTCAGGCGGTTGATGAGCTTGCGTTCGACCCGGATCCCGTCGTCGACGCCGAGCGTGAGGTTGAACTTCTCGCCCGGCATGACCGCCTTGACCCGGCCGTTTGCGACAAAGGTGTCGTCCAGGAACACGGCCATCGGCCCGGCGAGGAGGGGGTAGTCGGAGCCGTTGGTGACATCCGCCCTGACAAAGGCGGCGGGCAGCACCTTGGGGGTCGACTGGAAGCTCAACTCCGCCGCGAGTGGCACCACGGCGATTCCGATCTTGTGGGGATCGTCGCCGCTCGGGATGTCGGAGGACCCCGGGATCCGGAAAGTCACGGACGAGCCGACCGCCCCGGCTGCCGACACCTGCGCGGTCTGGTCGGCGACGGAGAAGGTCTCCAGCGCCGCACCCTCCTCGTCCATGCGCAGCCGCGTGCCCGCGAGCGTGCCGCTGGACCGCGCGGCCGGCCTGTCCTCGTAGGCCCGCCCGCCCTCGGCCAGGGACTTCGCGAGCGCGAGCGGCTGGGCCTGGGCGACGATCCAGGGACGGAGCTCGGGGGCCGCGCCGTGGATCGCGGGGTGGGCGGTCGAGAGCGTGAGCTCGACCGCGCTCCAGTCCTCCCCCGTCCTCTGGCCGACCATCCCGAAGTAGCTGAGGGCCACCTTGCCGTCCGCGGTCGAGACCCGGGCGTCGTAGGCGGGCCTCCACCGGGCGTCCGCAAGGGCGTAGGTGAGCGAGAGCTGGAGCCTGCCCGCCTCTGCGGCGTTGACCCGCACGGTCACGGATTTTGCGCGGGCGCTGCCGGCGCCGCGCAGCTGCTCAAGCTCCGCGCTGAGCGCCGCTATCTTCGCGTTGAGGTCCGTGCGCGCGCGGTCGTTCGCCTGCTTCTCGCCGGCGATCTTCTCAAGGCTGGTCCGGTAGAATTCCAGGAGCTGCTGCCACTCCGCCGCGCCGGCCCGGGGGCCGGCCGCCCCCTCCTTGCCCGCTGCCGGGGGCGCCGCGGCCCCGCCGGCGATCTGCCCGACCAACTCCTTCTGCTGGTCAAGGATGGTCCCCCGGTCGCTCAGGGCGCGCAGGTCCTCCTGGCGGGCCCTGAGCTCCTCCTCGAGCGCCCGCACGCGCTCGTTGGGCGCCTTGTCGGGCCACACGGGATTGGGGGTGACGTCCAGGATCGTGATCCGGGCGGTGCCGGAGCCGGTGACGCGCAGGGAGTCGTCAATGAGGGTTGCCGGCAGCTTCGGGTACACGAGCTGCTGCTCCCCCGCCGCCAGGTCCACAGTCGCGGTCCGCGTGACGACTGCCCGGTCGAGGTACACGGTCACGGCCGAGATGGCTGACTCGACCGGGATGCCCGCGACCGCCTCGCCGCAGGCCAGAAGGGCGATGCATCCCGCCGTCGCACGGAGGCCTATACGCATGGGGACACTTTGAGCATTCCCGACCGCCCTCCGCAATAGCGAACGGGCCGGTTCACCGGGTTCCCCCTGGAGTCGCGACCCACTCGAGCGCCCTGAGGCTCTCCCTGGCCTGCGCAAGGGAGGGATCGATCCTCAGCGCCGCGCGCAGGTGGAGGACGGCCTCGTCGAGCCGACCGGACCGCACCAGGGCGACGCCCAGGTCCGCCTCCGCCTCGGCGTCGTACGGGTCCAGCAGGGCCGCCTTCCGGAAGGCCTCGGCGGCCTCGGCAGCGCGGCCGAGAGAAAGGAGCGCCTTGCCAAGGTTGAACTGGGCCGCCTGCAGACGGGGATTGTCCCGCACCGCCGCCCTGAGGACGCCCGCGCCCTCCCCCGTCCGGCCCTGCGCAAGGAGGGCCGTCCCGATCCCCAGCTCGGCCTGGCCCCGGAAGTCCGGGTTGATCCGGCACACGGACTCGTAGGCCGCGATCCCCTCGGCGATCCTGCCCGCGCCGAGGAGCGCGACTCCCTCCTCGGCCCCCCGGTAGAACGCGCCGAGCGCGAGCGCCAGGAGCCATCCGACGGCCACGGAATAACCGAGGGCCAGGTAGACGGCGGCGCGCACCGCGGGCGCCAGGGGCGAGCGCGCAAGGGCCGCCTGCGACGGCGCGGGCTCGAACCCGGGGCGGGGCGGTCCGCCCCCGAGAAGGCGTTCCATCCCCAGGAAGCCGAGCGCTGCCAGGAGGGCGAGCGCCGGGATGAAGTCCACCAGGTATCGGCTCGTGGCCCCGGCGTAGGCGCAGATCGTCGCCGCGACGACGCCGAAGAGCACGGCGAGGACGGCGGCCGGCCCCGCCGCGCGCGTGCGCGCGCAGACGACCGGGACAAGCGCCGCCGCAAGGAGGAACGGGAGGTTCGAGAGGGTGCCGAAGAAGAACTCGACCGGGAGGTGCCCCGGCGCGAGCGGCGGGCACACCGGCTCCCACACGAATGGGAACCCGCCGTGCCAGCGCAGGGGCTCGAGGAAGTAGAGGCGGAAATTGTCCCGGAGAAAGCGCGGATCGAACGAGCTCGTCCCGAACACGTTGTTCCCGGAGAGCTGGTAGTCGTGGCCGAACTGCAGGGCACTCCCGAAACGGAGCCAGTTGAAGGCTGCAAGGCCCATGCCGACCGCCGAGATCGGGAGAAGCGCCGCCAGGGCCTCCCCCTTCCAGGGCGTCGCCCGCCCCTCCCTCACCCGGGTCCGGAGCGACGCGGCCGCCGGCATGAACAGGATCACGGCCCCGAAGAGGAGCGACGGCCTCGCCCCGACCGCCAGGCCGTAGGCCAGGCTCGCTGCCGCGAGCCATCCCGCCCTGGGGCCTGGGCCGTGCCAGCCCCGCCAGAGGGCGGCGAGGCAGAGCATGACAAGCGCGAACGCGCAGCTGATCGACACCTCGTAGAGGCCGGGCCGCACAAGGAACACGGGAAGCGTCGTGACCGAGCCCAGGATGAGCGCGAGCGCCACCCCGGCCGCGGCCCCGACCTCCGGGAAGTACCGCCGCCATGCGGCGACGGCCAGGGCGAGGGCGACCCCGTAGCCGAGGATGCTGAAGGCGAGGACGGCGCGGGCCTGGTGGAGGGGGGTCCCCGTGAGCGCGCGGTAGGGCCAGAAGAGGATCACGGCCGGGGTGACCCCGAAGTAGGCGTAGAGGTGTCCCTTGTAGTAGCTCAGGTCGATCAGGTTCCACGGCGGCCCCAGGAACGGCCTGTAGGTCACGAAATCGTAGGGGTTCGCCGCCTTCGCAAGCCCCGGCGGGGCCCCCCGTGCCAGCCACACGTGCCCCGCGCGGAACCCCTCGACGACCTGGTTGTACGGCTCCTCGGAGGCGGGACGCGCCGAGACGTACGATCGGCTGGCGGAAACGAGGGCCGTGAACCCCGCGACGACCGCGATTCCGGCGATGGCGGCGGGGAGCAGGATTCGCAGGCGGTATGCCGCGGGGGCGATCACCGCGCAGGAGTGGACCCAAACGGGTCCCACCTCAACACGGGATTTTCGGGGGGCGCGTCCCGGACTGCGGGCGCGGCCTCCGCTCGTTCCATAAAAGCTTCCGTTGGCAGCGCGCGCCTTCCATTCTTTCCGCCTCCCGCCCATGAAGCTCTCGATCGTCATCCCGTGCTACAACGAGGCCAGGACCATCCGCACCCTGGTCGAGCGGGTGCGCGCCTCACCCTTCCCCGACAAGGAGATCATCATCGTGGACGACTGCTCCCGGGACGGGACCCGCGACGTGCTCCGCACCCAGATCGAGTCGATGGTGGACAGGATCATCTACCACGACGCCAACCAGGGAAAGGGGGCCGCGCTGAGGACCGGCTTTGCGGCGGCCACCGGGGACGCGGTCATCGTGCAGGACGCCGACCTGGAGTACGACCCCAACGAGTACCCGAAGCTCATGAAGCCCATCGAGGACGGCAAGGCCGACGTCGTGTTCGGGTCCCGGTTCATGGGCGGCGAGCCGCACCGGGTGCACTACTTCTGGCACATGATCGGCAACAAGTTCCTGACCCTTCTCTCGAACATGTTCACGAACCTGAACCTCACGGACATGGAGACCTGCTACAAGGTCTTCCGCCGCGACGTCCTCGCGAGGATCCAGATCGAGGAGAACCGGTTCGGGTTCGAGCCCGAGATCACGGCGAAGGTCTCGAAGCTGAACGTCGTCATCTACGAGATGGGCATCAGCTACTACGGCCGGTCCTACGCCGAGGGGAAGAAGATCGGCTGGCGGGACGGCTTCAGGGCCCTCTGGGCGATCCTCAAGTACAACCTGCGCTGAGCCTAGCGGGGGGCCGGGGGGCCGGCCTCGAGCCGGCGCAGCAGCTCGAGGCTCGCCCGCGCCATCGGGTAGCCGGGCCTGATCCTCAGGGCCGCCTCGAACTCCTCGATGGCCTCACGGTTGCGGCCGAGCTGGTAGAGGGTGTAGCCGAGGTTGTTGTGCGCCTCGGCGTAGCCGGGATCGAGGCGGATGGCCTCGCGGTACTCCTGCATCGACCGCTCGATGCCGCCCTTGCTGGCGATCGCCATCCCCAGGTTGAAGTGGATCAGCGCCGGGTCGGCCCGGGAACGGAGCGCGGTCTCATACTGGTAGATGGCCTCGTCCACGCGCCCCGACCGGAAGAGAACGCCCCCGAGGTTGTTGCGGGCCTCGCCGTCGCCGGGGTCAATCCGCAGCGCCCTCTGGAACTCCTCGATCGCCTCCTCCGTGCGCCCGAGCCCCTCGAGCGCAAGGGCGGTGTCGTAGTGGAGCGGCGCCGAGTCGGGGGTCGGCGTGACGATGCCCCGGTACATGCGGAGGGCCTCCTCGGCGCGGCCCATGTGGAAGAGCGCCAGGCCCAGGTTCCTGCGGGCCTCGAAGTCCCACGGCTCGATCCTCAGGGCGTCCGTGAACTGCTCCGCCGCCTCGGAGTCCCTCCCCGCGAGGGCCAGCGCGCTCCCCAGGGCCAGGTGCGCGCGCTCGTTCGACGGGCGCCTCCGGACCGTGTCGCCCCAGAGCGAGATCTCGCTCCGGTAGTCGTAATTCCGGAAGGCCGTGAGCGTCCCCAGTGCCAGGGCGAGGGCGGCGAGCACCGGCGTGGCCCGCCTCCCGAGCCCCAGCCAGGCCCCGACGGAAAGCAGGGTCGTGACCGAGGCCAGCGGGAGGTACATCCGGTGCTCGGCCATGGGCTGGAACGCGACGGGCACGACGCTCGAGCCCGGGGCTAGGATCAGGAGGAACCACACCCCCGCGAATCCGAGAGCGGGCCGGCGCCTGAAGAGGAGGAGCGTGGCCGCGACCAGAGCGAGCAGGAGGCACGCCCACGGCACCGATTCCGCGACGCTCCCGAGCAGGTGGGTGCCGTAGTCGAACACGAGCGGGAAGGGCCAGAGGCTGAGCATGAGGTAGTGCACGACGACCCACGACTCGACGAGCGCGTAGGACCACCACGTGTACCCGAGCCCGTACCCCACCCCCCGCCCGGCCAGGCCGGCCATCTGGAACACGAGGACGAGCCAGGTGGCGGCGAGCCCGGCGTAGAAACCCCCGCGGGCGAGCAGGGCGCCCCGGAAGCTCCCCGCCGCGAACGTCCGGTCGTACGCCAGCACCAGGAGGGGCGCCGTCACCATCACCTCCTTCGTCGCCATCCCGAGGAGGCAGGCGAGCACGCACAGGAGGCGCCACACGCGGCCCCCGCCCGGTTCCACGCCGCGGATGAAGCAGTAGAGCGTCAGGAGATAAAAAAGGCCCATGAGCGACTCGGCCCTCTGGACCACGTAGGTGACCGCCTCGGTCTGAAGCGGGTGCACCGCCCAGAGGAGCGCCGCGAAGAGCGCCGGCATCGTCCGGTCCCTCTCCGTGAGGAACGCGCCCGGCAGCCGGGCCAGGGTTCGCCTCACGATCCCGAAGAGGGCAAGGGCTGCCAGGGCGTGGATCGCGAGGTTCGCGGCGTGGTAGCCCCGGGCGCCCTCGCCGCCCAGGGCGTAGTTGAGCGCGAGGGAGAGGCTAAGGACCGGCCTGCCGCGCACGGCCGGTTCCGTGGGCGCAAGCACCGAGCCGAGCCGGGAGAGGTGCTGGATCGAGGGGTTCCAGGTGATCCAGATGTGGTCGTCGTAGATCAGGGGCGCCGAGAGGGAGACGGCGTAGGCGGCGGCCGTCGCGGCGACAATCCCGAGGATGGGCGCCCACGGCAGCGCGGGGGGCGCGGGGACGACCGGGCTCTCGGGGGGGCTCATCATGGGGACACGCCACGCTGCGCCGGGCGCACCCCCGACGCAATCCCGGGCGGGTCCGGCGGGACCGCGAGGAGGATATTGCCATCGGGGGCCCGGCGGAATTCCCTAGGGCCCGCCCATGATTGTCGACACGCTGGTCTGCCTCCTCCTGGTCCTGGGCGTCGCGTTCGGGCTGTCGCGCCCGATCGCGGGCCGCCTCGGGGTCACCCCGTCCGAGGGCCTGGTCGCCGGCGCGGCGCTCTCCCTGGTCCTCGCCTGGGGCGTCGCATGGGCCGTGTTCGCATCGGGCGCCCCCCTTTCCCTGTACTGGCTGGTCCCCGCCCTCGGCCTGGCGGGCCTCGCGGGCGGCATGGGCGGCGCGCGCGCCCTCCTGCGCGACCCCGCCGCCCGCGACCTTGCCGTCGGGCAGCTGATCGTCACCGGCTGGTGCATCGCGTGGCTCTCGTTCGTGCGCAGCCATTCCGGGGGCGCATGGCTCGGCGACTGGCTCGAGCACTGGCAGAGGGCCAACTTCTTCCTGCGCAACTGGCCCCGGGACAGGCTCTTCTTCGACACCTACCAGCTCCCCGCGAGACCTCCCCTCTGCAACGTGCTGACCGCCGTGTTCCTTCGGGTGACCCGGGCCGACTACGCGCACTACCAGGTCGTCATGGCGGCGCTCGCCAGCCTGGCCTACCTGCCGGTCGGGCTCCTGGCCGCGCGGTTCGGCGGAAGGCCCGCCGCGCGGGTGGCCGCGGTGGTCGTCATGCTCAACCCCCTCTTCGTCCAGAATGCGACCTACCCCTGGACGAAGCTCCAGGCCGCCTTCTTCATCCTCTCCGGGCTCTACTTCTTCCTCAGGGTCCGGGACCAGGACGCCCCGCCCCGCACGGCAGGGGTCCTCTGCGCGATCTGCCTGGGCGGCGCCGTCGTGACGCACTACTCGGCGGGGCCGTACGTGGTCGTGCTGGCGGCCGCGTGGCTCTTCCTCGGGTCCCGCACCGGCTGGACCCCGGCGTTCGCGCGCGCGACCGCCCTCTCCATCCTGGCCGGCGCGCTGGTCCTCGCCCCCTGGTTCCTGTGGTCGATGGCCGAGTACGGCGGGCGGGCGACCGTCCTCTCGAACACGAGCGTCTCGATGATGCAGAAGGCCCCCGGCAACCCGCTTGCGATCATGGCGCTCAACCTGCGCGACAGCCTGATCCCCCCGCAGGTCCGCGGGTTCACGGGCACCCTTTTCCGGCAGGCGAGCCCCTGGGGCTCGCTCCGCGACCAGGCCTTCCTCGTCTACCAGCTCAACCCGCTGCTGGCGCTCGGGTGCGTCGGGTGGATCGCCGCGCTAAGCGAGTCGGCCCGGGCCGCCCGGGCCGCCGACCGCCGCGAGCGCCGCTTCTGGATCGGCGCCCTCGCCGGGATCGTCCTCCTGTCCTTCGCGACCTACGGCGACCGGGACCACTACGGGACCGGGCACATCTGCCTCCAGTCGCTCGTCCTCCTCGGGCTCGCGTTCCTGGCGTCGCGATGGGATGCGCTGGGGGCCCGCTGGAGGCGGCTCCTCGTCCTCGGCTGGGCGGTCGACTTCTCGCTCGGGATCGCCCTCCAGTTCGCGGTGGAGGACTTCGCGCCCGACCGCTGGTTCGCCCCCGGCGGGGGCCTCGAGGAGGCCTCGAGGGCCTACGGGGTCGTGGCGCAGGCCAACCTCGGCGAGAAAATCATCGCGCACCTCGCATATTTTGCCGACATTTCACGCACTCCTCCCGCGCTTGTGCTGGCGCTCCTGGGCGCCATCCTCTGCATGGCCCTCGTGCGCACCCGCCCGGCGCCGGACGAGCCCCGATAGACGCCCATGACCGAATCCAGACCGACCGTCGCCATCGTGATCCCCGTGTACAACGAGGAGTCCGTGCTGCCCGAGCTCTTCGCCCGGCTGGAGGCGCTCTTCAGGGAGCACGCGGACTGCGGGTGGAGGGTCGTGTTCGTGAACGACGGGAGCCGCGACAGGACCTCCGAGATGGCCCGCGCGCAGGGCCTGCTCGACCCGCGCTTCCAGCTCGTCGAACTCTCGAGGAACTTCGGATTCCAGAGCGCCCTGGCGGCGGGGCTTGCCGCCGCCCGCGACGCGGACGCGGCCGTGACGATGGACGCCGACCTCCAGGACCCCCCGGAGGTGATCCCTGAGTTGGTCGCCGCCTGGCGCGCCGGGGCCGAGGTCGTCCGGGCCGTGCGCCGCTCCCGCCAGGAGACGGGTGTCCGCAGGGCCGGGTTCGACCTCTTCCACGCCGTGTTCGGCAAGCTCACGGACATCCCGATCGAGTCGAACACGGGGACCTTCGGCCTCCTCGGCAGGCCCGCGCTCGAGGCCTTCGCCCACCTGCCCGAGAGGCACCGCTTCTTCCCGGGGCTCAGGGCGTGGATCGGCTTCGCCACGGCCGACGTCGAGTACGACCGCCAGGAGCGCGCCGCGGGGGCGCCGAAGCAGACCTTCCGGCGCCTCGTCCGGTACGCGGTCGACGGGTTCTTCAGCTTCTCCTACCTGCCGCTCCGGTTCCTCACCTACACGGGGATCTTCGTGAGCGGGCTGGGCTTCGCCCTCGGGCTCTTCTTCATCGTGAAGCGCCTCCTCGGGATCGAGACCGCGTCGACGGGGTTCACGACCCTGGTCTCCGTCGTCACCTTCCTCGGCGGCATCCAGCTGATAGGCATCGGCGTCCTCGGGGAATACCTCGGGAGGGTCTACGACGAGGTGAAGCAGCGCCCGATCTACCTGGTCAAGCCGCCTAGGCGCTGACCCCGCGGCCCATGGGTCAACCTCGGCTCCCCGCATGGACAGGATTCTGGGTCCTCGCGGGCGCCGCCCTCGCCCACAACCTGCCCAGGCTCTCCCCGGGGATGTTCGACTGGGCCGAGCCCGGCAATGTCGCCGCGGCCCTCGCCCAGGGACGGGGCTTCAGCGATCCCTTTGACGGCGGGACGGGCCCGACGGCCTGGGTCTCCCCCCTGCCGGCCTGGGTCGAGGCCGCCGTGTTCCTGGCGCTCGGCGTCAAGACGGCGCTCTCGGCGAAGGCGATGCTCTGCCTCTCGGTCGCCGGGCTCGCCTGGGCCAACGCCCTCCTCCTCGCGGCGCTCGCCCCCTTCGGGGCTTGGATCCGCGCGGCGGCCTCTGCCGCGTTCCTGGCCTACTGCTGCCTCGTCCCGGGCGGCCCCCTCGTCGTCCTGAGCGAGGCCTGGCTCGACATCCTGCTCTCGGCGGCGCTCCTCTGGGCCGCCCTCGCTTCCCGCGGGCCGCGGACACGCCCCGGCGCCTTCGCCCTGGTCGCGGTGGCCCTCCTCGCCCCGCTGGAGAACGCGGGCCTCGCGGTCGCGGCGGGGATCGTCGTCCTGGCGCTGGCATGGGAAGGCCGCTCCGACGCCCGGCGGCTCGCCCTCCCCGCGGCGGCCGCGGCCGCCGCGCTCCTCTCCGTGGGCGCGTGGACCGCGAGGAACGCGGTCGTCCTCGGCCATGCCGTCCCCCTCAAGTCGAACTCGTGGTTCGAGCTCCACCTGGCCAACGTCGACTCGTCCGACGGGCTCCCGAGGATGGAGACCGTGCTCAGGCGCCTCCCCTACTTCGACGTCGCGGAATTCGGCCGGTACAGGGAGATGGGCGAGATCGGCTACGTCGGGAGCTTCCGCGCCCCGGCGCTCGCCGCGATCCGCGCCGATCCGCCGCACTTCGCCGCGAACGTCCTGCGAAGGCTGGGCGCGGCGGTCGTCTTCTGCCGCCGCGAGGGCGGCGGGCAGTCGACCCGCTTCCCCTTCGCCCCGGGGGACGCCGCCCGGCTGGCGGGGGCCGGGGAGCTCATCACGATGGGCGCCGCGGGCGCCCTGTGGACCCGGATCGACGCGCCCCCCTCCTCCGAGCACCGGATCCTCCACGGCCTGGGCCTGGCCCAGGCGGACGCCATTTGGCTCGACTGGCTCGAGCGGCGGCTCGAGTTCGACTCGAGGTACCGCGGGGCCTGGGGGATCGCGCTCGGCTTCCTCACGGCCGGGATCCCGGCCGTGGCGCTCCTCCTCTCCGCGATCCTCGCCGGGGGCCGGCTTTCCCCGCCCGCGGCATGGGCGGCCGCGATCGCGGCCGGGATGGTGCTCCCCTACGTGCTGGTGAACCACAACGAGCGCCACCAGCTGCCCCTCGTGGCGATGCAGGCGGTGGCCCTGGGGGCGTGCGCGCAGGCCCTCGCCGGCCGCCTCGGGGCGGCGAAGGAGCCATGAAGCCGTCCCGGATGCTCGCCGCGGCAGCCGCGATCCTCGGCCTCTACTGGTGGATGGCGACCAGCGTCTCCGACACCCAGTGCACGACGGGCGACGAGATCGCGCACCTGACGGCGGGGTACTCGTACTGGACGACGAACGACTACCGACTCCAGCCCGAGAACGGCAACCTCCCCCAGCGCTGGGCCGCGATCCCGCTCCTGTGGAGCCGCCCGAGGTTTCCCTCCCTGGACCAGGACGCCTGGAGGATCTCGGACGTGTGGGACCTGGGGTTCCAGTGGTTTTACGGGAATGGCAACGACCTCGCGGCCATGCTCCGGTCCGGCCGGCGCATGATCGCGCTCTTCGGCGTTGCGGCCGGGGCCCTCGTCTTCCTGTGGGCCCGCAGGCTCCACGGCGACCGGGGCGCCCTGCTCGCGGCGGGGCTGTTCGCGTTCTGCCCCACCATGCTCGCCAACGGGGCCCTCGTCACGAGCGACATGACCGCGTGCTGCATGTTCCTGGCCTGCGTGACCGCGTTCTGGGCGATGGCCCACAGGATCACCCTGCCGCGCCTCCTCCTCTTCGGGCTGTCGCTCGGCCTCCTCTGCGTGTCCAAGTTCTCGGCGCCCCTGATCGCGCCCATGTGCGCCGCCCTCTTCGCGGTCCGGGTGTCGGGGAGCGACGAGCTCCCGGCCTCGTGGCCCCTCGGGGCCCGCGTCCGCGGGCGCGCGCGGGTCGCGCTCGCGCTTGTCGGGGCGACGCTGGCCGCGTGCGCGCTCGCAATCGCGGTCATCTGGGCCTCGTACGGGTTCAGGTACGCGATGTACGAGAGGTTCGAGCCCAACCGCGTGCGCTCGCTCGTCGGCTGGGACGTCCTCGAGGACCAGGGGGGCCCGACCGTGCCGGTCCTGCGGTTCGCGCGCGCCCACGAGCTCCTCCCGGAGTCCTACATCTACGGCTTCGCGCACACCTACCGCTTCTCGAGGTACAGGAAGGCGTTCCTGAACGGCGACTACAGGAGCACGGGCTGGGTCCAGTTCTTCCCCTACACGACGGCCGTGAAGACACCCCTGGCGCTCTTCGGCCTGATTGGCCTCGGGGCGCTCCTGGCCGCCTCGCGGCGGCGGTCGCAGGCCGAATGGCGGGCGCGCGCCTATGAGTGGTCCCCGCTCCTCGCGCTCTTCGCGGTCTACTGGGCCTTCTCGCTGACGAGCGGCCTCAACATAGGGCACCGCCACATCATGCCCGTCTATCCCGTCCTCTTCGTCATGGCCGCGGGGGCCGCGGGCTGGCTGGAGCGCACCCCCCGGTGGGCGGGGGCGGTCGTCGCGGCCCTCGCCGTCTGGTTCGCGGCCGAGTCGGTCTGGATCCGGCCCCGCTACCTCGCCTATTTCAACGAGATCGTCGGGCCGGCGAACGCGTGGCACCACCTGGTCGACAGCTCGCTCGACTGGGGCCAGGACCTGCCGACGCTCAGGAGGTGGCTCGACGCCCACCCGCCCGACGCGCCCGTCTTCATCTCCTACTTCGGGTCGGGCGACCTCGACTACTACGGGATCAAGGGCACGCGCATCGGCGACATCAACTTCGAGCTCCGCAGGCGCGGGGTCCCGGGGATCCTCGCGGGGGGCATCTGGATCATCAGCGTGACCCAGTTCCAGCAGGTCTACACGGAGGCGCGGGGCCCCTGGGACCGGCAGAAGGAGGCGCACTACCGGGGGCTTCTGGCCCATGTCCTCGAGCTCGAGGGCACGAAGACCAGGCTCACCTACCAGGAGGGCGTCGAGTTCGAGGAGTACCAGTTCGCCAGGCTCTGCCACGTGCTGCGCGCACGGAGGCCCGTCGCCCAGCCGGGCTACACGTTCCTCGTCTTCAGGCTGACGGACGCCGAGGTCATGCGGGCCCTCTACGAGCCCGTCCCGGTCCCATGAGCGCCCCCACCCGGAAGACGTGGACCCTCGCAGCGGCGGCGCTCCTCCTCGCGCTCCATTTCACTCTGGCGGTCGCCAGCAAGCTGCGCGAGAGCACGACCTCCGACGAGCTGGTCCACCTGACCGGGGGCTTCACCTACTGGAAGCTGAACGACTACAGGCTCCATCCCGAGAACGGCAACCTGCCGCAGCGCTGGGTCGCGCTGCCCGCGTGGCTCTCGGGGGCCAGGTTCCCCGGGCTCGACCAGGAGTACTGGAGGAAGAGCGACTCATGGGTGATGGGCCACGAGTTCTTCTACGAGACCGGGGAGGACCATTTCCCGAGGCTGATGGCGGCCCGCGCGATGACGGCCCTCCTCAGCGTCGCCCTCGGTGCCCTCGTCTTCCTGTGGTCGAGGCGCCTCTTCGGCACGGCGGGGGGGTTCGTGTCGCTCCTGTTCTTCACGTTCAGCCCCACGATCCTGGCCCACGGGGGGCTGGCGACCTCGGACGTGTGCATGGCGCTCTTCATGCTCGCCTCTGTCGGCGCGTGGTGGCGGCACCTGCGCAACCCCGGGGCCGCGGGCTTCGCCCTGAGCGCGGTCACCTTCGGGCTCGCCTGCGTCGCCAAG
>PLXR01000015.1 GCA_003151495.1 Opitutaceae bacterium
TAGGACGGTGCGCCATTCAGGTTAGAGTCTGTCCGAGAAGGGTCTTTACGAACCGCGACCGTTAGGGAGCGCTCTCGAAATCGCGTGCTACAGCGATCCCTCACGGTCACGGCTCGTATGGTTTTACCCTTCGCGGCTCTCTACTGTCGGCTTGTCGCCACGACCTTCGTGTTCGCCTCATGCGCGGGGTGTGAGCCGAGCACACCGACCGCACAACCGGAAAAGTCGTCTTGAAAGATGATCTTCGCCCCAACCTTGCTCACCAGCGGTTCGTCGACGGGAAGGCAGAATACATAGTAGTCGAAGTCCATCCCTTCCGAGTGCCAGGGTACCGCCCGGCCATGCTCGCCGAGTTCCAGGACCTTTTCGCAGCTCTCAGCCTGGCAGAAACGCAGCGATGGGCTTACGAGCCAGTGCGCGTTGACTCGCAATTTGCAGCCCTTCTCCTGCTCATTTGCACTTCGGGCGTGCCTCACCAGCGCCTGGAAGGCGTCGCGCGTGGCGGAGTCGTAGCGCCAGGTGTGAAAATGGCGACAATACAGATGGCTGACGCTTTGCACGATGAGCAGGCCGAGCAGACCGACGATCGGCAGCGTCAGCCAGGAGGCACCCGGTACATTGCGGGTTCGCTCCACCCAGCCCAACATCAGGGCTATCAGCGTCAAGAAGCTGAAGGCGATCAGGTAGATGCCCATGCGCTCGCTGGGCAAAAGCACCCCCAGCAGACGATTGCTGACGGCGATCAGGAGCAGGGTGATGCTGTTCACTGCGCACAGGAGGAGGGCGGCCCGGCGCCAGGGCGGCAGGAGGCGTGGCTGGCGCTCCATGAGAGTCCCCGGCAGCGTGCAGAGGACATAGAGGGCACCGCCCACCACCCCGAACGTGACGAGCCAGCCGAGGAGAGTGCGCAGCAACGGCTGCCAGGAGGATTCCGGCGCCAGAGGCCAGGCAAACTCGCCGTGCTGGAGCGTGGGGAGGACGAGACTGTCGAACACGTCCGACCAGGAACGGGTACTTGCGGAGAAATCCGACCCCCGGACCTTGTACAGGAAAACTCCGGTCAAGGCGAGGAAGGTAAACAGGCCGATCAGGACGAACGAGCGTGTGTCTCGGAAGGCGCGCGCCCATCCCCGCTCGGGCGCTGCGCGCCAGGCATCGATCCAGAGCATGGCCAGAAAACAGAGCGCGAGCGCTGCGTTGACGAACAGGAAACTGAGGTTGGCAGCGCTCGATAACGCCAGCCCCAACGCTATCTTGCGGATCGTGCTACCGTGCTCGGCCGGGGTTGGACCGGGAGGGTCTTTGAGCAACCACGAGAGGGCCTCGACCGTGGCGTAGAGCGTCAGTCCCAGGGCCAATCCGTAGCCGCGGGCCGCCACGTTGAAGTCCAAAATGAACGGGTTCGTGCTCATCAGGAGCACGAAAAAGACCAGTCCCGGTGAATCGCGAAACAGGAGGCGGCCGAGGCGATACACGCTCACCAGGTACAGCAGGCTGCCGAGGAGGGCCGGCAGGCGTAGGCCCAGAGCGGACTCGCCGAAAACATGGACGGACACGTAAGCCAGGCAGCTGTGCAAGACGTGGTTGTTGGGGTCGGGACAGCGGAGGCCCTTGTTCGGCGGGGGGCGCAGTATCCAGAACCAGGTGAGGGCCTCATCGTGGACAACGGTCTGGCCCCAGGCACGCGTCGCGATCAGCCCGAAGACTCCCCCCAGGATCGCCAGTGCGAGAAGGACAAATGGCGGAAGGCGGCCAAACCGACCGAGCCATCGAGTCATCCGTGACCTCCCTGGCTGAAGGGCAAAGGCCGCGTCTCGTCCTTGACGCCGGCTACCAGAGAGAGTATCGACAACCTACACTACCACCGTGACGAAATCCCCCGTCCTCGACCACCGTGCCCACAACCACCCAGACAACTCAGCGCTCCAATTTCTCATCAACCTCTGGCGAGCGGGGGGCGTCCGCCCCCTGATTCTGATGCGAATCCAGAATCAGGGCTGACGCCCCCGCTCGCCAGGCCGAACCCGTCTATTCGACGCTCAACCCTTTCAGGTAAATGTCGAACTCGCGCAGAAGCTTCTTCTCCTCGGAGCGCTTGGTCTCCGTCGCCTCGTGCAGCTTCTCCAGTTGGGTTTCCTGCGTATCGAACTTCTCGAGATAGCGTTTGAACGCTGCCGACTCCTTCGGCACCTTCTCGATATTCGCTCGCAGCCGGGTTTGCTCCTCCACGATGGCGTCGCGCTTCTGCTTCAGCTCGACGATCTCATCCACCAGACGCCGGAGCACGGTGCGGCGCTCGCCGAGATCGCGCAGCGCCGCCTTGACCTTCGCGCTGACCGCCGCGCTGTTCTGGATTGCTGCGAAATCGTCAACGGACGACGGCGGCGCGATCGGCTGCGTTGTCGTCCAGGATTCGTTGACGAGCTGCTGGCCCGTCCGGCCGGGAACCTCGAAATCGAAACGATAGAGCGTGTTGCTCTGCCCGACCTTCTGCCCACCGTCGAGAGTGCGGCCGGGCTGCGTGGCGTGGAGTAGGGCGATCTCGAGCTTCTGGCCGGTGCCGTGGTCCACCCGATAGGCCGTCTGCTGCCGGAAGCGCGTTGATACGAGGATTGCGCCCTTGTCGATCCTCACGCCGGCCAGCTCGGCGATTGATTCGCGGCGAATCGCTTCCACCTCGATGTTCAAACCCGTTGACGCGGTGCGGATCTGCTCGCCGTGTTCGCCCATCCGCTTATGGAAGGGATGGTTCGAGGCGCTATTCTCTTCCTCGGTAACGGCGAACGTCGTCGCTTTGTCGGCCGCCGCCTCCACCAGGAAGCGGTAACGACTATGCGTCGTCTCGATCGGCTTGCTGTCCTGATGCAGGCTCAAGCCGGCGCGGATCGGGTGGTCGAGGACGACGCGGCGTTCTTCCTTCGACCGGTTGCGGATCAGGTACTTCCGCGTGTGCTGTTTGGTGAACTGGACGCCGAGTTGCTCGTCCCGAACGTTGAGGGTAACTTTCGGACCGATCGTCCAGTCGTCAACGATCTTGACCTCCATGGCGAGATCGACGGCATAGCCGAGCGGCCGTAGCTCACCCGGCGAGAGGTCGGGCAGGCGGGCGTCGCCGGCATAGTCACCGTCCTCGAAGACTGCCACCGGCCCCTGCGCGAGATGCTGGCCGGTCGTATTGCGGAAGCGGACGCCGAGCAGCGGGAAGCGAATGTTGACGAATGGATTGTAGATGCTGACCCGCTCGGCATCGACGGCGTGCGTCACGATCGGCAGCATCGCGGACTTCTGCCGCGGCAAGGTCAGTTTCTGTTCGATGAGATACCGGTACGCCTCGGCCGCGCCCTCGGCCTGAAACGCTGCTTCGATAGCGTTGCTGTCCGCCGCGGCAACGGCTTCTCCGGTCTTCGTTGCCTGCGCCCGGATGGCCTGCTGTTCCTGGCGGCGTTTCTGCAATTCCTCAAAGGAAAGGCGCACACGCGGCTCCGGTTGGCCCTGCAAGCCGGGCTGCGGCTGATAGCGGCCGCCGCTCAATTGCATGGGCGGTGCGGTGGGCATCTGCCCCAGCTGGCCGGACTGGCCGAGCTGCCCGACCTGTCCGAGCTGGCCTAATTGTCCGAGCTGGCCTAATTGTCCGAGCTGTCCTATTTGTCCGATCTGCCCGAGCTGGCCGACCTGCTGCGCACCCGGCTGACCCGCCATCAGGTCACCCTGGTAGACGGGCGGCCGCAGAGAGGCGAAGCGCTCCGGCTCGACCGTCGGCCGCGGCAGGAACAACGGCTGATACAGATCCATCTGGAACGAGATCGGCCGACCCGAGACCAGCACCAGACGCACGTCCTTCCAATCCTCGTCGGTCGTGTTTTCGACGACGGCAAAGCCTTGCAGCGATGCTTTCTCCTTCTTGTCGAGCATCAGGCGATAGCTCGTCTTCCAGATCGGGTTTTCGAGGACGTAGCCGATCTTGACCTTGCGCTTACCCTCGCCTGTGAATTGCAGGCTGACGGTGCGCTTGGCACTGTTGTGGGCCGTCGCCAGCACGTCGAGCGCCTTGCGGAACTCGGCGTCGAGCGTCGGATTCAGAAAGCGAAATCGGCTGACCTGGCTGAGCGGCACGGCGCGCACGCCCTCGGCGCAGACCAGATTGAGGACTTCCACCTCGTGCGACCGGTCCTTGGCGTCGGGCTGCTGCTGCGACTCCATGCCCATGATGACGCCGCTGATCGTGGCGGGCTGGTTGACGGTGTTCTGAAGAAAGACCTCGACCTTCTCGCCGCGCGCCTGGTTCAGCAGCTGGCCGAGCGTCGGGTTGTAGGTCAGGTCGAGGGCGAACGCCTTGAGCGTCCGGTCCACCGGCTCCTGACCGTCGTAACTGACGGCCCGCACCTTGCCGCCGCCCAGGTCGTGGAAGACGAGGCTTTTCAGCAGGTCGTTCACATCGCCGACGGGAAAGGTGAGATCGATGCGCGCGTCGCCGTCGATGGTCCCCTCGCGCTGGAAGTAGGCGACACCGGTGCTGAAGAGGACGACCTGCGTCAACGGCAGGGCGCGGGCCTGTGCCTGCGGCGGTTCCCCCGGTAGTTCGGGGGGCTGCGGGGCCGATGCTTTCGCTGGTCCCTGGTTGGCTCGAGTTCTCCAGACGACGACGGTCGTCACGGTGGTAGCGAGGATTAGACCGAGAAACAGGTGCGTTCGACGCATGAGGGAGTCTCCTCCTGGTTGGGGATCGTCGGGCGTGCGCGGCTCGAAAGTCGGAGCGCGCGCAACGATCCGTGGCCGATGTCGAAGTTATGGTGCGGCGTACTGGAATGATACGCGTAGAACGCGGGATGGAGGGAAACTTGCGCGGTGAGTAGCCCCGGGTTCCGCGAGTACGCTCGCGCAGTCCAGGGATGAGCTATGGGTCATGTTAGCCTATATTGCGCACGGCCTAGTGAGATGGCGGGCGCGCTGTTCGCACAAGCCTGACGCGCAAGCGAAGGTAACGCCTTGCCAGTCCTTCGCTTGCGCGTCAGGCTTGTGTAGGACGGTGCGTCATTCAGGTTAGCTCGACGCGCCAGCGAGGGTTGCGGCTCGACCCTCGCTCGCTGGCGCGTCGGGCTAACCTGTCTCAATCCGACCCGCGCGGCCTCCTATAATCCCCGCATGAACATCTTCCAGGGCAAGGTCGCGCTCATTACCGGCGCCTCGTCCGGCATCGGCCGAGCGACGGCACTGCGATTGGCGTCGTTCGGCGCGCGTCTCGGTTTGGCCGCCCGCACGACGGAGAAATTGCAAGCTGTCGCCAACGAAGCCGCAGCCAAGGGAGGCGAGGCGTTCGCAATCCCGACCGACGTCACCGACCGCGAACAGTGCCGGCGTGCGGTCGAGGCCACGGTCGAACGCTTCGGCCGGCTCGACATTCTGCTCTGCTGTGCCGGCGTGTCGATGCGCGGCCCGTTCGCCGACTCCGATCTCGACGCCCTGGAGCGGGTGATGCGCGTCAACTTCTTCGGCACGCTCTACCCGGCGTACTGCGCCATCCCGCATCTGAAGAAGACGGAGGGTTCTCTCGCGGCAATCACCAGTCTGAGCGGCAAACGCGGCACCCCGTTTTACGCCATCTACGGAGCGAGCAAGTTCGCCGTGCAAGGACTGTTCGCCAGTCTGCGGCTGGAGCTCGCGCCGGCCGGCGTCCATGTTGGCGTGGTGGCGCCGGGATTCGTCGATACGCCGCTGCGCGAAAACGTGCTGGGGCCGGACGGCCGACCTTACGAGACGCCGCCGCCGCCGCCGTTTCGTGTCTGGCCGGTCGAGAAGTGCGTGGATCGCATCATCGAGCTGCTGGTGAAGCGCAAGGCCGAACTGCTGCTGCCCTGGTTCGTGCGGCCGTTTCTGGCGCTGGATGAAGCCGTCGGCGGCTGGCTCGGCGACCGCTACCTGGCACGCAAGTTCGGTTGCCGCAAGAAGCAGGAATGAGCACGGGAGACCCGGCTAACACTACAGCTGTCCAACCTGGGTCGCGTAGCGACCGCTTGACGGTAGGCAGGCACTTCAGGGCCTGCAACGGGGTCGCCCAGGCCATTGCGTCGCGTAGCGACGTGCGAGTCAAACGTCGCTACGCGACGCAGACCTTGCCTCGTGCCAAGGCAGGCCCTGAAGGACCTGCCTACCGTCACAAGGTCGCTACGCGACCCAGGAGGTACGTGTAAGCTAGCCTGAATGGCGCACCGTCTNNCCTTCGCTTGCGCGTCAGGCTTATGTAAACAGCCTGGCCGCCATTTCTCTAGTCTGTGCGCAATTCAGGCTAGCGCTGTAGTGCCAAGCGAATGCGAAACAGAGTTTCGCGGCGGTATCACTTTTCTCTCGCCAACCTACCCACGCACGCTGTATAATACTTCTCACGCCCGCATCCCCCCCGCCGTCAGCGCCCGACCGATGCAACCCACCCCGGAGTCTCCAGTCATGTTCCGCTCTCACACCTGCTTTTGCTGGCTGTGCTTCGCGCTCGGCACGGCGATCGCGTTCCTGCTTCTCTTCGGCATGCCGCAACAGGCGTCCGCCCAGCCGAAGGGACCGGTCAGCTTCATCAACGACGTCGCGCCGATTCTCAAGGAGAATTGCTTCGGCTGCCACGGGGCCAAGAACCCCAAGGGCAAGCTCGACATGACCAAGTTCGAGACGTTCATGAAAGGCGGCATCCACGACGAACCGCTCGAGCCGGGCATGCCGGACAAGAGCCTGATTATACAGCTGCTGAAGGCCAAGGACGCCTCGCGCATGCCGCCGAAGGAGAACAGCGAAGCGCTGGCGCCTGCGAAGCTTGCCGTCCTCGAACAGTGGATCAAGGAGGGGGCCAAGCTCGACAACGGCATCGCCAAGAATGCCGACCTTCAGCGCGAGCTGCGCACCCGCTGGAAGCCGCCGACACCGTTCGCCATCTATCCGTTCCCCGTGCAGATCAATGCCCTGGCCTTCACGCCGGACAACAAGAAGCTCGTCTCCAGCGGCCATCACGAGCTCACCGTCTGGGACGTCGAGACCGGCAAGCTGGAGAAACGCATCTACACGCGCTGCCGGCGGGCGATGGCGATGGTCTTCCTGCCCGACGGCAAGCTGGCCGTTGCCGGCGGCCGGCCCGGTGAGGAAGGCGACGTGCGCATTTACGACATCAACGCTGCCGGCAAGACCGAGAACGGCATTCTCGTCCTCGACGGCGTCAACGATCCCAAGGTGATGGTGGCGAAGCTGCTGGAGGCCGACGATGAAGTACAGTGTCTCGCCGTCAGTGCCGACGGCAAAAAGCTGGCCTCCGGCGGTTGCGACCGTGTCGTCAACGTGTGGGATCTCAGCCCCGGCTACGACAAGGCCAAGCTGGAGCAGAGCATCGAGAACCATGCCGACTGGGTCTTCGGCGTCGCCTTTTCGCCGGACGGCAAGCATCTGCTGACGTGCAGCCGCGACAAGACCGCCAAGGTGTGGGACCTGACGACGAAGGAATCGGTGCTGACATTCCCGGATCACCAGGCGAGCGTCAACGGCGTGGCGGTCAAGAGCGACGGTAAGGTCGGCTTCTCGGCCGGCTCCGATAACCAGCTCCGCTCGTGGAACGCCGGTGGCGACGCCGGCGGCAAGGCGGTCAAGGCGCTCGGCAGTCACACGAAGCCGATCCTGAAGCTGGCCCAGCATCCCAAGCTGCCGCTGCTGGCGACGTGCAGCGAGGACATGACGGTGAAGTTGTGGAACCCTGATAGCGGAGCGGCCCTGAAAACGCTGAGCGGCCATACCGATCAGGTGTTCGCGGTGGCAATCAGCCCGGACGGCACTCTCGTCGCCTCCGGCACCTGGAACGGCGAGGTGAAGATCTGGAAGGTGGCCGACGGCACCGTGGCGAAGGCGATCAGCGCGTCGCCGGGCATCGTCGCCGTGCCGGCCCCGCCGAAGTAATATCGAAACCTCGTTTAGCCGCGAGCTTCTGCGAGCGCTGGACTCTCCAGCGCTCGCAGAAGCTCGCGGCTAAACATAGACCAATCCATGACCGACGCCAATCACTGCGATCATCCCTGTGGTTTGACCTGTCCTCCCGACGCTTGCGCCGTCCAGGCGACGGCTGCGCCGATCGTCCTCGCGGAGGCGCTGGAACGCTTTCGTCGTGAGGCGAAGCGCGGCGTCTGCGCTACCAGTCGCTATCGCATGCCGTACTACACCTGGGGCGAGGGGCCGCCGCTGGTATTCGTTCACGGGGCTGGTGACACCGCGCTGTCATTCCTCCAACCGATCTCGCGTCTTTCTGCTCATTTTCGCTGCATCGCCTACGATCTGCCCGGCACCCTCGGCGACGGCGCCCGCTTGCGTCGGATCACCCACGACGATCTCGTCGAGGACTTCTGGACACTGCTCGAGCGACTCGACGCCGGGCGCTGTTACGCACTTGGATCGTCGTTCGGCTCGACGGTGGTCCTGAAGGCGCTGCGTGAAAAGCCGGAACGGCTACCGCGCGCAATCCTGCAAGGCGGCATGGCGCGCAGGCCGTTGCGGCGCATCGAGTACGTTCTCGCCTGGATCGGCCGTTTCCTGCCGGGCTCGACGGCTTCGCTGCCGTTGCGTCAGCGCGCACTGCACAAAGTAAACCAGTTCTACTTCGCCCGGCGCACACCGGACGTGTGGAAGCACTTCGTCGCGAACACGGGACGGTCGCGCACGGCGGCGTTCGCACGGCAAGCGCTCCTGCTGGACGCTCTCGATTTGCGCCCGCTGCTGCCGGAGGTGCGTCAACCGGTGCTCCTGCTCTGCGGCGACCGCGACCGTGTGGTGCCGCGCGTCTGCGAGGAGATGCTTTTGGAGGGATTGCCGAACGCCGGCCGCGTGGTGATCGAGGACTGCGGCCACATGCCGAGCTACACGCATCCGGAAGTGTTCGCGGAGGTGGTGCGCCAGTTTTTGACGCCGCCGGGGCCGGGTTGCACGAACACGCCGGAAAGCGTCTAGCGCCCTGAGAACTGAGGGGATCGCCGAGAAACTACTTCCCTGTGCCGCTTGCGGCTTAGCAGGGACCTGCTAAGCCGCAAGCGGCTGAGAGTCTCATGCCCTTCGCACTGCCGTCCGAATCCTCTCTGCTCGACAGTCGGTGGCTGCGCGCCGGTGTCGCGTTCATCTGGCTGGCGACGGGGCTTGCCGTGCTGCACCCGCACTACCGCGCAGAGGGCGTGAAGTATCTGCAACCGCTCGGAATGCCTGACTGGGTGATGGTCGCGGCCTGTATCGGCGAAGTGCTGCTCGGCTTGCGCGTCCTGCTTGGCCGGGCGGCGACGTGGCTGGTGCTGGTGCAGGTCGCCGCGATTGTGGCGTTCACCGTCATCCTCGGCGTGACACACACAGAACTCTTGTGGGATCCGTTCGGCGTGCTGGGGAAAAATCTACCGCTGCTAGCGATGCTCGGAACGATCTGGCTTCTGGAGCGCGAAGGCTGGTCGCCGCGCGCGTGGTGGCTGCTGCGCTGCGGCATGGTGCTGATCTGGTTCACGGATGGCCTGTTTCCCTGTGTGGTGTTCCAGGCCCGTGAGTTGCGTGAGATCGTGGGGCCGTTCGTCCCATTCGGCGACGTCGGCTTGCTCCTGCGCATCGTCGGCGTCGCGCAGATGCTCTCGGCGGTCGCCGCCTTGGTGCTGCGCGGCCGCATGTTGTTCGCGTTGTTCGTCAGTTACGCTGTGGGATTGGTTGTCATCATCGTCCTGGTCACGCGCTACGACGCGCTGCTCTGGTTCCATCCATTTGGGCCGCTGACGAAGAACGTATCGATCCTGGTGGGGACGCTCGTCGTGCTGCGGCGCTGCCGGGAAATGACGTGAGAGAGCCGACGGCCGGCTTCGCACCGGCATGGACCGCCTTACGAGAGCGGCGCCTTTCTGCATCGAGCCACGTCGGCGAACGCAAGGGTGTCTGACGGGAGTTGAACCCGTACTTCCTGCTTCACAGGCAGGCGTGCCAACCGCTACACCACAAACACCATCTCCGAGAGCAGAATACCCCGAGCAGGATTCGAACCCACAACGCCGCGTTCGAAGCGCGGAATGATGATCCTTTTCACCATCGGGGCGGAAGCGATCTAGCCTGAATGGCGCACCATCCTACACAAGCCTGACGCGCAAGCGAAGGGCCGGCAAGGCGTTACCTTCGCTTGCGCGTCAGGCTTGTGCGAACAGCGTGCCCGCCATTTCTCTAGGCCGTGCGCAATCCAGGCTAGCCCGCAGCGCCAGCACGGACGGCGGGGCGTCAAGGGGCGGCATGGCGACAATCGGCACGACTCCCGGCCTGTCTTTCCTGCCGACCGCTGACGACCCGCCGTCCCGGTCAGCGCTCTCACCCGGATTCGAACCGGGACTCCGTTACGGAATTGGCTCCTCGGGCCAACGCGTCTGCCAGGTTCCGCCATGAGAGCAATGATTCGCCGCTTACGGCTTAGCCTGGATTGCGCACGGCCCGGCGGGCGCACCGTCTGACACAAACCTGACGCGCAAGCGAAGGTAACACCTTGCCAAACCTTCGCTTGCGCGTCAGGCTTGTGTCAGACGGTGCGCCATTCAGGTTAGCAATGATCGAGTAGCACAGGTGGGAGTCGAACCCACAACCGTCACCGGGGTTTGAGCCTGGCCGCTTTGCCGATTTGCGTACTGTGCCGTGCAGTTCCGGGGGAACGAATCGAACGTTCGACCTCTCGGTTCAGAGCCGAGTGTTGCTACCAACAGCAACCACCCCGGAATCGGTATCGTCGCCTCTCGATCGCCGGTGCCGCCATGAGCCGTCGATTTCTTCTACCGGCGTACTCGGCGTTCGTGACAGATCATTTCGCCCGTGGTATCTGTCGCATCGATGCAGGGTGGACGTGTTCAGCCGTCGTAAGGTTCACGAAAACGTCGTTTAGCCGCGAGCGTTCGGCGAGCGCTGGGCCAGCGCTCGCCGAACGCTCGCGGCTAAACAATGCGTCGGCGTATTTTTCTCCGGTTTTTCTGTTTCCTCCGTCCGCACCTCTGGTATGATAGTCTGCGTGCGGCATGCGCGCCGCCCTGACTCTCCCGCCAGCCGCCCCCCCCTGCCTGATCCGCCCGCCGACCGTTTGAGGAGCCGAATCTCATGAAATCGTGGCACCTGGCCGCTTTGTGCGCCGCCGCACTTGGCCTACCCCACAACGCCGTCGCTGCCGACGTCGATTGGAACGAGGCTCGCAAATTCTGGTCGTTCCAGCCGGTGAGCAAGCCGGCCAGCCCCGCGGTGAAGAACGGCAGCTGGCCGACGACCGAGATCGATCGCTTCATTCTCGCGCGGCTGGAAACAGCAGGCCTGAACCCGGCCGTCGTCGCCGACAAGCGCACGTTGATCCGCCGGGCGACGTTCGACCTGACCGGCCTCCCGCCGACGCCGGAAGAGATCGACGCCTTCCTCGCCGACAAATCGCCCAAGGCGTTCGAGAGCGTCATCGACCGTCTGCTCGCCTCGCCGCACTACGGCGAACGCTGGGCACGGCACTGGCTCGATGTGGCCCGGTACGCCGAGGATCAGGCGCACACCTTCGGCGTCAAACCGAACACCGAGGCGTATCGCTATCGCGACTGGGTCATCGACGCCTTCAACGCCGACATGCCGTATGACCGCTTCGTCAAGCTCCAGATCGCAGCGGATCTGATGGAGCATCAACCAGACCGCATCGGCGACAAGGCGGCTCTCGGTTTCTTCGGACTCGGCGCCCAGTACTACAAGGGCAACGACCGCGCCGCGGCCGACGAGATCGACGACCGCATCGACACGATGACCAAGGCCTTCCTCGGCCTCACCGTCTCCTGTGCGCGCTGCCACGATCACAAGTTCGATCCCATCCCCACGCTGGATTATTACTCGCTGGCCGGCGTCTTCCAGAGCACGAAGCTCGCCAACGTACCGCTTGCCACCAAGGAAGTGACCGACCGACTCGAGAGCATGCAGAAGCAGCTCGACGCCTCCGACAAGCAGATGAAAGAGTTCGTCCGTCAAGAGAAGCTACAGTGGGCGAAACCCAGGATGGACGAGGTCGTGCCGTACATGCTGGCCGTCTGGCAGGTCCGGGCCCATCGGCAGAGCAATCCGAAATACAGCACGGCGGAACAGGCAACTCTCGATAAGCTCGACGTCGCCGTGCTCGACCGCTGGTTCAAGGCACTCCAGCCGGACAGCAAGACGGCCCAGGGCATTCCCACGCTGGACGCCTTCCGCAAGTTGCCGCTGCCGGCGAAGGGCAAAGCGGTCGAGGTGACTCCAGAGGTTCGCAAGGCGGCTGAGGCGTTTCTGACATTGATCCGCGCCGGAATGGCCGCGAACGACGCCCTGGCTCCCATCGTAAAGAAGGGAGCCAATGGAAGCGCCGATCGGTTGCGGCAGGACATGGTGGGCTTCCTCTTCGCCGATAACGGCGTCTATCCGATCACCGACACCGGCATGATGGCTCGTCTCAACGCCGAAAAGAAGTCGAGGCTGGAGACGATGAAGTCCGAGCTGGACCGGCTGAAGAAGGATCTGCCGCCAACCCCGGCGACGGCTCACGGCATCGGTGAAGGTACGCCAGCCGACATGAAAGTCCTCGTGCGCGGCAACCCGGCGGACCAGGGTGAGTTGGCCCCGCGCCGCTTCCTGCACGTGCTGACCGGCGGTCATCCGGAGCGCTTCACCAAGGGGAGCGGCCGGCTTGAACTGGCCGACGCCATCGCCAGCAAGGACAACCCATTGACGGCCCGCGTGCTGGTGAACCGGCTCTGGCAGTGGCACTTCGGCCGGGGCATCGTCGCCACTCCCTCCAACTTCGGCCAGCTGGGGCAACGGGCCACGCATCCCGAATTGCTCGATTACCTGGCCACGCGCTTCGTCGCCTCAGGTTGGTCGATCAAGGCAATACACCGCGAGATCATGCTGTCGAAGGTCTATCAGCTCTCCTCGGTCGACGATGCTAAGCCGCAAGCGGCGAACCGCGATCCACAAGTCGTCGATCCCGACAATAACCTTCTCTGGCGCGCCAGCCGCAGCCGGCTCGACGTTGAGAACTGGCGCGACGCCTTGCTGGCCGTCTCGGGGCAACTCGATCCGAGCTTCGGCGGTCCGACGACGGACCTCGGCTCGGTCTCGAATCGCCGCCGTACGGTTTACGCCAAGGTCAGTCGGCACGAATTGAATGGTCTCCTTCGGCTCTTCGACTTCCCGGACGCGAACATTTCCAGCGAGCGCCGCGTCGACACGACGGTACCGCAGCAGCAATTATTCGTGCTCAACAGCCCGTTCTTCATCGGCCAGGCGAAAGCGCTGGCGGCGCGCGTGCAAAAGGAATCGCCCGACGACACCGAGCGCGTTCGACGCGCCTATCTCCTGACCTACGGCCGGCCCGCGTCGGACGCGGAGGTCGTGCTGGCCCTACGCTTCCTCGGCGGCAAGGACGATCCGACGGAGGCCAAGAGCAACCAACTGACACGCTGGGAGCGCTATGCCCAGGTGCTGCTGGCGGGGAATGAGTTTCTGTACGTCGATTAAGGCGATGTAGGTGTAGGACGGATTTTCAATCCGTCCATCGAGCGGGACGGATTGAAAATCCGTCCTACACAGATTAAGGCGATGTAGGTGTAGGACGGATTTTCAATCCGTCCATCGAGCGGGACGGATTGAAAATCCGTCCTACACAAAAATCTGCGAGGGCGATATGCTGCCAATCACTCGACGAGAAATGCTGAGCCGCGCCGGCACCGGCCTCGGTACGCTCGGCCTCGCCTCGGTTCTGTCCGACGCGGGCCTGCTTGCTGCGGCACCGGCTGCTATCGCACCCGGTCGGAATCCCCTGGCGCCGAAGTCGACGCACTTCCCGGCGCGGGCCAAGCGGATCATTCACCTCTTCATGAACGGCGGCCCGTCGCACGTCGATACCTTCGACTACAAGCCGTCCCTGGAGAAGTACAACGGCCAGAAGCCGCCGACCAGCGCGACGAAGACCGAGCGCGTCACCGGCAGCACGCTCATGATGTCGCCCTTCAAGTTCGCCCGGCACGGCCGCTGCGGGCTCAACGTCAGCGAGATCTTTCCGAACGTCGCAAAGTGCGCCGACGACCTGTGCGTCATCAACTCGATGCACACCAACATTCCGAATCACGAGCCGTCGCTGCTCATGATGACGTGCGGCGACAACCAGCCCATTCGGCCCTCGATGGGCTCATGGCTACTCTACGGCCTCGGCGCCGAAAACCAGAACCTGCCGGGCTTCGTCGTCTTCTGTCCCGGCAAGCCCGTGGTCGGACCGCAGCTGTGGGCCAACAGCTTCCTGCCCGGCATCTTCCAGGGCGCCCACATCAACAACTCGTCGCTCGACCCGAAGTCGGTCATTCCCCACCTGCATAACGGATCCCTCACTCGCGCCGCCCAGCGTGAGCAGCTCGACCTGCTCAAGCAGCTCAACGAGATGCACCTGGCGCAACGCAGCGGCGATAACCCGTTGGAGGCACGCATCCAATCGTTGGAGATGGCCTTCCGCATGCAGTTCGAGGCGCAGGACGTCTTCGACCTGAGCAAGGAAACGCAGTCGACACGCGATCTCTATGGTAAGGGCCAGTTCGGAGAGGCGTGCCTACTGTCGCGGCGGCTGCTGGAGCGCGGCGTCCGCATGGTGCAGATCTTCACCGGCGGCGGTCAACCATGGGACGATCACGGCGATGCCACGGCCCACGCGGCCAAGGCGAAGCTGGTCGATCAGCCCATCGCCGCCCTGCTGACCGACCTGAAGCGCACCGGAATGTTGGACGATACGCTCGTCCTGTGGGGCGGCGAATTCGGCCGCACGCCGACGGCCCAGGGAGCGAAGGGACGCGATCACCACTCTCAGGGTTTCACGGTCTGGCTGGCCGGCGGCGGCGTCAAGGGCGGGATGACCTATGGCGCTACCGACGAGTTCGGCATCGCCGCGGTCGAGAAGCGGACGCACGTTCACGATCTGCACGCCACGATGCTGCACCTGATGGGACTGGATCACGAGAAGCTGACGTACCGTTACGGCGGCCGCGACTTCCGGCTGACGGACGTGCATGGCAAGGTGGCAAAGGGGATCTTCACCTGAACGCGGGCCGAACGTGGACCATCTCGGAGCATTCCTCGGGCATTTCCATCCGGTACTGGTCCACCTGCCTATCGGGATCCTGCTGCTGCTGGGCGCCCTCGAGTTGGCGGGGCTCCTGTCGCGCGCGCGGGCGTTCGCGTGGCTGCCCGCGTTGACCGGGGGGCAGCGGACGCTGATCCTCGCGCTCGGAGCGTGTTCCTCAATCATTGTCGCGGCGCTCGGGTGGCTTCTGGCCCACGGCGGCGACTACGATTCCGCCCTCGTCCACCGGCACCAGCTGCTCGGGATCTGCGCCGCATGCGCCTGCCTAGCCGCCCTGGCCGTGCACCGGTGGGGTAGCCTTTACGCCCTGGCTCTCGCCTCCTCGCTCGCGCTCGTCGTCATGGCGGGCCACGCCGGCGGGAAGATCACGCACGGGAGCGACTACCTGACCTCCCGCATGCCCCCCGCGCTCGCACGGGTGCTTGGGATCGCGCCCCCCCCCGAGGCAAGGAAGGCGGCCGTGGGATTCGAACGCGCGGTCGTCTTTGCCGACGCGGTCGGTCCCATCCTTCGCGACCGCTGCGCGAGCTGCCACGGCCCGGCCAAGGGAAACGGGGGCCTGCGCCTGGACTCGTGGGAGCTGCTCTCGAAGGGGGGCAAGCATGGGCCCGTGATCAAGCCGGGGGACCTGGCCGCGAGCCCGCTGGTCCTCAGGATTGACCTTCCCTCCGACGCAAAGGAGCACATGCCGCCCCGGGGCAAGCCCCAGCTCTCCGACGACGAGCTCACGGTCCTCGAGTGGTGGGTGGGCGCGGGGGCGCCCCGAGACGGCGCCGTTGCCGGGCTCGACCTGCCTCCGATCGTCGCGGGGATACTTGAGGAGCGGCTGGGCGGCGAGGCGACGCCCCCGCCCGACCGCGCCGCGACCCTTGCGCAGGCGGCGCGGGTCGCGGGAGAGCTGGGGATCATCGTCCGGCCGCTTTCGCCGGTCGGTCCCTGGATCGAGGTCAACGCGCGCCCCGCCGGGAGGGCGTTCGGGGACCGCGAGCTGGGACTCCTGGCCCCGGTGGCGCCGGCCATCCGTTGGCTGGACCTCGGGGGCACCTCGGTCACAGACGACGGACTTGCGGCACTCGCCGCGATGCACGGGCTCGAGCGCCTCCACCTTGACCAGACGAGGATCGCCGACCCGGGGCTTGTGAGGCTCTCCAGCCTGAGGCAGATGGAGTACCTGAACCTCCGCGGGACGGCCGTGACCGACGCCGGGATGGGCGCGCTTCGCGCCCTGCCGCGGCTGCGCTCCCTCTACCTGTGGCAGACGGCCGTCACCCCGGCGGCCTCCAGGGCCCTCGGCGAGGCGCTGGTCGACAAGCGCAGGATCGCGAGGTGGAAGTCCGAGCAGGCGGAGCTCGGGCGCCGGATCGGGGCCGAGCGATTCGAGGGAAACACGGGCGAGTCGCTGAACCTCGACACGAAACCCGCTGAGGCGGCCGCGGCGGGCCCGGCCTCCCCCCCGAAGGTCAACTGAACTTATGAACATGATAACAAGGAGATCCTTCATCACACGGTGCGCGGCCGCCACGGCCGCCTCCACCGTCCCCGCGTTCTTTGTCCGCGCCTCGGACAAGTCCGGTTCCGTCCTGCCGATCGTCGGTTCCGGTGAGCACACCTACGAGTGCGTTCACGACTGGCTCCTGCCCCCGGAGGGCCTCGTCTGGGGGGACACGCACGGCCTCTGCCAGGACGCCGCCGGGAACATCTATGTCGCGCACACCGTGAACCGGTCGAGCATGCGGGGCGAGGCGATCATTGTCTACGACTCCTCCGGAAGGTACCTGCGCGCGTTCGGCGAGGAGTTCCGTGGGGGTGCGCATGGGCTGAACCTTCGCCGCGAGGGGACGTCCGAGCACCTGTACCACTGCGACATCAACCGCTGCAGGGTGGTGAAGACGACTCTGGGCGGCGAGGTCCTGTGGCAGCACGGGTACCCTCGCGAGGACCCCGCCTACGCGGGCGCCCCGATCGACTTCGTGCCGACGAACGTGGCGTTTGCGCCGAACGGGGACTTCTATGTCGGGGACGGGTACGGCTCCAGCCACATGCTCCGCTTCTCGGCGTCGGGCGCGTTCCTGGGCGAGATCGGCCGGCCGGGGCACGGCGACGGCGAGCTCGACAACCCGCACGGGCAGTGGGTCGACACGCGAGGTCCCGACCCCGTGCTGGTCGTGGCCGACCGTGGCAACCGCCGCCTCCAGACCTTCACCCTTGACGGGAGGCACCTGCTGACGGTCAAGGACGACACAAGGCTCCGGATGCCCTGCCATTTTGACATCCGCGGCGACCTGATGGTCTGCCCCGACCTCGACAGCCAGGTCTGCATCCTCGACCGCGACTACAAGGTTGTCGCGCAGCTCGGCGACGGCATTGCGATAAACGGCAAGGTCGGCTCGCGCAGGGGCCAGGCCCGGGGCGACTTCACGCCGGGAAAATTCATCACGCCGCACGCAGCCATCTTCCTCCAGAACGGGGACATCCTCGTCGCGGAATGGCTGCCGATCGGGCGGCTGACCCTGTTGCGGCGCGTGTAGGGCCTCCGCGTTCAGGCGTAGTTGGGATATCGTTCGCCGAGGTAGCTGAGGATGTCGTCCTGGTCGCCGCCCGTGTCCCAGGCGACCGTGCGCGCGATCGAGAAGAGGGTCTCCTTGCCCCTGCCATGGCCGAGGGCGATCGCCATGGCCTCGGAGGGGCTCAGGAGGCGTCCATGGGTCAGGGCGCTTTCCGCCTGCTTCAGCGCCGCCTCAATGGCGGCCGCAGTCACCTTGTCGGGGTGAGCGTTGCAGAACCGGCCCGTGAATTTGCGGTGAGCGAGATCGTCCATGGGGCGGGGTGGCTCCATCCTATATAACGGTACGCATGTCGTTGACCTTTAGCGCGCACGGGAAGGGGTGGAGGAAGCGATGCCCCCGGCCGAAGGCCATGGGTTTAGCCTTGCCAGTCCTCCCGCGTTGTAATGTAAGTTACTGTTCAACAGGCATGTAATATCGGTCTAGGGTGTTGCCGCCCGCCGGATAAAATCCCAGAGAAAACCGCGATCCTCCATGAAGCTCCCTGCGATCCTTGCCGCCGCCGCGGCAATCCTGGCGTCGTGCGTCGCCGACGTGCACCGTCCCCCCAACGAGACCGCGCCGGCCTCGTTCCGCGTCGCGCTCGACACCTCCCGCGGCACCGTCGTGATAGAGGTCACCCGCGCCAGCGGGCCGATCGGCGCCGACCGCTTCTACAGCATGGTGAAGGCGGGCTACCTGGACGGCGCGCGCTTCTTCCGGGTCGTCCCGGGATTCGTGGCCCAATTCGGGCTGTCCGGCACGCCCGAGAGGACGAAGGCCTGGGACAGCCCGATCAAGGACGACGCCGTGGTCCCCGGAAACTCGAACGTCCGGGGGACGGTGGTGTTCGCGATGACCTCCGACCGGGACTCCCGGACCAGCCAGCTATTCATCAACCTCGCGGACAACCGGAACCTGGACCAGCAGCGCTTCGTGCCGATAGGAAGGGTGGTCTCCGGGATGGAGAACGTGGACCGGTTCTTCACGGGGTACGGCGAGGCGCCCGACCAGGACCTGATAACCTCGCAGGGCAACGCCTACCTGGGGAAGAACTTCCCGAGCCTCGATTTCATCCGCACCGCCCGACTGGCGCCCTAGGACCGCGCCCGCCAGCCAAAGTGGCGAGGCCCGGGGCAATGCCGCTCAGGCGTACCGGTCGATGAAGCTCCGCGTCACCGAGTGGCCCGTGATCTCGCGCTCCCCGTTCGGAAACATGAGGCAGGACTTTCGGGGAAGGCCGGAGTCGAGCAGGGAGTCGACGCCGTCAAGGCGAACCCGCACCTCATCGGCCATCGTCTGCATGTGGGTGCGCGTGACCTTCAGGGCGCGCATGAGCTGGGCGTCCGGCAGGGGGGACGGTTCTCCGTCATGGCATGCGGCGTTCCGGATCCATTTTGCCAGGTGCAGGAGGCAGGAGAGCTGGAAATGCGCAGCGGTCCCGCGCGGCAGGTACTGCCAGCGCACGGGCTCCGACATCACGGGCGGGAATTCCCAGAACCTGAGCAGCGCGGCCCCGGCCTCGGCGTTGTGGAATCCGAGCGTCGCGCGCTCCGCCTCGCGGGTCTCGAGCGGGAGGTCGCCGCCGGTGAGGAACAGCCCGAGCTGCTGGCGGAAGACCCACTCGTCGATGGCCACGAGGCCGATGCAGTGGAGCAGGCCGATCGTGTAGGCGACGTCCCGGCTGACGTCGAGGCGGTCGGCCAGGAGCTCGGCTGAAAGGGCGCACGCGACGCTCCTCCTCCAGAGGTCGTCCGCCTCGATCCCGTAGGTGGCAAGCGGGCGGATCAGCACCTGCGACGACACGGCCACGGCGACGAGCTCGTAGACCTGGTCGTAACCCACGCGGTTCACCGCCTCGTCGACCGTGTAGCACCGCATTCCCTGGCTGAAATAAGCGCTGTTCCCGATCTGAAGGACGCGCGCGGCGATGCCCGGGTCGAGCCTGATGAGCGAGACCACCTCCGCCATTGAGGAGTTCCCGTCGCTCAGGAGGCCCTTGAGCTTGGGGAGGACCCGAGGCGCAGACGGCAGGAACCGCAGCAGCCGGACGATCTCGTCCGGAGAGAGGCGGGTGCCGAAGGGCGATGCGGATGGGTCCTGCGGCATTACGACCTTATCGTCCCAAATGCGGGGAACTTTCGCGGATTGGGCTTGGGCGAGGGCGGCTAAAGGGGAGTGCCCCTTGCGTCGATTAGGACCTGGAGCCCCGCACCCACAGGAGGAGTACCCTGCGTTCAAGAGACGCAGGTCCATGGGCCGCGGCCACTCGACCCGTGTCGACCCGGCGGCGGCGATCGAGCTCGCGCTCAGGTGAGCCGTGGGCGCTTTCGGGGAGGGTCGCCCCCTGCGCCCGGCCCAGACCACGGCCCTGGGAGCGCTGCCCGGAATTCCCCCGGCGCGCCGTCAGGAATGGCGCTTGTAGATGCTCTGGAGGGCCGAAGGGGCTGGGGCTGGGGCCGGAACGGCAGGAGTCCGGCTCCCCGTCAGGCTATACCGGAGCAGGAGCTGCTCGTTCTCCCGGTCAAGCTGCAGGATCTGGAGGATCCGGGACCGGGTCTTCTCGACCGCCTGCCGGAACTCCGTGGCGCTCGAACCCTCCCGGGACGCGCCCCGGAGCGCCGCCAGGGTCTCGTCAAGGCGGACGAGCATGGCCTTCTTGCGCTCGAGCAGCCCCGCGTCGGGCGGCCTCCGGTGCTCCTGTAGGAATCGGTTCTCCTCGAGCGTCAGCTCGTGCAGCTCATTGCACAGCTCCTGGTGCTTCTGCAGGGCTAGCAGGGGTGTCATTTGTGGTGGCAAGGGTGTGGTGCTTTTCGCCCTGGGGCGAGCCGGTGGAGAAGAATACGGTGAGCTGGCGCTCGGTCCGCTCATTCCACTCCAGATGTTCCATACGCCAGCTGGCCATCCGGGCGAGCTCATTCATATCGATGGACGCGCCGGGCGCCGCGGCACCCTTTGCCTGGGGGGCCGCCGCGGCGGCGTCGACGATTGACTGGTAGGATGCGCGGGCCAGGTCGATCATCCGCAGCCGCTCATAGCAGAGGCCGACCTGGTAGCTCAGCGGCATCCGCCACGCCGGGTCGGCCGAGAGCGCCGCGAGCCCCCGGTAGATCGCGAGGGCATTCGTGGTGTCGCCGCTCTGGAAGAACTCGTTGGCCAGCTGGTTGCCGGTGCGGCGCTGCCAGTAGGACCAGCGCTTGGGGTCGGCCGCCGAGTTGGTCTCCTCGCCGCGAAGGAGCGACAGCGTCGCCGCCATGGACTCGTCCGGCCGCTTCAGCCGGAGAAGGGTCGTAGCCAGGAGGTAACGGGCCTCGGGCACGTTCTCGTCCTTGGGCCACTGCTCGAGGTAGGCGCGCAGGGTCGTGACCGCGCCCTCCAGGTCGCCCCCGAGCTGCAGGGCGTAGGCCGACTTGAAGTGGGCCCGGGCGCGGTCCGCGGGTGCCAGGTCGAGCAGGCGGAGCCTCCCGAAGAACTTTCCCGCCTCCACGTAGTTGCCGGAGGCGAAGTGGGTCTCCGCGATCTCGAACTGCGCCGTCTTCGCGAGGAGCTGGTAGTGGTCGAAATTGTCGGTCTGCAGCTTGAGCGTCGAGTCTATGACGCTGTAGAACCGGTTGATCGCCATCCGATAGGCGCCCATCGCGCGCAGGATGCGGCCGAGGTCGAGCAGGACGTCCGGCGCCCGGCTGTCATCAGGAAACTCCTTGAGGTACTTCTCATAGATGGCGGCGGACTTTGAGAAGTTTCCCGACTTGCGGTACATCCTTGCGATCCCGATGAGCGCGTCCTTCACGTCCCCCGGCTTGAACTCCCTCGAGCCCAGGATCTGCCGGTAGGCGATCTCCGCCGCCGCATAGTCCGAGCGCTCCGTCAGGCTGGACCCCAGAAAGAGCAGGCCCTTTGCCTCCGCCGCCTTGTCGGCCGCGATCACGGTGGAAATGTTAACGGCTGCGTGCGCGGGGGCTGGCGGGGCCGGGGCGACCTCGCCCTGGGTCTCTGCTGGGCGGCAAAGGAGGATCAAGGCCAGGGAGGCGACCCTGGCGGGAGCGGGGAACCGGATGGGAAGTGTCATTGCTGTCGATAAGTTGCGGTGCTCAGGGGCTGCCTACCGGGCTCGGGGGGCGCAGGCACGTTGCTCACGTCCTCGGGATTTTCCCGGGAGCCCGGGAATTGGAAATAGGGAAGGAAGTCCTCGGGACGGACCTTCGGCCTCGTCTCGTCGGGAAGGATTGCCGCAGGGACGGGAGTCCCCTCGGGAACGCCGGCCTGCCTGGGCCCTGGGGCCGGCGGCGGGGCCGCCGCCACTGTGGGCGCCTCGGCCTGACGCAGGTCGTCCCGGCTGGCGACCGCCACGGCCTTTGCCATCGGATGAGGGGGTGCTCCCGCGGGCGGGTGGGTGCTCAGGTCGGGCTGGGGCACCAGGGCGTCCCTGAAGCGCAGGTCGGGCGAACCCACCACGGCGAGATAGGGCCGCGAGTGGCCTTCGGACTTCAATTCCGAGTGCAACGAGGAAGCGCACAGCGCCGTGCCCGGTATTAGAAATATGGCGAGACAGAGGCCGCAGCCGCGCAATCCACCTTGGCGATCGGATCGGGAATGGGGATGCGTGAGCCTTGCGTCTGTCCATGAGGTAGGGGCAGGCTGGAATGCCTCCCAGCAATATCGGCACGCCAGGGGCATCCCTGGATGTCCCTTCTCGATGTTTGTGTCCGTCTGCTTCATGGTGCTGCCATCAGGGATCGGGTGCGTCAGGTGGCGACGCGGGAATCCTCAAGGAGCTCGCGAAGGAGCCGGCCAAGGTGGTCGATCGTGTAGGGCTTGCGGACAAAATGGCGCTGCCCGAGCCACTCGAACTCCGACCTCATGCTCGGCAGCAGGCTTCCGGTTAGGATCACGGCCCTGAGGCCGGGCCGGGCCGCCTTGGCGGCCCTCAGGACCGCGATGCCCCCGGAGGCGGGCAGGTTCAGGTCGAGGAGGAGGCCGTCTATGCGCTGGGTGCGGTCCTCGACGAGTGCGATCGCCGACGGCTCGTCCGGCGCCGTGACGACCTGGTATCCCTTGCTGCCGAGGGAGGCCTCGAGGAGGAGCAGGAGGGGCGCCTCGTCCTCCACGACGAGGAGCGTCTCGGAGCCGCCGGGGAAGTCCGCGGCCTTCGCGGGCGGGATCGTCGTGGCGGCTCCCTCGGCGAGGGGGAGGTAGATCTTGAACGTGCTGCCGCGGCCCGGTTCGCTCTCCACCTCGATCGTGCCCTCGTGGCTGGCCACGATCCCGTAGACAACCGCCAGCCCCAGGCCCGTGCCCTGTTCGGCCGACTTTGTCGTGAAGAAGGGCTCGAAGATGCGGGCGCGCACCTCCTGGGTCATGCCGGTGCCGGTGTCGGTCGCGGCGAGGCAGGCGTAGGCGCGGTTCTTTGCAAGGGAGGCGGGGAGCGCGGACGCCTCGACCCGCGAGGTGACGAGCGTGATCGAGCCTCCGGTATGCATGGCATCGCGGGCGTTCACGCAAAGGTTCAGGACGATCTGCTGGACCTGGTTCTGGTCCGCCATCAGCGGCGGCAGGCCCTCGTCGAGGCCGAAGTTGAAGGAGATGTTGCGCGGGAACGTCGCGGCGAGGAGAGCCACGAGGTCGCGGCAGAGCTGATTGAGGTCGAGGGGCGCGAAGCGCACCTCCGCCTTCCTGCTGAAGGTCATGATCTGGCGGACCAGCCCGCTCGCGCGCTCGGAGGCGCGCCGGATCTCGCGCACGCACTTCTGGAGGGTGGCGGGGTCGCCGGGCTTGAGCAGCAGGAGCTCGGCGAAGCCGTTGATGACCGCGATGAGGTTGTTGAAGTCGTGGGCGATCCCGCCGGCGAGGGTCCCGAGGCTCTCCATTTTCTGCGCCTGCCTGAGCTGGTCCTCGAGGGCCCTGCGCTCGGTGATGTCCTCGCGAAGGCAGAGGAGGTTGGTGACATCGCCCGCGGCGTTGCGCAGGCAGGACACCCGCACGGACTCCCATGTGCGCTTGCCGTCGGGGCGCTCCCTTGAGAGTTCGCCGCGCCATTCGCGACCACTGCGGATGGTGTCCCAGAACTTCTGGTAGGAGGCCTCGTTCGGATGCCCCTCCCTGAGCACCGGGATGTTGCTGTCGAGGATCCGCTCAAGGGTGTACCCCGTGGCGTCCGTGAACTTGGCGTTCACGTACTGGACCTGGCCCTCCGCGTCGGTTATCACCATCGCGACGGGCGACTGTTCGACCGCGCACGAGAGCTTGTAGAACTGCTCCTCGGCCACCCTTTGGCGCGTGATGTCGTGACCCATCGCGCGCGCCCCGATTGCATGCCCGCCCTCGTTGTGGAGCGTCGTCTCCTCCCAGGCGATCCAGCGCCATCCCTGCGGGGTGAGCCAGCGCGTGTCGCGCGTGGTCCGGTGCGGGGCCTGCTGGAGCTCGGCATCGCACAGGGACACAGCCCTCACGTCGTCGAGGTGAACGAAGGTGGACACGGGCCGGCCCGGCAGTTCGGCCATGCTGCAGCCGAATTTGCGCGCAAAGGCCTGGTTGGCGGCGAGCACATGACCCTGCCAGTCACGGCAATACACCAACGCCGAGCTGCCGGCGGACGCGCCAAGCAAAACCTCAGGCTGCGGGAACGTGGCAGTTCCCGCGATAAATTCGCAGCTCACGACAGACATGCACCGTGCACATCGGCGCAGGGACCTGCGACTTAAGCTGGCTCGGGGATAGTAAGCAGAATCCGGCCAACCATCAGCGCGGCTTACAGCAGCCCGCTAAGCATCGCGGGCAATTGATGCAGCGCGTTGGCGATGTGGGCGCGGGCCAGCACCGACTCCTGCCCGTCAGCGCCGTAGAGGATCTTCCACCCCTCAAGCTCGATCCAGGCATCCGTCTTCACCGGCTCCACCTGCTCGAAACCCCCCGAGATCCCCGCATGGCGCACCAGGTGGTCGGCCACCTGTATGGCCGCGGCAAAGAGCCGCTGGCGTGGAGCCTGGTCGGGGCAGTTGTGGAATTTTACGGCGAGGGTGATCTCCTCCGAGAGCTGGTGCCGCTCGAGGTAATGGGCGCCGATCTGCCCGTGGTCCCAGCCGATGAGGCGGCGCTCGTGCTCGCAGACGTCTGCCGTCGTGCTATGCTGCGTCCGGGTGACCTCGTGCAGCTCGTCGGGGAAGGCGGACGCCATCACGATCTTTCCGACATTGTGCAGGAGGCCCGCCAGATAGTCCGTCTCGTCGTCGATCGAGAGGGGGGTCGCCCGGAGGATTTCGCGAGTGAGAACCGCCGTCCCGATGCTGTGGGCCCACAGGTCCCTCCAGGGAAGGGGGGCGGCGGAGCTCTTCTGCAGGCCCTCGAGCTCCTCGATGACCGGCGTGGCCATGGAGAGCTCGCGGATCTGGCGCAGGCCGAGGAAGAACACGGCCTCCTCGATGTTGTTCACGCGCGCCGAGAGCCCGAAATACACCGAGTTGACCATCCTGAGGAGGCGCGCGGACAGGGAGGGGTCGCGCCGGATGATCTCCGCGATCTGCGAGGTGAGGCTCAGGTCCGACTTCACCAGGTCGCTCAGGGCCCGGTTGTTGCTCTGCAGGGACGCGAGCTTGGGACAGGCGTCGATGCGCCGGCGGATGTTTTGATCGGTGGGCGACGAGACAAGTGAATTCATTATGAAATAGGAGCGGACCTCACGCCCGCGCCGGCTCATGGCGCGTTCAACGGGATCAGGGGGTTCTATCGGCAGGACACAGGTCTCCTTGAGGCCTAACTGCCCCGGAAGGGGGGGTATTTCCGCGGCGCCCGTATGTTCCGGATGAGATCGGCCGGATTCCCCTAAAGTTCAGCCCATTCCGAGCCGAAGACCCGGGAAGCGAATAAGCCCGACCGGTCCCGCCATGCGCGGCCCGGAGCCCAGTCCATTCCGCCCGGGCGGTCGCGAACGTGAATGACTTCGCCAGCCCAAATCCAGAGACTCTTCAAGGACGCGATCGCTCACCACAACGCGAACCGGCTGGGGAAGGCCGAGGCGATCTACCGCCAGATCCGCGCCGCGCTGCCCAACAATTTCGACGCGCTGCACCTTTCGGGGCTCGTCGCGCTGCAGCATGGCCGCCACGCCGACGCGGTCGACCTGCTCGGCAAGGCGCTCAGGCTGGACACCCGGTCTGCCGAGTGCGCGATGCGCCTCGGCCTGGCGTTGAACTCCTCGGGCCGCAACGCCGAGGCCGAGAAGCGCCTGCGCCAGGCGGTCGAGCTCAATCCGGGCTACGCGGAAGGCTGGGACAACCTCGCCTTCTGCCTGAGGACCCTGGACCGGCTTGCCGATGCCATCGTGTGCCACGAGAAGGCCCTGTCCCTCAATCCCGCCAGCGCCCCCATTGCGTACAATCTTGGCCTGACGCTCAACCTGGCCGGGCAGATCGGAAGGGCCCTCGGCTGCCACGAGCGCGCCCTTGAGATAGACCCTGCGTTCGCCTTGGGACACTACGGCAGGGCCCAGGCGCTCCACCAGTCGCACAGGGTCGCCGAGGCCGTCGAGGCCTACGACCGGTTCATCGCGCTGGAGCCCTCAAACACCGAGGCCCGGAGCTTCCGTCTCTTTGCGCTCAATAGCCTTGAAGGGACCCCCAGGGAAAGGCTGTTCGAGGAGCACGTCGCCTACGGCCGGTTCGTGGGGTCGCGGCCGTGCCCCGCATTTTCGAATTCCACAGACCCGGAGCGCAGGATCCGGATAGCGATCCTCTCACCGGACCTGAGGGTGCACTCCTGCGCCTATTTCCTCGAGCCGATACTGCGGCACCTCGACCGGGAGCGGTTCGAGGTCTACCTCTACCACGACCACTTCAGGGAGGACTCCGGCTCGGAGCGGCTCCGGAAATATGCCTCCGTCTGGCGCAACTTCGTCGGCCAGCCCGGCGACGCCGTCGAGAAGGCCGTTCGCGGCGACAAGCCGGACGTCCTCGTGGACCTCGCCGGCCACACGGGCCTCTCCAACCGCCTTCCCCTCTTTGCGCGCCACCTTGCCCCGGTCCAGGTGACCTACCTGGGCTACCCCAACACCACGGGCCTGCAGGCGATGGGCTACCGCTTCACCGACGAGATCGTCGACCCGGCCGGCGATGCCGACGCCTATGCCACAGAGAGGCTTGTCCGATTTGCACCCACGGCGTGGAGCTATCTTCCCCCTGCCGACGCGCCCCTGCCGGGCCGGCGCCCGACCGGAGACGGCGTGACGTTCGGCTGCTTCAACAATCTCGGCAAGCTGACCGACTCCGCGCTGATGCTTTGGGGGCGCCTCCTGCAGGCGGTCCCGGGTTCGCGCCTCCTTCTCAAGGGGCGCGGCTCGAGCGAGGAGGGGATCGGGCGGCGCGTGAGGGCGCGCCTCGCCGAGTGCGGCCTGCCGGGCGATAGGGTCGACCTGGTGGAGCACACAGGCGGCACCCGCGACCACCTTGCCCAATACCAGAGGGTGGACGTCGCGCTCGACACGTTTCCATATCACGGCACGACGACGACCTGCGAGGCGCTCTGGATGGGCGTCCCTGTCGTGACGCTGCTGGGAGACCGTCACGCGGCCCGGGTCGGGGCTAGCCTTCTCACAGCGATCGGACGGAAGGAATGGATCGCCGCCTCCCACGACGAGTACCTCCGGATCGCCTCGGGCCTCGCGGGCGATCCCGCGAAGCTGAGGGAAATTCGCGCCGGACTGCGGGGGCAAATGCAGGCCAGCCCGCTCATGGACCACGCCGGCCAGGCGGCCCGATTCGGGGTAGCCATCCGCGGCTGTTGGGCCGAGTGGTGCGCGGGCGGCCGCGCCCGCCGGGCGGCCTAGCGGCCCGGCGGCGCGTGGCCGCGGTCGGTAATTTTTGCCGCGGCCGCCGGAGCCCGAAGGAATGCCCAAATCGCCCCTGGGAAGATCGTTTAAAATGAAATATTATATATTATCAATAAACGGGTTAGAACGCTGATGAAGGCGCTGGCTGGGAACCTGCTAGAAAGGGCCGAATGTCCTCGCCCTCGGAAACCCAGCCCACGGTCCTCGTCCTTGCCTCGGATGCGAGGCATCCGATCTACGACAGCTGGCTTGCGGGCTCACCGTTTAAAGTGGAGGTGGCCGGCGCATGCGGGATGGACTTCGAGTTTCCCCGGCACGTCGACCTGGTCGTGGGCAGCGATTGCTACCGCGAGCCCTGGGTCACGCTGGCGCGCAGGGCGGTGGAGGAGGGGATTCCCACGCTTGTCCTGGCGGATGGCATCCTCGAATACCGCAACACGTGGGAGCACCCGGGACTCGTGCCGGGATCGCTTTTCCAGCCGGTTCTAGGGCACAAGATCGCATGCATCGGCAGGTCCCAGGCCCGCTTCGTGCAATCCTGGGGCAACCCGACCCAGTGCGAGGTCGTGGGCGTGCCCCGGTTCGACCGCTACGCCGGAAGGCGCCGTCGGGTGCGCCCCGGCGCCGCGCCGTTCCGGGTGCTCGTGATGACCGCCATCACCCCCTATTTCACGGAGGGGCAGCATGAGCTTGTCCGGAGGTCGCTCCTCGATCTGAAGGCGGCCTTTAGGAGGGGGCTCCAGATCGGCGGGGTCCCAGTCGAGCCGGTCTGGCGCGTCACCAAGGGGCTCGACAAGGAGATCGGGGTGGACTCGACCGTGACCGACCTCACGGGACGCCAGCTCGCGGAGGTCCTCGAGAACGTGGACGCGATGATCACGACCCCGTCGACCTCGATGCTGGAGGGGATGCTCCTGGGCCTGCCCGTCGCCTCCGTCGACTACTGCAATGTCCCGGCCTACGTGCAGCCGAGCTGGCGGATAAGCGCCGCAGACCACATCATGCCGACGCTCGAGGAGCTCGTCAGCCGGCCGGCCCCAAAGATGCTCTTCCAGGACACCGCGCTCCACGACTCGCTCGAATGCAGGACAGCTGCGGCGCCGCGCATGGTGAAGCTCGCCGAGCGGATGATCGCGTCCGGCAGGAACGCCAGGGAGACGGGCGGGCGGATCGACATGACCTGGTCGCTCGAGGGCGGCGCGCACTCGGTCCCGTGGCCCGAGTCGGCCAACCCCTTTGATCCGAGCGCGCTCCACCCGGGGCACGCGCCCTTCGCGGAGAGGGACCTCCGGGGCCTCCAAGTCGAGGTCTCCCACCTGCGCCAGCACGCGGCGGCACTGGAGCGGCAGGTCAGGTCGGCCGGCAACATTTCCCCGTTCAGCGTGGCATGGAGGTCCAAGGTTGAGGCCGCCGCCGCCCTCGCGCGGCTCCAGCACCGCCAGGCGGCCGTCCAGCTCCTGCTGGATGCGGTGAAATCCCTGGAGTCCTGCCCGAACCCTTCCATCACCCTCGAGGCGGTCGTGGAGATCGCGGCCCACATGGCCCCGTTGGAGCCGTCGCTCGCACGGAACCTACTCGAGCCAGGGGTGAAGCTTGCCGAGCAGCTCGGCAACGCCGCGCTGGGCAACCGTGCAAGGTCCATGCTTTCCGAACTCGCGAGCCGTGCGCCGAGGCAGAGGCAGGGCACGGCACCGGCCCTTGCGGGTACACGCCGATGAAGGTTCCATTCCTAGACCTGAAGGCGATCAGCGCCCAGTACCGCGACGAGCTGGTGGCGGCGGCGACGCGCGTGATCGACAGCGGCTGGTACGTGCACGGGCGGGAGCACGAGGCATTTGAGAGGGAGTTCGCGGAATTCTCGGGGGCGGGGGCCTGCGTGGGGGTCGCCAACGGCCTGGACGCGCTGACCCTGATCTTCCGCGCCTACCGCGAGATGGGCCTGGTCCGCCCGGGCGACGAGGTGATCGTCCCCGCGAACACCTATATCGCCTCGGTCCTCTCGGTTACGGAGAACGGGCTCAAGCCCGTGCTGGTGGAGCCCGACCCGGGCTCGTTCAACATCGATCCGGCCCGGATCGAGGACGCGCTCACCGCGCGGACTCGCGCGATCCTTCCGGTGCACCTCTATGGCCAGATCGCGGACATGCCGGCAATCTGCGCCCTCGCGGGGAAGCACGGACTGCTTGTCGTCGAGGACGCTGCGCAGGCGCACGGTGCCGAGCTTCACGGACGCAAGTCGGGCACCTGGGGCGACGCCGCGGGATTCAGCTTCTATCCGACGAAGAACCTCGGGGCGCTCGGCGACGCCGGCTGCGTGCTCACCCGGGATGAGCGGCTGGCCGAGGCCATCCGGGCCCTCCGCAACTACGGCTCGCAGGTCAAGTACCACAACCTCTACCAGGGGCCGAACTCAAGGCTCGACGAGATCCAGGCGGCGTTCCTGCGGGTGCGCCTCCGGCACCTCGCCGACGAGACCCGGCGCCGGAGGCGGGTCGCGCTGCGCTACCTTGCCGAGATCCGAAACGACGAGGTCGCGCTCCCGCGTGTGGCCTCGGGGAGCGAGGGGCACGTCTGGCACCTGTTTGTCGTGAGGGTCAAGGACCGCGAGGGATTCACGTCGCACCTGGCGGCGAGGGGCATCCAGACGGCAATCCATTACCCGGTGCCACCCCACCTGCAGCCGTGCTATCCCGGTTTGCATGCACTCTCGAGGCCCCTCACCGAGGAGATCCACCGGGAGGTGGTCTCGCTGCCCATGAGCCCCCTGCTCACCGACGGGCAGGTCGACGAGGTGGTCTCTGCCGTGAACGCCTGGTCGGCGCGCCCCGTTGCGCGGGAAAGCCTGGTGTGCGCATGAGCAAGGACCGCAACGGGTTACCCGGCATCCGGATGGCCTCCGCGCCGGCGGACAGGTTCAAAATAGGCGTTAACCGAGGCCCGGCTGTGACGATTACGCGTGTGACATCAGTCCACCCTCTCGGAGCCTGCACCCTAATCCCCTTTTCCCGAATGAGCGTCATCCAAGAGACACACCTCATCCAAAGGGAGGACGCCCGCGGCTCGCTGGTTGCCATCGAGGGGCTCGTTGACGTGGCGTTCGACATCAAGCGCATCTATTACATCCACGGGACGGGTCCCGACGTCCGGCGCGGATGCCACGCCCACTTCCACCTCAGGCAGATGGCGGTCTGCGTCCAGGGTTCCTGCCGCTTCGTCATGGACAACGGATTCGAGCGCGCCGAGCACGTGCTCGACAACAAGGCGACCGGCCTGGTGATCGAGCCGATGGTCTGGCACGAGATGTATGACTTCTCCCCGGACTGCGTCCTCCTCGTGCTCGCGGACGCCCCCTACGACAAGGGCGACTACATCCACGACTACGGTCACTTCCTGGAGCTGGCCGAGTCCAAGTCCAGTGACTCCAACCGCCTTGTCGCCTGAGGGCTCCCGTGGCACCCGCGCCTGAACGCCCCGCAAGGGACGAACTGACGATCCTCAAGGAGCTCGCCGACTGGGCCTTCAAGTGCCAGTCGAACGGGATGCTCAGGAAGTCCCAGCACCCGATGGGGGACATCCTCTCCGTGTTCCGTGCGCTGGGAGCCAGGGTCACGGAGGCCGGCGACCGCCGCGAGATGCTCCACTACTACGAGCGCCTCTCGGGATTCTACCGGCACTGGCTGAGCTGGGACGGCGCGCGGAAGCCGACGCTCGACCAGGCATGCGTCTTCTACGACCTCCTCTACATGATCAAGTGGCGCTCGATCAACGAGCCCGCGGACCTGACGTCGTTCAACCCCGACGTGCTCGAGCCGTTCCTGCGCTTCGCGTCCGGCTTTGCCTGGCCGGGGGTGCCGGTGGACCGCCGCCGCCCCGGTGGGGACGGCATCCCCCGGCTCGCCTACATCGCCTCGTGGAACAACCTCTCGAGCGCGAACGCGTGCGCCCGGGTGACGTGGACCACCATCCTCGGGCACATGGCCGCCCGGACCGGCGGGGTCCCCGTGGTCGTCTACTGCGCCGTCCCCCCGGCGCCGGACCTGGTCGAGGCCGCGCGGAAGGCCTCGGTGGTCCTGAAGAACATGTGGCGCAACGGAAGCCCGGTCGAATCCGCGCGGGCCATCCTCTGTGAGGCCGAGAGCGACGGGATCGACGCCCTTGTTTTCGACACGCCCGATTCCCTGGCGACGCTGCTCGTCGCCAAGAGGGCGGCCCCGGTGCAGGTCTACCTTGAGATGGGATTCGACGCATGGCGGGCGCCCAACATCGAGTTCTGCTTCCAGTGCTTTTCCGTCCGCTGGACCGAGCTGGTCTCGTCGCCCGACAGGTGCGCCCGGCTGCCGCTGATCGACCACATCGACTTCCTCGCCCCGGAACGCAGCCCCGCCGAAATAGAGGCGCTGCGCAGGACGGTTTCCGCGGCGCTCCCCGACGGGAGGGGCCCGGACATCGTCTATGGGTTCTTCGGGCGGATGACCAAAGTGTCGCTCCCCTGGCTGCGGCTCGTGGAGAGGATCCTCAAGCAGGTGCCCCGCGGCGTGTGCTATATCGGCGGAGGGGGCGGCCAGAATCCCGTCGTCGAGAGCTTCCTGAGGCAGTCCTCCGTCGCGTCCCGGATCATCTACCACCCGAAATACGTGGACGGCCACGTGGTCGGCCGCGTCATCGACACCTTCCTCGACACATTCCCGTTCCCCGGAAGCCTCGCCTGCCTCGAATGCCAGGCAAAGGGTGTGCCCGTCGTGTGGATGCCGGAGGGGTACCGGGACCAGATGGCCGAGCGCCTCGAGATCTACAGGGACGGGTCCCTGCGTGCCGACAACCAGGAGGACTTCGTCCGCCTCGCCGTCGAGCTGGTGGACAAGGGAAGGCGCGCGGAGGCGTCCGCGGCGGCAATGGCCCTGGCGAACAAGTTCGGCAACGGCGAGGAGAACGCGGCCAAGATCGACGGCGTGATCATGGGGCTCGCCAGGCCCGCCCTGGCGCTGGCGCCGGCCTGACGCGCACCGTCCATGGGCAGGCACGTCGTCATCTATTCGGACGATCCCGACAAGGGGGGCGTCGCACAGTACAACCACCGCGTCGCGCTGGCCCTCGAGGCCTCGGGGCTGCGCGTGTCGATAGTCCAGAGCCGCAGCACGGGCGGCATGGTTGCGCTCCGGGAATCCCGCGGCATCGCCCACTGGTGGATTCCCTACGACACCGGGCGTGAGTTTGCGCGGACGCTCACGGAGGCCGGCGACGCAGAGAGGGCCTTCGGGGAGCTGAGGCCGGACCTCGTGCTGTTCTCGGACTGCTGCCCAGTCTCCAACATGGCGGCAAAGCACACGGCGATCCGCCTCGGGATCCCCCACGTCGTCGTGGTGCATTTTGTGGCGCAATACCTCGCGCAGCGGTTCTCCGGCCAGCTGCGCCTGCTTGCCCAGATGTACGCCGCCGCGAGGTGCGTGGTCGCTGTCTCGGGCGAGAACCTCGAGCAGCTGGGCAGACTGTTCGGCCTGCCCCCCGGCAAGGGGCGGGTGGTCTTCAACGGGGTCGCGCCGAAATTCTTCCAGCCCCGCTCGGAGCCCAACCGAGGCGACCTGCGCCGGCGCCTGGGGATACCCGAGGGGACCGTGCTGAGCCTCACCACCGCGCGCCTGAGCGCGGTCAAGCTCCACCTGCTGCAGGTCGCGGCGATGGAGGTCCTCGCCAGGGAGGCTCCGAGCACGCGCATCCGGTGCGTGTGGGCGGGGGAGGGAGAGCTCCGTCAGAGCCTCGAGTCGGAGATCTCAAGGCGCGGGCTTCAGGAACGGTTCCACCTCGTCGGGCAGATCTCAGACGTGGAGCCGTGGTACGACGCCGCGGACGTCTTCACGCTCACCTCCGAGAGCGAGGGGATGCCGCTCTCCATCATGGAGGCGATGGCGAAGGGCCTTCCGGTCGTCGCGACCGCGGTGAGCGGGATACCCGAGGAACTGGGGAGGGAGGGCGCCCTGCTGCCCGACCCGGCAAAGGACGCCATGGGGGCGGTCACGACGCTTGCCCGCACGTGGATCGACTGGAGCCGCAAGCCGGGCCTGCGCGAGGGCGTCGGGAGACGCTGCAGGCAGCGCGCCGAGGCCCTCTTCAGGGAGGAGACGATGATGAGGAACACCCTCGACTACATCGAGGAGGCCATGGCGACGGCGGCCGCCGTGTAAGGGAGGGCGTCGCGGGGCCTAAGCGCCCGGAGGCCGGCTGAGGGCGATGACCCGAGGGTCCTCGGGGCCGAGCGTGCGCGCGACGCCGAGCGCCTCCCGAGCCAGTTCCTCCGCGCCGGAGTTGCGCGCGACCTCGTGGAACATGATCCAGGCGTCCAGGCGCCTGGGATCGAGGCGTATCGAGCGCTCAAGCGCCTGGAGGGACTCCGCCATCTGGCCCTGCCGGCGCAGCCCGACCGCCAGCTCGAGCCACAGCTCCGCGTCGTCGTGGAAGTGCTGCACGGCCGCAATCAGGTATTCGGTGCCCCGGTCCACGATGCCGTCCGCCAGGAGCGCTCGCCCGAGGAGGCGCCGTGCCGAGGGGTGGTTCGGGTGGAGGGCGAGCACATCGCGCGCGTTCTCGGCTGCACTGGAGTTCATGCCCGCGGACAGGTCGAGCGCCGCCCTCTCAAGGGACTTGCCCTCGCGCTCCGCCGCCCGCGGATGGATCGGGGGGCCGCTTCGGAACGCCTCCGCGCCGTTCTCGGCCAACTCGTCGTAAGCCGTCTCGAGCAGGCGCCCAAAGGCGTCGCTCGCGGCAAGCGTGTCGAAGAACAGAGGGTCGGCGCGCATGGCGCCGGAGATGGCAAGGGCTGTTTCGCCCCTGAACGCCGCGTCCGTCGCCAGACGGAGCGCCGTCGCGTGGTATTCCGCCGCGCTCGTGGCGATTAGACCGGGAATATTCAGCTCCCTCAGGAGGGCCGATCCCATCCTGGACCTGAAGGAATCTCCCTCCCATGCCACGACGGGCAGCCCGAGCTCGAGCGGGTCGGCGAGCGAGTTGACGCCCCCGAAGGGATAGGTGTCGAGGTAGAGGGTACCGACCTTCAGGAGCTCCTTGACGTCGGATCGAGAGGGATAGCGGGTTGACGAGACGATCAGCCTGGAGCTGTCGACCCCGTTCTCCTCGAGCACCCGGTCGAACTCCGTGCAGAAGCGGGCGATCGGGTACTGGGAGGACCAGTTGGGATTGAAGGGATGGACCAGCAGGTAGGAGCCGGGCACCGCCGCCAGGAGGCGGGCCCATGCCGCCTGCATCTCTGGGATGATCTTGAAGTAGTTTGCCGCCGTGACGAACACGACCGCGTCCTCGGGAAGCCCGAGGGAGGCGCGGGAGACCGGACCCGAGGGCTCACGGCAGTCCTGCCGGTAGTTGAAGGCATGGGCCGGCCCGGGGAGGAGACCGAGGCGCTCCGAGTACTGCGACGCGGCGCCGGCCGCCTCCGTGAAGGAGCCCGAGATGTAGAGGTCGATCTCCGGAAGGCCCGTCGTGATGCACGAGGAGTTGTTCACGGCCTGAAGCGGCGCGATCCGGTGGAGCGCAAGGAGCGCGACCTCGTTGACCACGGCGGTGACATTCGTCCCAAAGACGACGACGTCGAGGTTCGCGCTCCTCAGTACGGTGAGCTGGTCCTCGAGCGAGCCGGGAAGGACCTGGAACTGGCTGCAGCGGCTGCACGCGTAGTTCTCGAGGGGGCCCGGGTTCTCGTGGATCGCAAAGAGCAGGACCTCAAAAGAGCCGGGGTCAAGCTGCTCGAATGTCGGAAGGGTGGTGTAGGTCTCGGTCTGGGGCCCGAAGTGGCGGTTGATGAACCCGACGCGCAGGCGGCGGTCCGCCCTTGACTGGGCGAAGGGCGCCAGCCCATCGGAGGAGCGCCGGTACGCGGCCGTGAGGAGCTTGCCCCGCAAAAGGGCGTGCGCCCTGAGGTTCCCCTCGTGGAAGTAGAGCGGGATGCTCGACGCGGTCTCGGCGAAGGCGGTCATTGCGCTTCGCACCGCAGCGGAGCCGCGATTGCGGCGGACCCAGCCATGGAGCTCCTCGGCGTGCCTTTGGTAGTGCCCGGCGTACTGGCTCGCCTGCCCAACCGCCGTGAACCCCTGGGGAGGGTGGAAAAGCCACGCTGCGTAGTCGCCCCACATCCATTCCGGCACCCGGCCGAGAAGGGGGGTCTTGCTCCACGTCCAGGAGGACGTCAGCACCATGGCCGCAAGGAGCTGGGGCCAGGAGCCGGGATTGAGCCCACCGAGGAACTCAAGGTCCGCGGCGTCCCCGGGAAGGTCGTTGACCCCTGACTTCGACACCTCGGCGACGAGCCTCCTTGCATCCAGCGAAAATCCATCCTCCTTGGCGCGGATGGGAGTCCGGGAGATGGCCTCCGCGGCGGCCCGCCTCGTCTCGACCACCCTGGGCAGGACCCCGGGGGACGAGGGGTCGTTGGCGTATTCGGAAAGGGCCTTCCTGAAGGCGGCGATGCACTCGGCCGGCGACTGACCTGGGATGATCTCGGGGTGCGCACCGTCGCTCGGGGTAGTGTCAGATGCGGCGTGGGTCGCTAACGTTTCGGCGTAGAGCATGGCCCCGATTCAGCAGGATTGGAGCCGCTCCGCTCGTCATATGTATAAGTCTTCGGATAACAATCTGATGCACTTTTATTCTCCGCCGAATCCTTGCCGAAATTCCAGCGGCCCTTGCCGGCTTAATGAGGGAGGGAAAATTTTTCCGGCTCGTCCCGGCCCGGGAGGATCCGGGCCTCGGCGCCTGCACCGGGGGTCGTGGACGCAAAAAGACCCCGGCGTAGTACCGGGGTCTTCCTGACGGACAGAGCCTTATGGCAGACTGTCCGAGACTGAAGCGAACCTGCCCGGGCCACCCGCTGCCCGGCCGCTTTCTAGGGCGGCCGGGCAGGATGGCTCAGAACAGCTGCTTGATCAGACCGTGTTAGCCCAAGAGCTTGAGCGCGATCTGGGACGACTGGTTGGCCTGGGCGAGCATCGCCGTACCGGCCTGGACCAGGACGTTCCAACGCGCCAGCTGGGTCGAGGCCTGAGCAACGTCGACGTCGTTGATCTGGCTGACCGCGGACTGCAGGTTGGTCTGGTTGTTCGTCAGCACGGTGCTGGCGAAGCCGAGCACGCTCTGGGCGGCACCGTTGGTGGCGCGCAGCGCCGCGACCTGTTGGAGCGCGGTGTTGATGGTGCCGAGGCTGATCGTGGACGTGCCCGTGAGGCCCGTGTTGCCGGCCGCGATGACCGAGCCGACGCCCGATCCGGTGCTGGAGAGGTCCGCAACGCCGATCGAGAGAGAGCCGCCGCCGGCCTCTGTCGTCGCAACGGAGAAGCCGGAGCTTCCGAACAGGCTGATGCCGTTGAACGTCTGGCTGGAGAGCGAGCCGAGCTCGGTCTGGAGCTGCGTGAACTCCGAGTTGTAGTTGGTGATGTCGGAGGCGCTCTTCGTCGGGTCAACCGACAGCGTGGAGAGCTGGCTCATGCGGCTCAGGATCGAGCCGGCGACCTGGAGGACTCCGTCCTGCGTCTGCAGAAGGGATACCGAGTTGGTGAGGTTGCCGAGGGCAGCGCCAGAACGGCTGGCGGCCGCGGTCAGCTTCATCGCAACGGCGGTACCACCAGCATCGGCTGACGGATTGACTAGCTTCGAGCCGCTCGAGAGCTGGTTAAGGCTCGTCTGCAGCATCGAGTTCGAGTAGGCGAGGTTGTTTGCTGCAACCGTCGCCGCGTAGTTTGTGTTAATCACGACTGACATGGTATTATCTTTCCTTGATCTTAAGTGCGACGTCCGTGTCGCAATCGGCCCCGGGTGGATCGGCCCCGGTGCGGACCGGCCGGAACGTTTAATTCGCGGCAGGGAGGATATCGGCCCGGCCCCGGCCTAAATTTAGATTATTGGCAGCTAATTATTTTTTCGGCCCGCGCCCGTGGGGCTCCGGCGCCGACCCTCCTCCTCTGGGGAATGCGCCGGCAGAAGCCGCGAAAAAGGGGGCGATGGGTGTTTTCCGGGCTAAACTTTCCCGTGGGGGTGCCGATGAAGGGCACGACCACTAGTCTCTATACTGCGCGTACCCATGGCCGGCATCCAAATTTCAGGCCTTCTCTCCAATTCTGCCTTCGACTGGAAGACGATTGTCTCCGAATTGATCGCTGCCGACAGCGTTCCCATAACGAACCTCAAGGCGGAGCAGACCACGAACTCGAGCCAGGTGACCGCGCTCGGCTCCCTGCAGGCCGACCTGACGAGCCTGCAGACCTCCCTAGAGAACCTGCGCAGCGGCGACCTTTTCGCCGCCCGGACCGTGAGCTCGAGCAACTCCAACTCTACGTGGCAGTCCACGTCGGCGAACGGGGCCACCCTTGGCGCCTACACATTCGCCGTGCAGCACCTGGCAACCCAGGCGCAGACCCAGGGAGCGACCGGGGTCGGCTCGGGCCTGAATGCGACCGGCACCGTCACCGGGCTGACGATCGCCAACCTGAATGTCGCCACGCCGATCACGGCGGGCACATTCACCGTGAACGGCCAGCAGGTCACGGTGGCGACGACCGACTCGCTTCAGGATGTGTTCAACAAGATAGCCGCGGGGACGGGCGGGGATGTGACCGGCGCCTACAGCCCGGGCGGCTCCGTACCCGTGTCCGACGGGATCACCCTCACGAGCGGCGGCGGCCACGAGGTGCTCCTCGGAGCCAACAATGACACCAGCAATTTCCTTTCTGTCATGAAGCTGGCGAACAACGGAACGCCCTCCACCTCCAGCTCGGCACCCCTCGGCACCGTGGAGCTGTCGGCCCCCATTGCCTCGGCGCACCTGAGCACGGCGCTCACCGGGCTCGACCTGTCAGGAAACGGCTCGGTTACGATCAATGGCGTCACCATCAATTACAACGCGAACACCGACACCGTTTCGACCCTGCTTAGCCGGATAAACCAGTCCGGAGCGGGTGTTTCGATTACGTACGACTCGGCGAACAACAGGTTCAACGCCATCAACAACAACACGGGCGACGTGGGAATGGGCCTCGCCGACACCACGGGGACGCTGTTGGCGTCCATGGGCCTTACCGCCGCAAGCGGCGGCACCTTCAGCCATGGGCAGAATGCGCAGTTCACGGTCAACAACGGCCCCCCCCTGTCCAGCGCCAGCAACACGCTCGACAGCGCGGTGACGGGGATCTCCGGCTTCAGCGTGACCGTGAACAGCCAGACCACGGAGACGCTCCAGATACAGAGCAACACATCCTCGATGCAGAGCGCGATCCAGGACATGATCTCGAAGTTCAACACGGTCCAGACCGACATCCAAAACGACACCCAGATAACGTCATCGGGGGGTCAGGTTACGACGTCGGTGCTCTCCAGCAACCAGGAGGTCGCGAGCTGGGCGAGCGACCTGAAGAACATGGCTTTCGATGCGGTGACCGGGGTCACCGGGTCGATCCAGAACCTGGACAACCTCGGAATCGGCTTCACGGGAACCTCGGGCCAGCTGTCCGTCATCGACAGCACGAAACTGGCCGACGCGCTGGCCAACAACCCGCAGGACGTGCAGAACTTCTTCCTCACCGGCAACACGGGGTTTGTCGGGCGCATGTACGGGGGCCTCATCAAGCAGCTCGGCGAGAACACCAACGAGCAGGGCAACCTGACCAAGGCCAACACCGACATAGGGACCCACATCACCACGCTGCAGAACCACCTCAACGACGAGCAGACGCAGCTCACCAATGCGTTCATCAGCATGCTGGACGCGCAATCCAAGGCCCAGTCGGAGGGCACGACCCTCACCAACGCTTTCTTCCAGAATTCCAGCAGCAGCAGCAGCAGCAGCTCCTGCTGGATCGCGCGCGCGGTCTACGGGGCGCGCAATCCGCGATGGCTCGTCTTCCGGTTCTGGCTCCTCCAGTTGGCGCCGGCCTGGTTCCGCGGCCTCTACCTGCGCCACGGCGAGCGGTTCGCATCCTGGCTCGACGACAAGCCGCGGGTCAGGCACCTTATCCGACGCTGGATGGACGCGCGCATCGACCGGCTCCTGCACACGTAGCCGTACCGTTCACCCGCCAGCAGATCCGCAAGCATGCAACTTTTCCCACATGGCCGCCGGAGCCGGTCAGCCCGGCTCCTCGTCCTCGCGCTTGCGGCTGCATTGGCGGGATGCGCGACCCACCCAGGTCCCCTGGACAAGGCCCGGCGCGGGCCGTATTACAAGCCGCTCAACTTCGTCCGGGATTCGACGCTCAGCCCGAGCATTCGGCGCGTCCTTGTCCTGCCGGTGTGCGGCGGAGAGGTAGCCGACCCCGATTCCGCAGCCGCACTCGACGAGGTCGTCCGTGCGGCTCTCCAGAAGCAATCTCGGTTTGAGGTAGTCTCGATGAACCGGGTCGACTGCCAACGGCGCTTCGGCGCCCCGGAATTCTCGTCGGCGTCCGAGCTGCCCCACAATTTCATGGGCGAGGTCGCGCGTGCATATGCTGTTGATGCCGTGCTTTTTGTGGATCTCACGGTCTATCAGCCCTACGGACAGCTGGCCATTGGCTTCCGAGCTAAGTTGGCAACCATCAAGGATGTTAGGCTGATCTGGAGTTTTGACGACACCTTCTCAACCAATGACCCCTCCGTCGTGAACGGGGTGCGCCATTTCTACCTGCAGGATCGGCCGGGACAGCCCCCGGTCGACCTCACGACCGCCGCCCTCCAGAGCCCAAGGCGATTTGCCGCGTATGCAGCGGACACAATGCTCTCGACCCTTCCGCCCCGTTGACCCCGTTCGGCGGCCCAGATTTGCCTAAAGTCGCGTCCCAGCCGGACGATTATGTCTCTAACAACCAACGGCGTTCCCTGTAGTACCCATCAGCGGCAGACCGTCCAAAAGTACGAGAGCCCATGATAAATTCCACGTCCTCATCTGACCGGGCGGCGCGCACGGACAACGTGCTGCCTCCCGTTTCCAAGACCGTCGCACAGAATCCCGGCAGGGACCAATTCTCGGCGGCACACTCCGCCGTCCTTCACTCTGCCTTGGCAGCCCAACCGGAAATCCGGCCCGAGGTGGTCGCGCGCGGCCGGGCGCTGGCCTCCGATCCCTCATATCCCTCGCAGGCGATCCTGCGCAAGGTGGGCGAGGCGATCATGAAATCGCCTGATCTTTCCGAGGACGGTCCGTAAGCCCTAGGACGGCCATGGTCGCCCAAGACTGCGCGCGCATGTACCGCGCGAACTCGGTACTCACTGCGAGCCCCGGCCAGCTGGTGCTCATGCTTTACGACGGAGCGCTTCGCGCCATGGCGCTCGCCCGGAAGGCGCTGGCGCGCCCGCCCGAGGATTGGGGGCGCATCGAGGAGGCGAACAACCAGCTTCTGAAGGCGCAGAGGATTTTCATCGAGCTGCAGGCCACGCTCGACATGGAGGCAGGCGACGGGAAGTTCTCCCAAGAGATGAGCAAGCTCTACGAGTATTACATCCGCAGGCTGGCAGAGGCCAATATGCGCAAGACGGTCGAGCCCGTCGTCGAGGTCGAGCAGCTATTCGGCCAGGTGCGGGAAGCCTGGGCGGAGATGCTCCGCAAGCAGGATCCGGCCTACACGAAGGGAACACGGAGCGCGGCCTGATGGACACGCCAAGGCAAACCGCAATACGCCTGCTTTCGGCGCTCGAGGACCTGGTCTGCTGCGAGTCGGCGCTGCTTCGGAGCATGAGCTTCGACGACGCCGTCACGATCCAGGAGCGGGCCAGCCCACTCGTGCACGAGCTGGCAAGGCTTGCCGACTGTCCAGGGGTCGCCTCCTTGAAGCCAAGGGTGGCCGCCTTGATCGAGCGTCGAGTGGAGAGCTGGCGCCTTCTAGACGGGCATCTGGCCCGGCTCCAAAGCAAGCTGGGGGAGGTCCATGCGGCGCGCAGCAGGCTTGCCCGCGTCGGCCCGGTGTACGGCGCGCGCAGGCCCGCCGCCGAGGTCAGGCTGAACACCGCAGCCTAGGATCAGGCCGAAACGGCCGAGTCCAGGGAGGACAGGGCCTCAGGAGCCTCCGCGGCCACCGAGGGCCTGTCCATGACAGCCGGAGGGCCGCCGAGCCACTCGGCCGCGATCTTTCTCGCCTCGCCTGTCCAGCTGAGCTCGGGCTTGGAGTAGATGGATCGCGTGATGATTCCCTCGACCCCGGTCCACGAGAGCGCCGCCTTCAGGCAGGGCGAGGAGTCCGCAAGCTGGTAGCCCTGAAGGAAGATGGTCCCCTTGGGGCTGGCCGTGCCGCCGGCAGGGGCCATCCCGAGCTCAAGGCGGGCAACGCCGACACCGTAGTTGACCGTCCGCGCGCTCGTCCAGACCCCCTCGGGGGAGGAGGGCTGGTCAGCCTCGATGGAGCGTTCGATGTCGGAGAAAAAGGAGAGCAGGCGAGGAGGCATGGTTCAAAAGGGGACGGCGCTGGGCCCTCTATCGGCTCGTCGGGCGCAATCTTTAGGGAAAAATTGGCGAGATTGTGTCTCCGACGCCCGGTGACCGGACTTCGCACAGGCTGTGGTCCAGCGCGGATGAGAATACCCACTCGAGAAGTGACTGAACCCATTCAGCGCTATGCGGATGCCCTAGGTCCGCCAGGAGCGGCGCTTGCCCGGATGCCCATGGCACCCTCTCCCGCACTTGTTTTGTTTGAACCCGGCGACTTGGCAGATTAGGCGTATCAGTCCCTGAAGACCCCATCCCATCAGCGTGACGCTGCCCGATGTCATTTGAAAAAGTACTAATCATCGAAGACGAGCCGGTTGTCCGCAACTTGCTGATGGAGATCTTCACGCGCCGGAAGTTCTCGGCGACCGTGGCGGAGACGCTCGGTCAGGCCGAGGCGCTCTTCAACCGCGAGTCCTTTGACCTGGTGCTGCTCGACCTGCGGCTGCCCGATGGCAATGGCCAGAATTTCCTGGAGCGTCTGGCCGTCCTTCCCTCGCGCCCGCTGGTGGTGATGGTCACGGGATACGGGTCGATCGAGTCAGCGGTCGGGTGCATGCGCGCGGGCGCATTCGACTATGTCCTCAAGCCCTTCACGCCCTCGCAAATCGACATCATCATCAAGAAGGCGCAGTCCTACAGGCAGTTGCTGCAGGTGAACCGCCTTCTCACGGACCAGGCCTCTGAGGACGAGGGCGCGGTCATCGGGCACAGCCCGGTGATGCAGCGGCTCCGTCAGATGATCGAACGGGTTGCCCCCACGGACGCCACGGTTCTCATCACCGGCGAGAACGGAACGGGCAAGGAGGTTGTCGCCCGCGAGCTCTACCGCCGAAGCTCCCGACGGCAGAGCCCGTTCATCAAGGTGAACTGTGCCGCGGTTTCCGAGAACCTGATCGAGAGCGAGTTCTTCGGGCATGAGCGCGGCGCCTTCACGGGGGCAACCGAGCGGAGGGAGGGGCGATTCGAGCTGGCCAACCAGGGAACGCTCCTGCTCGACGAGGTCAGCGAGATCCCGGCGAACCTTCAGGCCAAGCTCCTGCGCGTCCTCCAGGAGCGCGAGTTTGAGCGGGTGGGTGGCAACCGGACGATCAAGGTGAACGTGCGCATCATCGCCACCTCCAACCGGGACCTTCTCAGCTACATCGAGAAGGGGGCGTTCAGGCAGGACCTTTTCTACCGGTTGAATGTGTTTCCCATGCACGTCCCGGCGCTTCGCGACCGGGTCGAGGAGATCCTGCCGCTCGCCGAACACTTCCTGGCCCGGTTCATGCGCAAGCTTGGCGTCAAAGTGGCCGGTTTTTCCGACTCCGCCCGCAGCTCCATGCTTGTCTACCATTGGCCCGGAAACGTCCGCGAGCTGCAGAACACCATTGAAAGGGCGATCATCCTGACCGAGGCCGGCAGGACCGTCTCCGCCGCCGCGATGGGAATTCCCAGCACGGGAACGTTTGCCCTGGGCGGCGCGCTGCCGGAGGAAGATTCATCCGGGGACCCAGACGGGGGTTACCCGGCGGGTGACGGCGGCGAGAACTCTGCCCATGTACCCACTGCGGCACAGGCTACCGACCAGGCCGATTCCATCCTCAACATTGCCGAACTCGAGAAGCAGGCGATAAAGGCGGCGCTGGAGAAGACCGCGGGCAACCGCACCAAGGCCGCCGAGCTCCTGGGCATCAGCATCCGCACGCTTCGCAACAAGCTGCAGGAGTACCGGGGCAACGACGACGTGGTCGAGGTTGGTACAGACGCCGCGGAGTAGGGCGCGACACCGCGTAGCGGATGGGTTTGCAAATAATCCATTAAGGTGCCGCCCGATTGGGCCGATTACGGGCGGGATAGGCCAACTATGGCCTGGCCGCACCTCAATCATGCCCGCTACCCAGGAGATATCCGAGACCCTCATCCGCAGCAACATATCGCGCGCGGTCTGTGACGTGTTCAAGACCATGCTCAGCCGGAACGCCGAACCTGCCGTGACGGTCGGCGATGGCGCCATGGCAAGCTGGCCCCCGATACCGGTGGACGGCGACGCCGTCCCGCAGGTCGTCGGAACCGTGGGGTTCATCGGCGATGTGAACGGCCTCATCTATCTCTACCTTCCGCTGCCTTTCGCGGAGCTTGTCACCAGCCACCTCCTCGGGATGACGGTGCAGGAGCTAGAGGAGGCGGGGGACGAGGTGGTCAACGACGCGATCGGCGAGATCACGAACATGACCGTGGGAAGCTTCAAGAACGGGCTCTGCGACGCAGGATTCCCCTGCAAACTCACCATCCCGTCGATCCTGAGGGGCAGCAATTTCTCGATCGAGCCCATCAGCTCGGTAAACCGCTTCATCTACAGCTTCGAGAGCTCCGGCCACAAGGTCGTTGCCGACATCCTGCTCAAGGCAGGCGACTGAGCGTCCGAACACAGCCAAGCACATGCGCAACAAAATACTCACCGTAGACGACTCCAAGACCGTCCGCATCATCGTGCGGAAGGCGTTCAAATCCTACGACTGCGAGATACTCGAGGCCAGCAACGGCGTCGAAGGCCTGGCCGTCGCGGCCAAGGAGATGCCCGACCTGATCCTTCTCGACATCACCATGCCCGTGATGGACGGCGTCGAGATGCTCACGCGGCTGAAGTCCGATCCCCAGCTCAAGAACATCCCGATAATGATGCTCACGGCGGAGGGGGGTAAGGACAACGTGCTGAAGATCGCGAAGATCGGCATACGCGACTACATTGTGAAGCCCTTCAAGGAGGAGCTCCTGATCGAGAAGGCGGGGCGCATCATCGAGCTCAAGCCCCTGTCGGACGGTCCGACCAAGGTCCGCTCCATCTTTGACGCGGCCACGCTCCTCGTCGTCGAGGATAAGCCCGCGATCGTCCAGCAGATCCAGGCCGGCCTGAAGCACACGCCATGGGCGGTGCACGGCGTCAGCACCCAGGGTGAGGCGATGGACTTCTGGACCAAGACGCCCCCCGACCTCATCATGATCAGCCTCACGCTGCCCGAGGACGCGGCCTTCACGCTCTTCCGCCTCATCCGAAGCAATGTAAAGACGAAGTACACCCCGGTTTTCGGCCTAGTCGTCAAGACCGAGGCGGGCCCGCTTCAGCAGGCCCAGACGGTCGGGTTTACCACGGTGATCACGAAGCCCATCGACGTCAGTGAGCTCGAGTCGAAGATCGCCAAGGCGATGAACCTCGATACGTCGCAGAGGTACTTCAAGCTCGAGTCCGACATCCTCGTAATGCGGCTCCCCGAGAACTGCACCCCGGCGGTCCTGGCCGAGATCAGCAACTACATGAAGCCAAAGCTGGCAGAGGCGGTCGACGCCGGCAACAACAAGGCGGTCATCGACGTCCATCCCCTCAAGTCGGTCCACATGGGCGTGATCAAGATTTTGATGCTTGCTATGCAGACCTGCCGCGAACTGGGCGTACAGTTCTCCCTGGTTGGCAACACCCAGCTCATCGCCGAGTGCAAGGGATTCGAAGACACACGCAACTGGGTCTTTCACGACACTCTCGAGAATGCCAAGGCATCGCTGGGCGGGCCCAAGGCTCCCGCCGAACCGGCCGCGGCCGCGCCCGCCATGGCTAGCGCCTAACGGAAGCAGCGTCTACCGGGATCGAGGGGCATCGCGCTTGGCGGTGCCCCTTTTCGTGCATGGGGCGATCGGAGTCCGGGCAGTCCGGAGTCGATGCGAAAGGGCGCGCGCTGGCGGGACGGCGCGGACAAGTGGGCCCCGGATGGGGCCTCGGCTCAGATCGCCTTGGCGATGGCCTGGACCGTCTCAGGGGCGACGACCCGGTCGATGTCGAGGAGCGTCTTCACCTGGCCTTTGACCTTGGCCATGCCGAGCAGATAGGAAGTGTCCACGGCGGTCCCGAATTCCGGGGTCGGCTCGATCTCCTCGGCGGGCAGGTTCACCACCTCCTCCACGCTGTCTACGATGAGCCCCATCTGGATCACCTGGTCGGTCGCCAGCTTGACCTGGACGACCACGATGCAGGTGCGGTCGGCATACTCGGACTTGAGCCCGAACTTGACTCGAAGGTCCACCACGGGGATCACCCGCCCGCGGAGATTTATGACGCCCTTCACAAAGTCCGGCATCTGGGGAACCGTTGTAATCTTCTGGAGCCGAATAATCTCGCGGACCTTGAGCACGGCAATCCCGTAAGCCTCATGGTCGAGCACGACCGTTAGGTACTTTCCGGCGTGCTTGCTTGCGATCGGTGCCGATGACGCGTGTGAGGTGCTCATAATAGGGTTGGAGCCAGGCTACAGCCTGACGCAGGAGATATCGTCCGGCCCCGTGGGGTCTTTAGGGGAAACACCGCGGCCCGCTGTAAAGTTTTACCCGGTAGAGCCGATAGGGCTAGGGAACAGCTGCCAACCCTTGGACCATGCCCTTAGCCCCTGAATCTTACCAGGCGCTTGACGACCTACTTAATCGTCTCGCCACCGAATCAATCATTGCGACCCCGGGGCGCGACGACGGGCTGATCCCCTCCTATAGCCTGCTCGGCGAGCTGCGCGAGCTTTTCGCATCCGAGCCTGCGCTTCGCGACGCCGTGGTCTCCGTCCACGCGGTTCTCGACAAGCGCCTCGAGGCGGCGCAGCCCTTCGACGAGGTCGCGCTCGGGCACCTTCGCAGCCTGGTGGACTGGCTCCCCGGGGCCATCGAGGCAGCCAAGTCCGGGAAGGCGCCGACGACGGCGTCCCCGCGGGACATCGCGGCGTCGGCAATGGCCGCGCCCGGGGCGGCCGCCGCGACGGAGCGCGAGCAAAAGGACGTTCTTCTCGACCTCAACATGGGCGAGAATCAGGAGCTCCTTAGCGAATTCCACGCCGAGGTCGTCGACCATCTGCAGCAGATAGAGGCCGCGCTCCTAGTGCTCGACCAGGAACCCGACAACCACGAGTCCCTCAATTCGATCTTCCGCTCTTTTCATACGATCAAGGGGAACGCGGGCTTCCTCGGGCTCGTGCCGATGCACACCCTTGCGCACGAGGTGGAGTCGCTGCTCGACCTGGCGCGCAACTTCAAGCTCCGGCTCAATCCGGCGATCATCACCGAGATCCTGAGGAGCCGCGATGCGCTCCAGGCGCTAACCCAGCAGGTGGGACTCGCGCTTGAGAAGGGGCAGCTGCCGATCGATGTCGTTCCCGTGAGCCACCTTATACTCGCGGTCAAGAGGCTGGCGCTCGGTGCCGGATCCGCAGCCGTGGAGCCTGCACCCGTGTCAGCGCCGAGCGCGGCCGTTGCCCCGATAACGGACGAGGTCGCGGCCCATGCCGAGACCCCCGCGCCCGCGGAGGGCCAGGCCCCGTCGACACCCAACAGCATCGAGGCCCACGCCATGGGCAAGACATCGACCGGCCAGACGGTGAGGGTCAACACGGAGAAGGTGGACTCACTCATGGACATGGTGGGCGAGCTCGTGATCGTGCAGAGCCAGCTGATCGAGTCGGCCCGCGCCATGGGCGCCGACGGCACGCCGCTCAACCGGAACGTCTCGCAGCTGTCGAGGATCACGAAGGAGCTGCAGCACACGGCGATGTCGCTGAGGATGATCCCGATAAAACCCACCTTCCAGAAGATGGAGCGCCTCGCCCGCGACCTTGCGCGCAACTTCGGCAAGAAGGTGCTCTTCCGGGTCAATGGTGAGGACACCGAGCTCGACCGCACCGTCGTCGAGGAGATCGGCGACCCGCTCGTGCACATGATGCGCAACGCCCTCGACCACGGCCTTGAGCTGCCCGAGCAGCGCGTCGCCGCCGGCAAGTCTGAGACGGGAACCGTCGACCTGAACGCCTATCACCAGGGGAGCAATATTGTCATCGAGCTCAGGGATGACGGCAGGGGCATCAACCCCGACTTCATCCTGAAGAAGGCCGTGGAGAAGGGGATTGTCTCAGCGAGTGCCTCGCTCTCTAGGGACGAGATTTACGCGCTCCTCTTTGCCCCCGGATTCTCCACCGCGGAGAAGGTCACGGCCGTCTCCGGACGCGGCGTCGGAATGGACGTCGTCAAGCGCAACATCGAGAAGATGAGGGGGAAGATCGAGATCTCCTCGGAGATCGGGAAAGGCTCCGTCTTCAAGATTAAGCTTCCGCTCACCATGGCCATCATCGACGGCCTCGTGGTGCGGGTTGGCACGGACAGGTTCATCCTTCCCTGCACTTCGGTCCAGATGGCGCTCAGGCCCACCCGGGAGTCCATCTCGACGGTCCACGGCCGCGGCGAGGTCATTGATCTTCGCGGGCGCATCCTGCCGCTTCACCGGCTCCACCGCCGGTTCGGGATCCCGGCGGACGCCCAGCATCCCTGGGAGGGAATCGTGGTCATCGTCGAACACGCGGGCCGCGTCTCGGCCCTCCTTGTCGACCAGATGGTCAGCAAGCAGGAGGTGGTGATAAAGAACCTCGGCGCGTTCATGCAGGGCCTGCCAGGCATCGCCGGAGGCGCAATCCTCGGCGACGGCAACATCGCGCTCATCCTCGACCCGGCCTCGCTCCTCCAGGCCGCCTGAAGCGCCCGAGCCCAGAAACCCACGCGACATGACAGAACTCCCACGGCCCCCGTCCATTGAGCAGGTCTGCAAGAGGTCGTTGAGCCTCCCGTGCTCTCCATCGCTTCTGCCGCGCCTCTCCATCGCGCTCCGCAGCGACGACAGTTCGTCGGCGGAGATCGAGCGCCTCATCTCGCTGGATTCCTCGCTTGCCGCGTCTACGCTTCGGCTGGCCAATTCCGCGGCGTTCGGCCGGGGTGGGATCGACACGCTTGAGGGCGCAATCCTTCGGTTGGGTGCCAAGGAGATATACCGTCTCGCCGCGCTCGTTCTTGTAAGCCGTTGGGAGAGCGGGTCGACCGCCCTGCTTCGCTGGGAGCCGGGAGACTTCAGCAGGCACGCCCTCTGCGTAGCCATCGCAGCGGAGGTGCTCTCCGAGGCGACAGAACGCCTGGATCCCCAGACCGCCTACACGGCTGGGCTGGTCTGCGACCTCGGCAAGCTGGCGCTTGCCCATTCTTGCGCCGAGTTCTACCCGCAGGTCCGCGAGTTCTGCTCGGAGAGGCAGTGCACTTGGGAGGAGGCGGAGCGCAACGTGCTCGGCTACAACTACTCCGACGTGAGCGAGCGCCTGCTGCGCGCCTGGAAATTCCCCGAGTTGTTCGTCGGCGCGGCCCAGTTCATGATGAGGCCGAACGAGGCCCCCGCCGAGATCGTGCCCATGCTGGCCCACCTGCATGCTGCCAAGTACCTTGCCACGTCGCTCGGGCCCGGGGTGACGGAGGACGGGTTCCTTGTCTCCCTCCCGGGCAGCTTCCTCCGCGAGTGGGGCTTCACGCAGGAGATGCTCGAGGAAGCGATGCCGATCGTGCTGAGCCGCGCCGTCGCGCGGCTGGGCGAAAAGCTGTCGACCGGTCCGGTCACGACGTAGCGCCAGGGGGATCCCCGGGGCGCGTCTTGGCCTCAACCGGTCTCCGCGATGGCGCGGGTCCTTGTGAGACGGCCGGGCCGTGCGCCGCCTTTGCGGCTAGGCGCCTGAGCGCTAGCTGCAGAGCGAAAGCTGACCGTTCTCCGTTGGAGTCTTCAGGGTGACGACTCCGGTGCTCATCTCGAGGTGGATCGTCCTGTTGACCGACCCGCCAACCTCGTTGTGGGTGACGGTGTAGCCGTTCTTGGAAAGGTAGTCCATCGTGACCAGGATGTTCCGCTCGCCGATCCGGAAGGGGTCGTTTCCGCTGATGACGCTGGCGCCGCCAGCAACAAAGAGCCGGAGCCGGAACCGCTCGGCCTTGACCCCGGTGAGCGCCCTGAAGAAGTGGGGGAGTCCCGTGTCGGCGAACATGGCCGGCTGCCTCTGGGCCTTTTCCATGGAGATCGAGGACTCCGGCAGCATGAGATGGAGGATGCCCCCGGCCTTGACCAGGGGATCGTACGCGACGACGCCGATGCACGAGCCGAGGGCGTAGGTGCTCAGCACCATCTGCGCGTTGTTCGACACGGCCATGTCGGCGACCCCGATGACAACCCGCTGGGCGAAAATGGACGCGATGGTGGGAGCTCCGGCCATGTTTCAGGAAAAAGTCGGGCAGTTTGCCAGGTCCGTCGGGGTCTGGAAAAGGTCGGGCATGCGATGGATGGGGTGGCGCCGTGCGGGCGCGAACCCAGGTGTACTATACGGCCCCGGGCGGGCTAACTTGAGCCCCCGAGGAGGGAAATGGTGTAAATTCAAGGTGGAGGGTGGCGGGCTCCTGCATGGAGGTCATCCGGCGCCCCGGACGGGGGCGGAAGGCGCAGCGGGACCCCGTGACGCCTAAAGAAACACAAGGAGGCGCTGGTTTATCGGGGCGATCTGGTCGTGGCTCCGTATTTTCGCGATCGTGGACGAGCCCAGGGACTGCCCCTCGCCGACCAGGAGAAGGCCGTGCGGGCTGTAGATGCCGCTCGCCAGCACCATCCCCGGCTCCAGCTCCTCAAGCAGGATCTCGCGCACCTGGCGGGGCAGGTGGACGAGATTGGTCACCTTCAGGAAGAGGCGGACCGCCTCCGGATCGTAGGCGCTTCCCGATTTGGTGAGTATCGAGTCGATCGCGGCCTGCTTCGATTGGCCCGACTCGACGAAGCCCACCGCCACGGACAGGCAGCGCGCGGGCCAGGGTATTCCCTTGCCGGCAAGTCCGTCGGGGTATCCTGTCCCGTCGAAGTTCTCGTGATGGGCGCGGATCGTCTCGCCGACGTCCGCCCGGGCGTCGACCAGGGCCGCCAGCGTCTGGCTGTACACCGGGTGGTTGTGGAGCGTCGCGAGCTCGCGCTCCGTCAGCTGTGTGGGGTTGTTGCGGAAGGTCCGCAGCAGCTCCCTCGACACCCCGATGAGGCCGAGGTCGGAAAGCCAGGCGGCGGAACGCAGGGCGTGGCTCTCGGACTCCGTGAAGTGCTCGGATTCGGACATCTTGTTCGCGAACTCCACGAGGGCCTTGGCCTGGCCGCCGAGTACCGGGTCGTAGGCCGTAAGGATGCGGCGGCAGAGCTCGAGCGAGCTCTCATAACGGGCGCCGAGCTCGCGGTTGAAAACGTCAAGCTTCTGCCTCTGCTCCTCGAGCACCGTCACCTTCTGCTCGAGCTCCGAGTTCGCGGTCATCAGTCGCGCGTTCAGCTCCTGGGTCTGCGCCTGCAGCACGTCATTGCGCACGATGAGCTCGTGGCGGTGGAACGCGTTGCGCACGGTGGCGAGCAGCTCCTCCCGGAGCCAGGGCTTTGCCACGAACCGGAAGATCTCGCCCTTGTTGATCGCGTCGACGATCGTCGGGAGCGAGAGGACCGCCGTGATCAGGACCCGCGAGGCGTTCGGCCGGATGCGCCGGCTCTCGATGAGGAAATCAAGCCCGAGCATCTCCGGCATCCTCTGGTCCGAGATGATGAGCGCGAAGTCGCGCTCCTCTAGGATGGCGAGCGCCTTCACCGGGCTCGAGCAGGCGACGACGCTGTATTTCTCGCGCTCGAGCGTGAGCTTGAGCGCGTTCAGGACGACGGGCTCGTCGTCGACGATCAGGATGGAGTCCGACGGGTTCGTCTTCATGAGGGGAAGGGAGCAGCGGTTCTGACGCTCGCCCGTGCGGCCTCAAATCGCCCGATCAGGTGACTGGCGATCCTGTCGAGCGGAATCTGGTGCTGGGCGGCGCCGCAGTCCCACGCAGCTTTGGGCATGCCATAAACGACGCATGAGGCCTCGTCCTGCGCAAAGGTGGCGGCGCCCTTCTCCCTAAGGCGCAGCAGCCCCTCGGCCCCGTCCTTTCCCATCCCGGTCAGAAGCCCGGCCACGGCGTGGGGCGCGGCACCTGTGTCCACGGCCGACTTAAAGAGGAGGTCGACGGCGGGGCGCTGGTGCCAGACGGGAGGACCGCCGGTCACCCGGACGCGGTAATGGTCGACCGACCAGTGAAGCATCATGTGGAACCCCCCGGGCGCGATCAGGGCAAGGCCCGGGGCGATCCGGTCGCCGTCGGTTGCCTCTCGAACCTCGAGCGCGCACAGCGTGTTGAGGCGGTCGGCGAAGGCCTTCGAGAACGTCGCGGGAATGTGCTGCACGATCGCGATTCCCGGGAGGTTTCCGGGCAGGCGGGTGAGGATGTCGCGCAGGGCCTCGGTCCCTCCGGTCGAGGAGCCGAGCAGAATGACCGAGCGGGGGTTGCGATGGACCGGCGCCGCGGAGAAGGGGCGATCGGGAGGCGGCGACCCGCTGGCTGGAACCCCGCGGTCGTCCGGTGGGCAGGCCCGCACCCGTGCCAGCGCCGCCGCCTTCACCTTGGCGACCAGCTGGGGGCCGAGATCGCCGAAGGAGTTGTAGCTGCCGGGCTTGCCGAGGAAGTCGACGGCGCCGAGCCTCAGCGCCTCGAGGGCGAAGTCGGAGCCGCGCTGCGAGAGCGAGCTCATCACGATCACCGGCATCGGATGGCTCTGCATCAGCAGGCGCAGGAAGGTGAGGCCGTCCATCCTCGGCATCTCAAGGTCGAGGGTCAGAACATCCGGCTTGAGCTCCCGTAGCCTGTCCCGGGCGACATAGGGGTCCTCGGCGGTGCCCACGACCTCGATCTCCGGGTCGCCCGCGAGGGCCTCGCTCGCGTACCTCCGGACAACGGCGGAGTCGTCGACGATAAGCACTCGGATCTTGCGTGGACTGGCCATGGTCATGACTGCGGGGGGCGCCGGTAGGTCGCAGGCTTGACGAGCTGGAGGGGATGCTTGATGCCCGAGAGGCTCTCGGCATGACCCACGAAGAGGTAGCCCCCGGGCACGAGGCGCCTCGCCAGCCTGTTGACCAGCTCCTCCTGGGTCTCCTTGTCGAAGTAGATCATCACATTACGGCAGAAGATGACGTGGAACGGGTCGCGAAAGGGCGCCTCGCCCTTGAGGAGGTTGAGGTAATGGAAGGAGACGCGGTCACGAAGGTTGGGCCGGACCCGGTAGTTGCCCTCCTGGGGGCCAATTCCCCTCTGGAAATACGCCTTCAGGGTCTCCGGCGGGAGCCGCGAGACCGTCTCCTCGCGGTAGATGGCGTCGTTCGCCCTTGCCAGGATCCGCCGCGAGATGTCCGTGGCCTCGATATGCCAGCCCCACGTCGACCCCTTCAGGCCCTCGATGAGCGTCGTGGCCAGGGAGTAGGGTTCCTCGCCCGAGGAGCACGCCGCGCTCCATGCGTAGAACCGGGGCCAGCGCTCGACGCGGTTCCGCTCGATCATCTCGGGAAGGGCGTGCTGCCTGACGAAGTCGAAATGGGCCGCCTCGCGAAAGAAGAAGGTGTGGTTCGTCGAGATGGCATCGATCAGGTGCGAGAGTTCGTCATCGCAGGAACCCGCCTGAAGGAACCTGCAGTACTCCCCGATGGAATCCAAGTTGGTCGCACGCAGGCGTTTGCCCAAGCGTGCGCTTACCAGTTCCCTTTTGTCCGAGCCCAGCTTTATCCGGCTGTGCTCATAGACAAGGGTACGTATGAATTCGAACTCGCTGTCCCTCATGAGGTTTGTACCCAGTGGTATCGGACCAACGCGCGGCAAATGAAGCGGCTATGCAAGGGAAGGCGCCGATTCTGGAGCGCCTGGACGAACGGGGCGTCGGCAAATTTTTCCCCTGGCGACCCCGCCGGCGAGACCGCGCGGGGGCGGAGTGAGGGAGACCCGCTCCCCGACATGTTTATTTCGCTGGAATTTAGCGGGATGGGAAAGCGACCTGACGAATGGCACGCGCCGTGTTACTCCCCGCCCGAACATGATAGACCCGATCTTCCAATCCGACAATTACCAGTTGTCCCGGAAGCTCCTGGATGGGGCCGCGCTCCGACAGGAGGCGATCGCGTCTAACATAGCCAACGCCGAGACGCCGGGCTACCACCGCCTCGACGTGGCGCCCAGCTTCGCCGAGCAGCTCAAGTCGCGCATGGCTACGGGCGAGCTTGCCAGCGCCCCGGACTCGCTCCGCCCGACGCTCACCGAGGACACCCATGCCAGGACCGTCCGTCCCGACGGCAACTCGGTCGAGATCGAGCACGAGCTCCTCGCGATGAACAAGAATTCCGTCGAGTTCGAGTACCTCACGGAGGTCGTCTCGAACAATATCAAGCAGCTGAAGATAGCCATAACCGGCCAGGGCAGCTGACACCGCGCATGAACATCATCTCGGGAATCGACATCACAGCCGGCGCGCTCTCCGCCCAGCGCATGCGCCTCGACATCGTGGCCCAGAACATCGCCAACGCGGAGACCACACGCACCCCGGGTGGCGGACCCTACCAGCGCCAGATCGTGTCCTTCGAGACCGAGCTGGTGAAGCAGGCTGGCGGCCAGTCCCTCCACACGGTGAGGGTATCCGACATCTCGCCGGACAAGACGCCGGGCCAGCAGGTCTTCAATCCCCAGCATCCCGATGCCGGACCGGACGGGATGGTGCAAATGCCCAACGTAAACCTCGCGTACGAGATGGTCGACCTGATCACGGCATCGCGCGCCTACGAGGCCAACCTCGCCGTTGCCAAGAACGCTCGGAACATCGCGATGAAGACCCTGGAGATTGGCAAGTAGCACCCGGCCTCACGCCCAATACCTCCACGAACGCATGTCCTCTATAAGCTCAATCCCTGCGGGGCTCTCCGGCCTGACCTCGCCGCTGACCGACCGCGTCCAGCCGAACAAGCTTCTGATGCCCGGGGTGACCGATGGCCTGCGCCTCGGACAGACGCCCGGCGAGGGTTTCGGCAAGATGCTCGACGGCCTGGTCTCCACGGTCGACGCGAAGCAGACGCAGGCGGACGCCCTCACGAAGCGCGTCCTCCTCGGCGACACGGACCAGCTCCATCAGTCGGTCATCGCGATGCAGGAGGCCTCGGTCTCCCTCAGCCTCATGGTACAGGTGCGCAACAAACTTGTTGAGTCCTACCAGGAGCTGATGCGCATGCAGGTTTGAACCCACCGAAAATAATCTAACGGATGAAAAACTTCACAAACTCACTGCTCTCGCTCTGGCAGCAGCTCGGCCTGAACCAGCGCGTGTCGCTGGTCGTCGCGACTGTGGCCGTCGCCGCGGGCATGACCGTTCTCGTCATCTGGTCACGCAGGCCCGACATGCAGCTGCTCTATGCGCGCCTTGGGGACAAGGATTCGGCGGCGATCATAGGCTACCTTGAGTCGCAGAACATCCCGCATGAGGTCACCTCCGGCGGCGCGGCCGTCAAGGTGCCCTCGGACCAGGTCTACAAGCTGAGGATGGACCTCGCCGGCAAGGGGCTTCCCGGCGGTGACGGCGTGGGTTTTGAGATCTTCGACAAGGGGCAGTTCGGGCTGAGCGACTTTGTGCAGCGCACGAACTACCTCCGCGCGGTCCAGGGAGAGCTGGCGAGGACCATCACCCAACTGGCAGGCGTCCGCGCCGCCAGGGTGATGATCGTGCAGCCCGAGAACCGGCTCCTGCTGACGGAGCAGGGTGTGAAGGCGACGGCCTCGGTCTTCGTCGACATGGGCGGCGGCCGCCTGGAGATCGACGAGGTGAACGCCATACGGCACCTGGTCGCCAATGCCGTGCAGGGACTCGGCCCCGACCAGGTCGCGGTCGTCGACAATAGGGGACGCGTCCTCAGCGAGGAGCTCAAGCAGGACCCGACGCTAGGAACGGCCTCCTCGCAGGTGCGCTATAAGCAGCAGGTCGAGGACTACCTGGGAAAGAAGGTTGAGACGATGCTTGCCGCCGTGATCGGACCGGGCAACGCGGTCGTGCGGGTGTCGGCCGACATCGACACGGAGGCGACCACCGAGACGTCCGAGAAATTCGACCCTGACGGCTCGGTCGTCCGCAGCCAGACCATCGTCGAGGATGTCTCCAATTCGAGCGAGCAGCACACGACGGGAGGGGCGACGGGCATCAGCGCCAATGTCCCCGAGAAGGCTTCTGCCAACGAGGCCGCCGCCCACCCGATGTCCGTCTCCGAGCAGAACCGGAAGAATCGGACGACCAATTACGAGATCAACCGCATCACGACCAACACGACGCGCAATCCGGGCACGATCCGCAACGTAACGGCCGCGGTGTTTGTGGCGCCCCGCACGGTCCCAGCCGCGGCGGGCGCCGACGGAAAGGCCGCCGGCGAGCCGCAGGTGCAGAAGCGCTCCCAGGAGGAGCTCAACGCGCTCAGGCAGGTCGTCGTCAACGCCCTCGGGCTCAAGCTGTCCGCAGGGCAGTCCCTCGACTCGATCGTCGCCCTGCAGGAGATGTCGTTCGCGGCGGAGCCCGTCGCTCAGCAGATCCAGGCCATCCAGAGCGAAAACAGGTTTCAGGGCTGGATCGAGGCGGCGAGCCGGTGGTCGGCGGTCGCCGGGGCGGCGGTGGTCCTCCTTGTCTTCATGAGGATCCTTTCAAAGCAGAGACCCGAGCCCGTGCCGGTCGAGGTCCTCTCCATGCCGCCGGACCAGGCAGCCCGCTCGCTCCAGAACGGCAACTCGGTGACCCCTGACATGCTCAACCAGCTCATCCGCCAGAAGCCGGCCAACGTGGGCACAGCCCTGCGCGAATGGGTCGGGGCGCCGGTCGCCAAGAACTGACCCCAAACAAGCGCACACCGCCATGGCCGAAATCGACTATACCAAGCTCACCCGCCAGCAGAAGCTCGCGGTCTTCCTGATTTGCATCGGCTCGGACGCGGCGGCGGAGGTGCTGAAGCATTTTGACGACAACGAAGTGGAAGTGATCTGCAGGGAAATGTCCGGCTTCCCCATGGTCGGCGAGTCCGTGATGAAGCAGGCCATCGAGGAGTTCTCTGGGGTGGTGGCGACAAGCGCCGGCTCGGTGCTCGGGGGCATGCCCTACGCGCAGCGCGCCCTCGAGATCGCAAAGGGCGACTACAAGGCTTCGTCCATCCTCGGGAGGGTGGGGCCCGTCGGGACCTCGGTCGAGGTCATCAAGGAGATCTCCGAGATGGAGGGCCGCCAGATATTCAACCTGATCAAGCATGAGCAACCGCAGACGATCGCGTTCCTCCTCTCCTACCTGGACCCGGCAAAGTCGGGGGAGGTCTTCGCGCTCCTGAGCCCCGACCTTCGCGAGGAGGTCATAGAGCGCCTAGGCACGATCGAATCGACCTCGCTGGACCTCGTGAGCAAGATCGTGCGCTCCCTCGGAAAGCACTTTGACAGCAAGGTCCGCCCCTCATTCCACCACAGCGGGGGGATAAGGGCCGTCGCGGGGCTGCTCAACACCCTGGAAAAAGATATGTCGAAGGCCCTGCTGTCGCGCCTCGAGGAACGCAACTCAACCCTCGGCGCCGCGATCAGGAAGAAGCTCTTCAGCTTCGAGGACCTCAACCGCCTCGCGGCGGCCGACCTGCAGCGCGTGCTGCGCGAGGTCGACACCAGCAACCTTGCGATATCGATGAAATCCGCCAGCGAGGCTCTGCGCGAGAAGATCTACGCGGGCCTCTCCAAGCGGGCCGCCGAGGGGCTGAAGGAGGAGATCGACCTCCTCGGGCCCGTCCGGCTGAAGGACGTCGAGGCCGCCCAGGACGTGATCATCCAGGCCGTGCGCAAGCTCGAGGAGGAGGGCCAGATATCCCTCGACTCGGATTCACAGGCTCTTGTCGCCTGACCCGAAAACCCCCCGATCCACGTGAAACCCCGCCCGAAAGAAGACGCAAGGGGGCTCCCGGACTAGGGCGCCAACCATGGCCAATTCAAAACTCATAGCCTTTGACCGTCCCCTGTCGGGCGCCGCCATTCCCGGCGGCGCAAAGCGCGTCTACACGGAGGCCGAGATGGCCGAGGGGTCCGAATCCGCCTATCGCCGCGGCGTGGACGCAACCCGTGCTTCCGCCGACCAGCAGATGGTTGAGTTCCGGCACGACATGGAACAGCTGAGCGACAAGGTGCTCGGGCAGCTGAGCGCACTTGAGACTTCGCTCCTTGCCGAGGTGGGAGAGGCCCTTCCCGTGCTGGCCGTCGAGATTGCCAGGCGCCTTCTCTCGGGGTACGAGCCTCCCGCTGAACTGGTGGGCAAGCTCTGCCAGGAGGCCCTTGAGCAGCTCTACCCAGAGCGCGAGGGTCTCGAGCTCTCCCTGTCCGACCGCGACGCGGGGCTGCTCAATTCGCTCAATCCGGACTGGCTGAAGCGCTATCCCAACCTTCGCATTCGCGGCGACTCGTCGCTGGAGCCCGGCGACTGCCAGATCCGAAGCCGCTTCGGACTGACGGACGCCCGCCAGGAGACCAAGCTCGCAACCCTCAACCACCACCTGACCGGGGCCTGAGCCATGACCTCCTCAATCGCCCCCATCGTTGACGTGCTCCGAACCCGTGTGCGGCACATGCCGCCCGTCCAGAGGGTGGGCGCCGTGACCGGCGTGGCCGGCCTGATCATCGAGTCCGAGGGGCCAAATGTGGGCCTCGGCGACCTGTGCATCGTTCGCTCGCAACGCACGGAATTCTCGCTCAGGGCGGAGGTCGTCGGCTTCCGCGAGCACCGCGTCCTCCTGATGCCGCTCGGCGACACCGCGGGGCTCCACGTCGGCTGCGAGGTTGCCGCCGACGACCGGCCGCCGATTCCCCGCCCGGGCCCGGAGCTGCTCGGTCGCGTGCTGGACGCACTCGGCCGTCCCGTCGACGGGCTTGGCATGATCCCGGTAGACCGGGGCGAACACAGCAGCGCCCCGCCGCACCCTCTGCGGCGGCAGAGGATTCTCGAGTCCCTCGCCACGGGAGTGCGCGCCCTCGACACGTTTGCCCCGATGGGGCGCGGCCAGCGCATGGGCCTCTTCGCCGGTTCGGGTGTCGGCAAGTCCACTCTCCTGGGAATGATCGCTAGGGGCTGCACCGCGGACGTCGTCGTGGTGGGCCTCGTCGGCGAGCGCGGCCGCGAGGTCCGCGAATTCATAGAGAAGGACCTGGGTCCTGAGGGCATGAAGCGTTCTGTGGTGGTCGTAGCCACATCCGACACATCGGCGCCCTTCCGCCTCCGCGCCGCGTTCACGGCCACCGCGATCGCGGAGTCCTACAGGGACCAGGGCAAGAACGTGATGCTCATGATGGACTCGGTTACCCGCTTCGCCATGGCACAGCGTGAGATTGGCCTGGCGATCGGGGAGCCTCCTGCAACCCGCGGCTACACCCCGTCCGTCTTCGCAATGCTTCCGCGCCTTCTTGAGCGCTCGGGCACGGGTGAGTCCGGCTCCATCACCGCGCTCTACACGGTGCTCGTCGAGGGCGACGACATGAACGAGCCCGTGGCCGACGCGGTGCGCGGTATCCTGGATGGCCACATCGTGCTCTCGCGCCAGTTGGCGCACTTCAACCACTATCCCGCCATCGATGTTCTGGAGAGCGTGAGCCGCTTGTCGCGCGACGTCTGCACCGCAGAGGAGCTCGATAGCGCTGCGCGCGCGAGGGAGCACTTAGCCCTGTACCGAAAGAACGAGGACCTCATTTCGATCGGGGCCTACCAGAAGGGCGTCAACTCCGAACTCGACCAGGCAATCCGCAAGCACGATCCGCTCCGCAAATTTCTCCGCCAGGGGGTAAATGAGCTGACCCCCCGCGCGGAGTCCTTCAACCGGCTCAAGATGGTAATCCAGCCATGAAGAAATTCCGATTCCCCCTGCGGCCGGTAGCCGTCGTCCGGGCTCATGTCGAGCTGCGTGCAAGAGAGATACTGGCGGCCGCCATCCACACCTATGCCGAGGCCGAGGAGAGGCTCGCAAGCACGAGGATGAGGATTGCGCGCCTCGAGGACGGCCTATTTTCGAACCGGGGACACCTTTTCCGCGCGACTGAGGCGGCGGAGCTCTACCGAATCTACAGGTCCGAACGACAGGCGGAGATAGGTGTCGAGCGGGGTGTCATCGAGGCGCGAGACGTGATGGAGAAACGGCGCGGCGAGTACATCGAGGCCCACCGCCAGCTTGACGTAATCAACCGCCTCGAGGAAGGGGCCCGCGGTCGCCACCGGGCCGAGGCGCTCCGGATGGAGCAGGCCCAGATCGATGAGACGGCGGGCTATGCCATGTCCAGGCGATCAGCACTATCATGACAAAACTACTGCAGAATCCTGCCATCGTATCGGTGATCGCGCTGGCGATGGGCCTCATAGCCGGCGTCGTGCCCCTGTGGCGCGCGGGCGACAGGCTCGTCGAGCAGGCGATCTCGAGCCGCATCCTGAAGGCCAAGGCGAACAAGGTCCAGGGATGGGACTTCTGGACCATCGAGGTCGATAACCTGGCCTCGGAGCTCAAAGACGAGAAGGCGCGCCTGGCCAAGCAGTCGGAACTTCTTGACCAGCGTGCCGCCCGGCTCTCCGGAGAGCAGCAGGAGCTCGAGAAGGTCCGCACCAGCATCGAGGCGATGCGCAAGGAGATCGCCGACAAGGTGGTCGAGATACAGGCGGACGAGGGCAAGAACCTGCGCGTGCTCTCACAGACCTATGCGAACCTCTCCCCCAAGGCGGCGGTGGCGATCATCCGCGAGATGGATGATGTGACTGTGGTAAAGATCCTGTCGCTCATGAAGCCGGACGTGGTCGCCCCGATATTCGAGGAGATGAGCAAGACAAGCGACAAGGAGGGCCCGCTCGCCCGGCGAGCGGCGGTCATTTCCGAAAAGCTCCGCCTGATGAAGTCTAGCAAGGCGCCCTAGCCTAGCCGAATAGTCAACGACACGCGCCAGGGATGGCGCGCCGTGAATTCCAAGGATGGAAGCCCCGAGCATGACCACCTCCATCCCAACACCTTTTCCGAACGCGTCGCTCGATCCGAAGCGCGGCCCCGGCAACCCTTCGATGGACGCCTTTTCGTCCATATTCAGCGGCGCAGCGCCAGCGGGCCCGACAGTGCCGGGATTCCCCGCAGATTTTGAAAGCCTGCTGGGGACGCCCGGCGCGGGGGGGGCAAGCCCTTCCCCGAGGCCGACCGCCTCCGCACCGGCGCAGAGCCCAGCGGCAGGCGCGCCCGCGGTGCAACCGGGGATCCGGATCGGCGACCTGCCCAGGACCCGGCCTCCCGGGAGTGGGTACCCGGCGCAGCCGGGGAAGGTTGGCCCCGGCGTTATGCGCGACCTTGCCGAATCCATCGCGTCGCTCCTCTCGCCGCTTTGGACGGCAGTGCCCCAATCCATGGCGCCATCTGGGGGTGTTGCGGAGGTCGTGGCCCTGTCTGGGGATGCGCCGAACTCGGGTCCCGCCGGCAAGGCGGGGGTGGCCCCCGATAGGGAGGGCTCGGCCATTGTGATCCCACGGGAGACCCTCCCGCCTGCCGGGGGATCCGAGGCGGAGGCCGGAACTTCCCTTGGCACCCCGGGGACGGGAATGCCCGTTGGAAGCCCGGATAAGGGGACGGTCGCCTCCACGAGCACGGTCTCCATGGTCCCAGACTCGACCGTTGCGCGGACTCTATTCCCGTCAGAACGGGCTGCTTCTGGCGCTACTCAGGGCGTACCGGCCGCGGCGACAGAAGGCGTTGCGCCGGCCCGGCCCGAAATCCAAGGGCGGATCCCTTCGGCGCAGCCAGCGATGGCCCTCGCCGGAGGCCTTCCGATGGTGGCGGCAGCTGCGGGCGCCCCTGCCCGGGCCCGGGACCCCGGCTCCGATGCGGAAAAATTTGCCGCGACGTCCCAAGCGGGGCGCGTCGTCGCCGGTTGGGCGAAGTCGCCGCCAGAAAAAAACTTTCTAATGCATGGGGATCAAAGTGTTAAGAGCGAGGTAGAAAGCGATGGCATCGGCGGTGCTAAATCGGGCCCGAACATGCCCTCAGCCTACACAATCAGCCGCGCCGCGGCCGGAACCCAAGCGGTGGTGGAGCCCGTCGTGCCGATGGGCGAGCCGCAGGCAAGCCCCGCTGTCGGGCAGGCGCCCGCCTTGCCGGTCACCCCCACGCTGGCCCCAGTGCTTGCCCAGCGCGCGGTGGAGACGGTGCTGAACGTGGTCGATGCCCAGGAGGCCAAGGCCGGCCAGGGCGGAATAGTGAAACTGGACTTCAACTTCGGCGGCGAGGCTCTCGCCGTGCACGTGCAGATGCGCGGCGGCGAGGTGCACACCGAGTTCCGCACGAACTCGGCCGAGCTCCGCACCGCGCTCTCAGCCGAGTGGCGTGCCGCCGCCACCCAGCGCGACCCCGAGGGTGTCCGTCTCGTCGAGCCCGTTTTCGCCTCCGGCGAGAGCGGCTCGAGCACGTCAAACGCGAGCGACGGATTCTCCCCGCAGAACCATAGTTCCCAGCATCAGCAGCCCCAGGGAGCGGGCGTGCCCGCGTCCCTTCGCCCCTTCCGGAGCGCAGGGCCGAGCCTGTTGGGCGATCCGGCCGACCTCCCGTCGCAGTCCCCTGTCATGCTCCCCACATCCCTTCACCTAGCAGCAGTCGCATAACCTACCATGTCCGTAACATCCGCCACAAACAGTCCCTCCGCTGCGGCGTCACTTGCCAACATCAGCAACTCCACCGTCACAGGCGCCCCCATGCCCCAGAAGACGCTCACCGCGCAGGACTTCATGAAGCTGCTCACGGTGCAGATGCAGAACCAGGACCCGTCCACGCCGATGGACAGCAACCAGGAGATGCAGCAGATCGTCCAGATCAGCTCGATGCAGAACATGTCGACGATGACGAACGACCTAACGCAGATGACCGCGAGCCAGACCTGGACGCTCGCAAACTCCTACCTCGGCCGGCAGGTGACCATAAGCAACTCCTCGGGTACCCAGGTGCAGGGCGCCGTCACCGCGGTGGACACCAGCGGCACCTCGCCCCTCGTCCAGGTCAACGGGACCTACTACCCGCTGGCGAACGTCACCAATATCCAACTCCCAACATCAACACCCGCCTCAACCACCACTCCCAGCCCCACGTCGGGCTGATTGCGTCAGTAAACTCAACACACCCATAAACCATGTCCCTATTCGGAACACTCAACACGGCGGTCAGCGCGCTGTCGTCATTTAGCACGGGCCTCGACGTCGTCGGCAACAACATCGCCAACGTCAACACCGTCGGCTTCAAGGGCTCCTCGGCAAGCTTCGAGGACAGCTTCAGCAACACCCTCCAGGCCTCGGCCCCCGCGAACGGCACAACGTCGACCGAGCCGTCGATCCAGGTCGGCACCGGTGTGGCGGTTGCCGGCATCACCAAGGACTTCTCGCAGGGCACTCTCGACAGCACGGGAAACACGACCGACCTCGCGATTTCCGGCAATGGATTCTTCATCGTGAAGGACGCCACGAGCCTCACGCAATATGCGACCCGCGACGGGCAGTTCAGCGTGGATGGCAACGGCTACCTGGTGAACCAGGGGGGCCAGCGCGTCCAGGGCTACGTCGGCGGCTCGAGCTCGACGCCACTGGGGACCACGGTCGGCGACATCCAGATCGGGCTGAGCCTGCCCGCGGGCGCCAGCCTCCAATCCGTCGCCATCGACACGGCCGGCCACATTGTGGAGTCCTACTCAAACGGGACCAGCGCCACGACCAACCAGGTGCTCCTTCAGAACTTCAGCGACACCGCGGCACTCATGAGCACCGGAAACAACCTTTTCACGGGCCTTGCGGCGGCCGGTCCGGTGGGCGGGGGAATCCTCGCCGGCGGGAATTCGCCGACCTCAAGCGGCCTCGGCGCCATTCAGTCGGGCTCTCTCGAGGCCTCGAACGTCGACCTCACCCAGCAGTTCTCAAATCTGATCACGATGCAGAGAAGCTTCCAGGCCAGCGCCCGCCTTATCACGGTGTCCGACACCGTGCTCGACGACGTCGTCAACCTGAAGAGGAGCTGAACTCCGCCTAAGCAACGCTTTTCCGGCAGGGGTGGGGGACGGCACGCACGGGCGGCCCCCGCCGCCCCCCTGGAGAGCAGAGCGGAAAATCCGAAACCCTCCCTATCACCATGGCAGCGAAACCAGACGCAAAGGATCACAAGGAGCCACCCGGCGCCCCGGAAAAGACGGTGGCGCCGGCGGATGCCCCCTCGGGAGGGCCCCAGACGGCGGGGTCGCCCTTGAAGGCCTGGCTGCCGGCTATTGCGGCCATCGTCCTCGCTCCCGCAGCCACCTTCGCGGTCGCCCAGTTCGTGCTCCTGCCGAGGATGCAGCAGAAGATTGCGACCCCGACAGCGGACCGCGCCGCCCCGGAGGGCACGACCTCGGCCGCCTCCGACGAGGGCTCGAAAAAGGGAGGGAAGGACGACAATGCCGTTCCTGGGTCGGGCAACTACGAATTCAACAACGTCGTCGTCAACCTGGCGGGAACGATGGGCACGCGCTACCTCAAGACCAGCTTCGTGGTAACCGCAGCGGACAAGGCGGCGAACCTGAAGGGTATCTTCGACGGCCAGAAGGCGAAGCTCACGGACATCACGCTCAACGTTCTATCGTCGCTAACCCTCGCGGACCTTGAGGAGCCTGGGGCGAAGAACGTCCTTCGCGAGAAGCTTGTCGCCGCCTACAACCAGGCCCTGGACAAGAGGATGGTGGACCAGGTCTATTTCTCAGACTTTGTCATTCAGTAGGCCCCTTACGCGCAGTCCCATGGCCGACGAGTCAAATACCCCCCCCTCCGACTATCTCGACCAGTCCGAGATCGACAAACTGCTTGCCCGGAGCACGGAGCAGGCATCTTCGAAGACGATGCTCATCCATGCCAATGGCAGGCGTGGCGATGCGGGGGCGGCGGCCAAGGTCGAGGCATATGACTTCCGGAACCCCGTCTTCCTCTCAGAGGTGGAGCTTAGGCGGCTGCGCGTCATGCACGAGGATTACATCCGCTACCTGAGCGCGCGCCTGTCGCTCTTCCTGCGCATGGAGTTCAGCCTCAAGATGGCCAAGCTGACCACGGTCACATACTCGAAATTCGTGGAGTCGCTGCCGAGCCCCACGCACATCTGCCTTTTCAAGGCCGAGCCGCTCGTCGGCGTTGGTGTCCTCGACATAAATCCACGGCTGGCCCTCACCATTGCCGACCGGCTTCTTGGGGGCCACGGGCATTCCGTCAAGGCCGAGCGCTACCTAACCGAGATCGAGATGGCGCTGCTTGAGGACGTGATCATGATCGTACTGGAGGAATGGTGCGGGCAGTGGAAGCTCGAGGAAGACCTCCACTCTCAGATCATTGGTCACGAGAACAACGGCCGCTTCCTGCAGACTTCCCCCAAGGATGCCATAGTGCTCGCCCTCGCCCTGGAGGTGAATTTTTGCGACTGCTCGGAGCAGATTCAGATCGGGGTTCCCTATTACACGATCGAGCCGCTGATAAAGAAGATGCAGGCGCGCTGGCACAAGGACACCTCGGTTTCCACTGTGGAGAAGCGGGCCAACTGGCAAAAGACATACGACCACATCAAGATGCCGGTGCGCGCCGAATGGGATGCCCTCGACCTGTCCCTGCGCGAGGTGAACAGCCTGCGCGTCGGCGATGTGGTCGAGCTCCCCGCATCCCTGATGCAGGACACCCGGCTTCTCCTGAATGGCACCCACAAGTTCTCCGGCACTGTCGGTTTGGACACCGACCGCGTAGCCGTCCAGATAACAAAGAAAGTCTCCCCTCAAAACGAGGAATCAACCCACCGTCCAACATGATTGAAGAAAAAACACTTGATATAGTCCTCGACGTTAAGGTGAAGGTAACCGTCCAGCTTGGGTCCTGCCTGCTGCCCATGCGCGACGTCCTTGAGCTGGCCCCAGGTTCGATTGTGCAGCTCAACCAGCACGCCAGCGACCCGGTCGGACTCTATGTGAACGACAAGCTGGTCGCATACGGCGAGGTGGTCGTGGTGGAGGACAACTTCGGCATCAAGATCACCGAGCTCGTGGGCGGCACAAAGTCATGAGGAGGCTCGTCCTTCTCATATCCGTCCTGCTCCTGCCGCCGTCTGTTTCCCGGGCCGAGGACCGGGTGATCTATCCCCGCACGCCCGCATCCGCCGGCGTCGCTGTCGAGAAGCCCGTCACGGGGGTTAGCCCGATGCTTCTCGTCTCCGCGCTTTTCGCCGCTTCTGCCGGAGGATGGCTCCTCTGGTGCCAGCGCCGGTCTCCGCTCGGGCTGACGGGGTCGCAGGCTCGCAAGCTCTCAGTCGCGGAGACCCGCTCGCTCGGCAACCGCCAGTACCTCGTCGTCGCCGACTACGACGGCAGGAAATTCCTGTTGGGTGTGTGTCCCGGGCGTATCGACCTGCTCTCCCCAATCGGAGACGAATCCAGAAGGATCCCGTGAGACCGTTGAGCAGGATTATTCACGGGCTGGCCCTGGCGCTTCTCTTCTTTGTATCCCCGGGCCGGGCCCAAAACGCCGCCGTTGCCGCTCAGGCGCCTGCCCTGAGCCAGACGGGCAGCCTCCTGACCCAGAGTCCAGCGGGCTCCACCGCCAAGCCGGCCGATCCCCTTCGCCTCTCGATCAACCTAGAGGGCGCGGAGCGACCCGCCCAGATGAGTGTCGCGGTGCAGATCGTCCTGCTGATGACGCTCCTTTCGGTGGCGCCGTCGCTCGTCTTGCTGATGACGAGCTTCACGCGAATCGTCATTGTGCTCGGGTTCGTCCGCACGGCACTTGGTGTCCCGAGCGCCCCGTCGAACCAGATCATCATCGGACTCTCCCTCTTTCTCACCTTCTTCATCATGGGGCCAACATTCGACCGCGTTAATAAGGAGGCCCTCCAGCCCTACCTTGCGGGACACATGACCTCCCCGGACGCGCTCGACCGGGCTTCCGCCCCGATGAAGGAGTTCATGCTGAAGCAGACCCGCACTCGCGACCTGGAATATTTCCTCGAGCTGGGCGGCTACGGCCCGACGGCGGTGAAGGACCTGCCGATCCGCGTGGTCATCCCCGCCTTCGTTATCAGCGAGCTACAGACCGCTTTCCAAATGGGATTCCTGCTCTTCCTTCCCTTCCTCGTCATCGATTTCCTGGTATCCTCGGTCCTGATGGCGCTTGGGATGATGATGATGCCCCCCAACGTGGTTTCCCTTCCGTTCAAGCTGCTGCTCTTCGTCCTCGTGGACGGCTGGCACCTGATCGTGAAATCGCTGGTGCAGAGCTTCCTCAACTGATCCAACCATGAATCCGGAACTAGCCGTCGATCTCTTCAAATCCACGATCCTCTTCGCGCTCTATATCGTCGCGCCCTTCCTGATCACTATGCTGGTCGTCGGCCTGATCACGAGTCTGTTTCAGGCGGTGACCTCCATGCAGGAGCAAACGGTCACATTCGCCCCGAAGCTCCTTGCGCTTTCCGCGCTCGCGCTGCTGCTGGCGCCGTGGCTGCTGCGTTCGCTTTCGGAGTACACGATAACGATCTTCGCCCGCATGGCGACGCTGGCACATTGACCGAGGCGGGTCCCCGCTCGAATGACCGTCGGCTACCTGCTAACGTGGATGATGGTGTTCCTGCGCGGCCTGGGTGTCGTGCTGCAGCTGCCAATGCTGCAGAATCATGCGCCTCCGGTGATTGTGCGCATCGCCTTTGCGGTCTGCCTTGCCTCGCTAATCTCGGGACTGCTCCCTGACGCCCATCTGCCCGCGAATGTCTGGGCGCTGGCGTTTGCCGCGGGCGGTGAGGTGCTTCTTGGCCTCGCGCTCGGGTTCATAGCCCGCATGGCCTTCTCGGCCGTGGAGATGGCGGGGCGGATGATTGCCTCGGAGATCGGCATGGCGGCGACCCCCGGGCTTGGGGCGCCCGAGATAGGCTCCGAGTCCCTTGCGGCCTTCCTTTCGGCGCTCGCCGTGGTGCTTTTCTTCCTCCTGGGTGGCCATTTGGCGGTCATTAGCGGATTCAGCCGGAGCTTCCTCCTTGCTGCGCCGGGGGCCCCGGCACTCGACGCGGCAGCGGGAGACCAGGTCATCCTTGCAACCGCGCACATGATTGAGCTCGGCCTGCGGATTGCGGCGCCATTCATTGCCCTAAATTTCCTCGTCACCCTCGCTTTCTCCGCGCTGGGGAGGGCGGTCCCGCGAACGAATGTCTTCGTCATCAGCTTCTCCGTGCGATCGCTCATGGGTATGGGCCTCCTGGCGAGCGCCGGCACCCTTCTCGCCCGGTACCTCATAGCCGAATTCGCCGCGATCCCCGAGCAGATGATGCGAATCCTGCCGATTAGGTGACTCGCGGCGAAGGGCGCGTGCCGGTCCCCGCATCCGGCGGCCGAACACTCCCATCTTGGTGTGTGACCCAGGCGGCCCGCAGCTAATTCAGCCGGATCCGGCGGGGCAGGGGCGCGGAAGGGCAACGCTGGACAATGAAACCCGTGGCGAAGTTCGTGCCCGGACACGGGAATGAGGGCTGCGGGGCGGCGCGGAGCGCGTCCGATCCAACAGCGGCGACGCGTCGGGCAAATTTTGCCGTAATTTTTACCTCCAAAACGCGCGGACGTCGCACCGCGGCATCTCAGGAATTCAGAAAGGTTTAAAACGTTGGGCTATAATCGATAACAACGCCCCGTGACGCCTTGGCATCGGCGTTGCTAATTGCGGCTACCCAATGGCTGACCAAGAAAACGACCAGAAAACCGAGCAACCGACCGAGCGTCGTTTGAGTGATGCGGTAGAGCACGGGCAGATCGCAAAGAGCCCGGAGCTCAATGTCGTGCTTTCCCTTGCGGCTGCGCTCGGGGTGCTGGCCTTCACCGCTCAGACGACGGCGGACAGCCTTGCCGAATACTCGGTTTCGACCTTTTCGCGCTTTGCGACGACAAACGTCAACACCGACACGGTTACGGTCCAGCTGGGCGAGATGATGTCCCTTCTCGGGCGGGCGCTGGCACCAGTCCTGGTGGCATGCATCGGCGCGGCTCTCCTCTCCAACGGCTTTCAGAGCGGTTTCCAGCTCTCGCCCAAGGCGATGACGGTAAAGTGGGACGCCATAAACCCGGCGGCAGGGTTCGGCCGCATCTTCTCGAAGAGCACCCTGGTCCGCACGGGCATCGACATCCTCAAGCTTCTGGCGATCGGGTTCGCCCTGTATGTGGGCGCCCGGACTTTCTTCGCGGACCCGCTCTTCACCGCCCCGGTCGAGACCGCATACCTCGGGCGATTCCTCTACCTGGCTTCCGTGGGCTTCCTCGGGAGACTCCTGTTCTCCTTGGGGATCATCGCCGGTATCAGCTACGCGTGGGAGCGGTTCAAGACCTCGAAGGAGCTGATGATGACCAAGGAGGAGGTAAAGGATGACAGGCGCAGCACCGAGGGGAACCAGCTCATGAAGGGCGCCATGCGCCGCATGGCCCGAAGGCTGATGCAGAAGCAGATGCTCTCCGCTGTGCCTACGGCGGACGTGGTCGTCACCAACCCGACCCACTTTGCCGTAGCCCTAAAGTACGAGCGGGGAATCGACAAGGCCCCCGTCGTGCTCGCCAAGGGCGACAACCGCTTCGCGCTCCGCATCAAGGCGATCGCCGCCGAGCACGGCGTCCCGGTGATCGAGAACAAGCCCGTGGCCCGGGTCCTTTTCGCGATGGGCAAGGTAGGGGAGGTCATCCCGCCGGAGCTCTACCAGGCAGTCGCCGAGATTCTGGCGGTCGTCTACCGCACGCACCGGTACTATTTCCACAAATTGAAGAGCCGCCGCCTGGAGGGAGCCGCCTAAGCAATGCCCATCAGCTCGAACAGCTATATCACGAGGATCCTGGCCCGTGCCGACCTCATCTTCACCTTTGCCCTCTTCGGCACGGTCCTGCTCCTGGTACTGCCGATAGCGCCGTTCCTGATCGACATCCTGCTGGCGCTCAACATCGGGCTCTCGCTCCTCGTGCTGCTAGCGATCGTCTACGTGAAGGACCCGCCGGAGTTCTCGGGATTCCCGACGATGCTGCTGGGCCTCACCCTGTTCAGGCTGGCTCTCAACATCAGCTCGACTCGCCAGATCCTGGTCCACGGATTCGCCGGCCACATCATCGACGCCTTCGGCCATTTCGTGATCCAGGGCAACTACATCGTTGGGGCGGTCGTGTTCCTTATCCTCGTAGTGATCAACTTCGTGGTCATCACGAAGGGTGCGGGCCGCATAGCCGAGGTCAGCGCCCGCTTCACGCTGGACGCCCTCCCCGGGAAACAGATGGCCATCGACGCCGAGCTGAACGCGGGGATCATCGACGAGGCCACCGCCACCGCGAGGCGGCTGAAGATGCAGAAGGCCGCGGACTTCTACGGCGCGATGGACGGAGCCTCGAAGTTTGTGAGGGGCGACGCCATCGCAGGCATCCTAATCACTCTGGTGAATGTCATTGGCGGCTTTGCGATCGGGGTGTTCCAGATGGGAATGTCACTGGGCGAGTCCCTGCAGAAGTTCACCCTCCTTTCGATCGGTGACGGGCTCGTGTCCCAGATCCCGGCGTTGATCATATCGATTGGCGCCGGCCTCCTGGTCACCCGGGCCGCCGACAACAACAACCTGGGCACCCAGATCACGGGCCAGCTCATCCGCTACCCCCGGGCGATCGGCGTGGCGGCTGCCTGCATGGCGATCTTTGGGCTGATGCCCGGCATGCCGATGCTTCCGTTCTTCGGCTTCGCGGCGATGGCCGGGATCCTGGCTCGAACCCTCAAGGCAAGTGATGAGGACCGCCTGCAGTCCGATCCCAACGCCCGGGGCGCCGGCGCAAAGGGAAAGACCGCGGGAAAAGGGAAGCCGGGGGACGCCGGCGCCGGGGCGGCGACCTCGTCGCCCGCGGACGGCGACGTCCGCAAGCTCATCGACGTCGACCCGTTTGCCATCGAGATCGGCTACGGACTGCTTCCGCTTGCCGACTCCAAGGTGGGCGGGGACATGCTCTCGCGCGTCACCGGGGTCCGTAAGACCCTCGCAAGGGAAAAGGGCATCATTATCCCGCCGATATCGGTGCGCGACAACCTCGAGCTCGAGGCGAACGACTACCGCTTCCTGCTGCGCGGCCGGCTCATCGCAAAGGGGACGCTGATGCCAGGGCGTTTCCTCGCCATGAATGTCGCCGGCAGCAATATTCGGCTGCGCGGCGTTCCCACGCAGGAGCCAGTCTTCAAGCTGGAGGCCACCTGGATCGACGAGGCCGAGAAGAAGACCGCCGAGCTCAACAACTTCACGGTCGTTGACCCGTCCTCGGTGCTCGTGACCCACCTCTCGGAGGCGCTGAAGAGCAACGCCCACTACCTGCTCGGGCGCCAGGACGTCCAGATACTCATCGACCACATCAAGGGCTCGCACGCCACGCTTGTCGCAGAGCTGCTGCCCGACCTGGTGAACATCGGCGTCATCCAGCGTGTCCTCCAGAACCTCCTTCGCGAGAATGTCTCCATCGTGAACCTGCCGCTCATCCTTGAGGGGATCGCGGACTTCGCCTCGCTTTCGAAGAACCCGGATGACCTCAGCGAGCTCGTCCGCAGGCGACTCGGCCTCTACTTCGTGCCCGACCTCGAGGTACGGCCGGGGGTGCTGAAGGCCGTCACCTTTGACCCGCGCCTCGAGCTGGCCCTCGCTGCAAAGGTGCACCGCACCCCCACGGAGGTCGGGCTCTCGCTCGACGCGGCCACCGGCCGGCACCTGCTCGATGAGCTGACCCGCCGCACGGCCGAACTCGCGGCGAAGGGCTCGCCCAACGTTGTCGTCGTGTCCACGGAGCTCCGCCTGCCGCTGAAGCGCTTCCTGGAGCCGTCATTCCCGCGCCTTACCGTGCTCGCCTTCCAGGAGCTGCCCTCCGCCACCGAGATCGAGAACGCCGGCATCGTGCCAGCCCCGGTGAACTTCGTGCGCTCGGAGATCAAGATCGCAGCCTAAACCAATTTAATGAATTCCGAACTCACAGCCGCCTCCGGCACTTGTTTCAAGTTCACAGTCAAGTCGGCCGAGCAGGCCGCGCGCGTCATCCGCGAGCGGCTCGGCGAGAACGCCCGGGTCCTCTCGGTACGCAACAGCGGCGGGGGAGGCATATTCGGCCTCTTTTCGTCCCCCAAGCTGGAGGTCATCGCCCAGCTGGTGGCACCGAAGCCGGCCCCGGCCCCGGCAATCGAGCCTGAGATCGCCGCCGCACGGTTGGCGCCCCGGCACTTCGGCCGCGCCATCGAGCCTCGCGAGCCCAAGAGCCTGACGGACCTCCTGAGGCGCTCGGGTTTCTCGGAGAAGCTCCTCCTCAGGCTCTTCGAGTCCCCTGCGTGGCTTTCGCTCAACGAGATGCCCCTTCACCGCGCCCTCATCGAGACCGGCCGCCACCTCTGCGAATTGCGCGGCGGCCGGTTTGAACGATCCCTCCTCACGCGCGCAGCCTTCCTAGGGACGCCCGGGGTGGGGAGGACCACGGCGCTCTGCAAGTGGCTGGCGGCGGAGGTGTTCCGGCGCGCCCGCAGCGGACATGTGGTCACTGCGGAATTCGACAGGCCCAACTCCGCCGGGCCGCTCCCGGTCTTCTGCGAGGCCATCGGGGTTCCCCTGGCGCATTACCCGGCGTCCACGCGACCGACGACGCCGGCCGGGTTCGTGTATTTTGACCTGCCAGGGCTGTCGCTTCGCAACCCCTCGGACAACGCTGCACTGGCGAGCTTCCTGGAGCACGAGCAGATCGAGCAGCGGGTCCTGGTGCTGAACGCGGCGTACGAGTCCGGGGCGCTTCGCGCGGCGTACTCGGCTGGCCGCGACCTCGGGGCCACCCACGTGGTGTTCACGCACGTCGACGAGGTCGCGCAGTGGGGCCGGCTCTGGGACTACCTCCTCGAGGGCGAGCTCGAACCCCTCTTTCTCGCCACCGGCCCCTCGCTCACGGGCGACTGCGAGGAGGACGCCCTTGACGCCATCGTGCGCCGGACCCTCCCCGCGGCCGAGCCCGAGGCCGAGGTCAATTCGGAGGACGCCTTCCTCTCCACCCTCCACACGGCAGCCTGACAATGCGCTTCATCTTCCTCATAGGCGGCCTGCTCGGATTCCTGCTCGCGGGCGCGAGCAGCTGGTGGGCCGACTCCGGCCCGGGGCGAGTGTTCCTTGACGCCGCCTGCGGGTGCCTGACCGGAGCACTTCTGTTCCGCTGGTTCTGGACCGTCCTCATCCGCGGGTTCCGCGAGACGCTCGTAGCCCGCCAGAAGGCAGCCCTTGCCACAGAGGCCAAAGCCAAAACGTAAGAATTTAAACCCATGATACTATGAACCATGCAGCTGAAACATTAACGGGCACGGATGCCAAACCCTCGGGCGCCGCTTGGCGCGCCTACGCGGGTGTTACGTCAGGCGCTGTTGATGAAAAGGAGTTGATCGAGCGCTTTCTCCCCCTGGTCCGCAACGTGGTGGACCGAATCAAGCTCACGCTGCCGCCGCACATTGATGCGGACGACCTCTACAGCGTCGGCATAACGGGCCTGATGGCGGCCGTGCGCAAGTACGACCCCCAACAAGGAAATACGTTCGCCAGCTACGCGTCGATGCGCATCCGGGGAGCCATCCTGGACGAGCTCCGCCGAATGGACTGGTGCCCCCGCAGGACCCGGGCGCGGGCGCGCAAGCTGAAGGAATCCATCAACGCCCTCGAGCAGAAGCTGGGTCGCGCCGCGACCGAGGACGAGACCTGCAAGGAGCTGGGCCTCACCCACAAGGAATACGCGAAGTGGCTGGAGGAGGTCCGTCCGGTAACTTTTGTCTCACTTGACCACCAGACGGAGGGCGAGGAGTCCGATGGGGCTTCACTCCACGAGTTACTGGCCGATAAGAACGATACAACGGGTTGCGAGAACCTCGAGAAAGAGGAACTCCTGCAACTTCTAACTCAACGAATGGCCGATTTGCCCGATATTCCACGGAAGATACTCGCAATGTATTACTTTGAAAACATGCGTCTCGCGGAGATCGCGGAGGTCTTCAGCCTGACGGAATCTCGCATCTGCCAGATTCACTCGCAGACCATCCTCGGCCTGCGCGCATTCCTCGGACGGGCTCGCAACCGCTGAGGGGCAGCACCGTGCCGACGCATGCTTGTTCTCATCGGAGCCGTCGTAGTCATCGCTTCAACCTTAGGCGGCTTCATGCTGGCGGGGGGAAAGCCCCTTGTGCTCCTGCATGTGTCGGAGTTCGTGGTGATCGGCGGGGTCGCGACTGGGGTGCTGATCATCGCCAGCCCCTCGCACGTGCTGAAGGAGATCATGCACAAGATAAAGAGCGCGATCAGCGACAAGTCGGCGGGCAAGGCGGAATTCTTCGAGCTGCTGAAGCTGCTGTACGAGCTCTTCATGATGGGGCGCCGGAACGGGCTGATCGCCCTCGAGGAGCACGTCATGGATCCCGCGAATAGCACGTTATTCAAGAAATACCCGTCGCTCCTCGGTCACCCCGAGAGGCTTCAGTTCCTCTGCAACGGCCTCAAGCCCGTCATTGACGGGAAGATAAAGCCCGACCAGCTCGAGGACCTGATGGCGGCCGAGCTCCAGGCCAAGATCGCCGAGTCCGAGCATCCTGTTCACCTTCTCCACCTCGTCGGGGATTCCCTTCCAGGGATAGGAATTGTGGCGGCGGTACTGGGCATCATCAACACGATGGCGGCAATTGCCGACGGGCCCGAGGTCGTGGGCGAGCGGGTCGCGGCCGCTCTAACCGGAACGCTGCTGGGAATCTTCCTCGCCTACGGCTTCGTCAACCCGATCGCGAACCGCATCAAGTTCAACGACTCGGCGAACCACCTCTGCCTTAAGTGCATCATGCAGGCGGTGGCCGGATTCGCAAAGGGACTCGCGCCGCTCACCGCGGTCGAGATAGCCCGCCGCTCCCTAGACACCTCAGTCCAGCCCGGCGCTGAGGAGCTTGAGGTGGCGGTCAAGCAGCTCGGGAAATCCTAAGGGGTAACCAGCACCATGGCAGGCGGAGCATGGAAGGTGGCCTACGCGGACTTCGTCACGGCGATGATGGCGTTGTTCATGGTCCTTTGGATCTCGGCGCAGGACAAAAAGATCCTGATCGCCACGTCGCACTATTTCCAGAGCCCGTTCTCGTCGCCCCTGACCGACCACTCGGGCATCATGCCGTTCAACAAGCAGAGCAATAGCTCCTCCTCGCCGAGCTCCGACGACAGCTCGGGGAAGGAGAAGCCCGACGACAAGAGCAAGCAGATCGAGCTTAGCTTCCTCAACTCTGTCGCGGCGGACTTCTACCGGCTGCTCCACCTGGACCAGAGCACGGAGGAGAAGCCGCTGGACATCCAGGTGACATCGGACGGGCTGCGGGTGACCCTCTTTGACCGCTCCAAGCACCCGCTGTTCGCCGGCAACACCTCGCAGTTCACCGAGTCGGGGCAGTTCCTGATGGAGAGCCTCGCGTGGCTCATAGAGCGCAATCACTTCCGGGTCATGATCGATGGCCACACCCGCGCCGGCTTCGTCTCGAAACGTGACGACTACTCTGCCTGGGAGCTTTCGTCGGACCGGGCGAACGCGGCGCGCCGCTCGCTGGTCCATTATGCCGTGGACTCCGGCCAGATCGAGCGTGTCACGGGCTACGCCGACACCCGCCCCCTGCCGGGCGAGAAGCCCGAGTCCGAGTCGAACCAGCGGATAACGCTCAGCCTTTCGTTTGGAGGCAAGCCTGGTTCCGACAAGAAGGTCGACGCCGGGCTTGCGCCATTGGCCGGGGCGCCTGTTACTCATCGAACCGCGTCAGTCCCCCCGAAATCGTGAAATCATTCCTTACCGGCAAGAAGACGCTCGATTCCGAGCCCTTGCGCAGCCCGCACGCCCACCGTACCGCAATGCAGGTGAGCGGTGTCGTCAGGCCCGCGGCCACCGGGCCGAACGTGGAGGTCGTGAAGCAGGGCGACAAGGTCGTGAGGCTGGTCATCAGGTGCACCTGCGGAGAGGTGACCGAGATCGATTGCCTCTACCCCGCGGGCAGCTGAGTCGGCTCCCGGGGTTCGCCCCGTGGTCGCGGTCGGGCTGAGGCACTTTTGCGGGCGGCCTCCTTCCGGACAGGGGTCCCTCCATAAGTTATTGCTCCATAGGATCAGCACGGGTTCCGGCCGTTGCCGGGCCCGGGGCGAGGGCAGGTTCCTGGCATCCGGCCCCGAGCGGCAAGAATTGCCCAACGCAAGGGCAGGGGGCCTTGGGGCTGGGAGACATGCTCCTTTAAACATTTTTAACTATTTTATGAGGAGAGAGTAAGGCAGGGCTCTCGACCCGTTGGCATCGGCATTGCTAATCGTGGACCCGATGAACATCGGCCTTTACCAGAGCGCCGCCTCCCTCTCAGCTCTCGAGCGGTGGCAGGATGCCGTCGCGCAGAACATAACCTCTGCGCAGACGACCGGTTTCCGGAAGCGCACGGTTGAGTTTTCCGGTGAGAACGCGGGGAAATGGACGTTCGGCGGCACGAGCAAGAGCGGTTCGGACCAGGAGCAGCAGGCGGTCTTCACCCAGACCACGAGCGGAATCAATTTCAGCACCGGAGAGACCCAGCCAACCGGACGCGACCTGGACGTTGCCATCCAGGGCACAGGATTCTTCCAGGTGCAGACGCCCGACGGAGGAAAGGCCTACACCCGCAGCGGCGAGTTCCGCATCCGCTCCGACCGCACCCTCGTCACGGCCGGCGGCTGTGAGGTGCTCTCCGACAGCGGCTCGCCCATCACCCTTCTGCCGACGGGAGGCAACATCTCCATCAATCCGGACGGCACCGTCATCCAGGGCAGCACTACGCTGGGGCGGATCGCCGTCCAGCAGGCCGCAAACACGGCGGCGCTTGTCCCGGCCGCGGGCGGCATGTTCATGGCTCCCCCCGAGGCGGGAATGACCCCTGTCGAGAAGCCCGACCTGATGCAAAGCTACCTTGAGCAGAGCAATGTCCAGCCCCTGCGCGAGATGGTGGACCTCGTGCTCATCTCGAGGGCCTACGAGGCCAACCAAAAGGTCATCACGAGCACGGACGACCAGATGCAAAAGACGCTCGATGCCCTCGGCTGATCCGGCCCCATGAATTCCCCATACAGACACACGCAATCACGACTGCATGGCCGCGCCTGGCATGGGGCCAGGCCGGCCCCAGTCGCGGTCAATCCCCCAACTAGTCCAGCCCTATGAACCTTTCGCTCTACTCCGCCGCAACCGGCATGGACGCGCAGCAGCTGAACCTGAACACGATCGCCAACAACCTGGCGAACGTGAACACCCCCGGCTTCAAGAAGAGCAAGATAGAGTTCCAGGACCTCCTTTACCAGCGCCCCCGCGCATCGGGCGCAGACGGCGGCGGCGGGAACATCGTGCCGACCGGAATCGAGGTCGGCAACGGGACGCGCATCGCCTCGACGGCGAAGCTCTTCACCCAGGGCCAGCTCACGAACACCGGGCAGCAATTTGATGTCGCCATCCAGGGTGACGGGTTCTTCGAGGTCCAGAAGCCAGACGGCACGCTTGCCTACACCCGCGACGGATCATTCCAGCTCAACGCCCAGGGGCAGGTGGTCACGTCCGACGGCATGCCCGTCCTCAGCGGCTTCCAGGCGGTACCGGCGGGGGGCACGGTCAGCATCGCGCAGAACGGCCAGGTGAGCGTGCAGACGGCCAGCGGCACCCAGAGCTACAGGCTGACCCTCACGCGCTTTGCAAACCCCTCGGGGCTCCAGAGCCTCGGCGGCAACCTCTACGCGGAGAACCAGGCGAGCGGGACCCCGGAGACGGGCAACCCGAGTGAGCTTGGATTCGGGAGCACCATGCAGGGCTACACCGAGAATTCCAACGTCAACATTGTCGAGGAGATGGTAAACCTCATCACCGCGCAGCGCGCCTATGAGATCAACTCCAAGTCGGTGCAGACCTCGGACGAGATGCTCCAGGACGTCGCCAACATGAAGAAGTGACGACGATGCGCGCCACACCCCCCCCTCTCCGCCTTGCCGTCGCCTGCGCCATGGCGATCGTTGCAACGCTGTCGTTCGCTGCCACGAACGACAGCACCCCCTCCGTCGACTCGACGCCGCTTGCCCAGGACGACTTCACGTCCGCGCTATCGGGCGACCTCACCGCGCACTTCAACCTGGAAGGCCAGCTTCAGATAGAACTGCTTCATGCCTGGTCCCCTCCGAACCAGGTGGCGCGAACCTGGCACGTCCAGGTCATGGACTATCCGGCTCTTCCATCGGCCTCCATGCTCGTCCGCTTCAGGATCACCGCGGACGGGGTCACGGCGGCAGACAGCACGACCATGCTCCATGCCTCCCTCTGGCGGGACGTGTGGGTGGTCCGCCAGCCCCTGGGCATCGGTTCCGTCTTCGACCGGGCGATGCTCGAGGTCCGGCGGGTGGACACGCTTCGCGAGCGTGACGTCGTTCCGTCTAGCGTCGGGGATTCCTCCTTTGTATTCCTGAGATCCGTCACGGCGGGGCACTTCCTGACCTGGCACGACATCGGCCGCCGCCCGCTCGTGCGCAAGGGAGACCTGGTGGACGTCACCGCCAGCGAGGGGGCCCTCTCCCTCACGATGAAGGCGCTTGCCATGCAGAACGGAGCCCAGGGAGAGGCCGTCACCGTCCGCAACCTCGATTCGCGCAGGGATTTCACAGCAATCGTCGTCGATGAAAACCATGTTCAAATCCGCTTCTAGGCGAGCTGCCCCCTTAATTCTCGCCGTCGCGTCGCTCGCCCAGGCGTCGAGGGCCGGGTCCGTCTGGCCGGTCAACGGCAGCGGGGAGCATGGCATCTATGCCGACCGCAAGGCCTCGCGCACCGGCGACATCCTCACCATCGTGGTGAACGAGACCGTTGCCGCGACCAACAGCCAGAGCACGAAGTCTAGCCGTGACAGCTCGATCACCGACGCCGTCTCAAGCTTCCTCTACCCGTCGACCCTTGCCCACAAGGGAAACCTGCCGTCTGTCTCGCTTTCGGGGAAGGCGGCGTACGACGGCGGAGGCGACATCAGCAACAACCAGAGCCTAGCGAGCCGCGCCGCAGTGCTCGTGACCGACGTGCTTCCAAACGGGAACCTGGTCATCGAGGGGATGAGGGTCGTGACCTTCTCCGGAGAGACCCAGTACGTGGTGCTCCACGGGATCGTGCGCTCCGACGACATCGGCAGCGACAACACGGTGCAGTCCAGCAACGTGGCGGAGGCCCATCTTGAGTTTGTCGCCGAGGGGGCGCTCACGGACTCCCAGAAGCGGGGATGGGCTGCCAAGCTCTACGAGATGTTCCGCCCCTTCTAGGACCGCCATGACACGGATGTTGCCAAGATACTTACTCATGCTCGCCGCCGCTCTCCTGGCGGTGCCCTTCGCCCGTTCGGCGAGGGTGAAGGACTTAACCATGGTCGAGGGCGGCCGGGACAACCAGCTGGTCGGCTACGGGATCGTGGTCGGCCTCGCCGGCGAGGGCGACAGCAATGCGGCGTCCACGCTCCACACGATCGCAAACATTCTCCAGCGCTACGGCATCACGGTCGCCCAGCAGGACATCAAGTCCAAGAACGTGGCCGCCGTGATGATCACGGCGGACATCGCCGCATTCCTGAAGCCGGGCACCCGGATAGACGTCTCGGTGGCCTCGATGGGCGACGCAAAGACGCTCCAGGGCGGCGTGCTACTGCAGACCCCGCTCCTGGGCGGCGACGGGCGCGTCTACGCCGTGGCCCAGGGCCCCATTGCGATCGGCGGATTCCTCGGAGGATCGGGGGGTGCCGGCGGCTCGACGGTGCAAAAGAACCACCCGACGGTGGGCACGATCAGCAACGGCGCCATTGTCGAGCGGGAGATACCGACCCAGTTCGTCCACGACGACACGCTCCGCCTCCTCCTTCACAACCCCGACTTCACCTCGGCATCACGCATGGCGGAGGCGATCAACGCGAGGTGGCCAGCGCTTTCCCAGGCCGTGGACGCCGCAACGGTCCAGGTTCACGTCCCGGAGGGGTTCCGCGGGCGCGATGTGGACTTTCTCGCGACCCTCGGAGCCGTGGAGGTGGATCCCGACACGCTGGCGAGGGTCGTGATCAACGAGCGGACGGGGACCATTGTCGCAACGTCGACCGTCCGGATCTCGCATGTGGCTATCGCGCACGGTTCCCTCACCATCACGGTCACCTCAAATGTCGGGGTGAGCCAGCCGAACAGGTTCTCGTCGGGGGGGCAGACGGCCACCGTGCCGAGCACCCAGACAAGCGTGAACGAGGTAAAGGGTGGATTCATCGTCTTCGACGAATCTCCGACCATTGAGCGCCTCGCGGCGGCCCTGAACGCCTTCGGCGTCTCGACCCGCGACATGATGGCCATCTTCCAGTCGCTGAAGCGCGCCGGCGCGCTCCAAGCAGATCTCATAATCAACTAACCGATGTCCGTATCCCCCATATCAGCGCAGGCCAGCACGGCGGTCTCCCTTCCGGGGATCATGGGCCAGCCTGAGCGCATCTCGAAGATGCCCCAGGCCCAGCAGGTCAAGGCGGTCGCCGGCCAGTTCGAGGCCATAATGCTGCGCCAGTTCCTCCAGGACAGCGTCAGCAAGATCATGGGAGGGGACACGGGCGGCCCGAGCGGGAGCGTCTACGGCTACCTCATGACCGACGTGCTTTCCACGAAGCTGAGCGAGGCGGGCGGCCTCGGCCTCTCCAAGATCATGCAGCAGCAGCTATCCCCGCACAGCCACGCACCCGCGATTGGCCCTGCGCAGAAGGAGGCTCCTTGAACCCCAGCTGGAACGACATCGCCGACTGCCTGAGGCAGGAGGTATCCGAGTACGGCGCCCTGTACCGTTTCTACGACGAGCAGCAGAAGCGCCTCTTCGCCAACGACGCGGAGGCGGTCCTTCGCCTGAGCGGCGACATCGAGGCCCAGGCCCGGGCGCTGCACGAGTGCCGCCTGAGGAGGGAGGGGGTCGTGACCGGGTTTGCGGCCGCCCATTCGCAGCCCACGGCGTCGACGATCCGGTCCCTGCTCCCCTTCGTGCCGCCGGCCGCTCGGCCACTCATCGAGGCGCTCATCGGCGAGGTCAATGTCCTCATCCACCGGGTCAGGCGGATGTCACGCCACAACCACTCGCTCCTTTCCCGCACGGTGGAGCTGCAGCAGCAGATGCTCAGGCAGTTCCTGCCCGACACATTCAGCCAGACCTACGCGCCCGATGGCCGGGTCTCCCTCCACATCTCCAGCCCCATTCCGTCCCTTCGCTCCTGCGGCTAGCCCTGGGGTTTTCCGCACGCAACCCATAGCAAAATGTCAGGCCTCTTGTCCTCCCTCCAGTCCTCGGTCCAGGCTCTCAACGCCCAGAGCTACGCGATCAACATCTCGGGCAAAAACGTCGCGAACCTGGACAACGCGGGATACTCCAAGGAGACGGTCGTCTTCGGGAGCAGCGGCTCCGTGCAGACCACGGACGGCGTGATAAGCGAGGGCATCTCAATCCAGGGGGTCACGCAGAGCCGCGACGCGCTTCGCGACGCGCAGGTGGCGCGCGAGATCTCACTCACATCCTCCCTGCAGACCCAGGAGCAGTTCCTTCAGGAGGCGCAGACGGGGCTTGGGGAGAACATCACCAACACGAGCTCGACCAGCGCCACGACAGGCGCAACGGCGAGCAGCGGGGGCCTCAGCGCGTCGCTCGACAACTTCTTCAACGCGTTCCAGAGCCTTGCCGCCGCGCCGACCGACCCGGGCCAGAAGCAGGCCCTCGTGCAGCAGGCGGCGATACTCACCAATAGCTTCCAGATCGCGGACGGCAACCTTGCCCAGGTCCAGGGCGACCTCACCGCGCAGATCCAGAACAACGTCGCGGACGCGAACCAGCAGCTTCAGACTATCGCGACGATCAATGCTCAGATCGCGGCGCTGGAGTCCGGCCACCCAGGGACGGCGGTGGACCTCCGGGACCAGCGCGAGTCGGCGATAGAGAAGCTTGCGGCGGATGTGCCGATCACAACCACCTCGGGTCCCAACGGCTCGGTGCAGGTCTCCATGACCGACCCGAGCGGCGGTAACGTCCCCCTGGTGATGGGCGCCACGGTCACGGGCCCCCTTTCATTCTCCGGCAGCACCCTGACGGGGGGTGCCTCGGCCTCCGCCCTCCAGATCTCGTCGGGATCGGTCTACGGCGCGCTGAGCGTGCGCGATGGGGCGGTCCAGACCATGCGCGGCAGCCTCGACTCGCTTGCCAGCCAGATCGTCACCTCTGTCAACGCGGCCTACAACCCGTCCGCGACCCCGGGCGCCGACTTCTTCAACCCGGCGGGCACATCGGCGGGGACGATCGCCCTTTCGGGTAGCCTTTCGGCGTCAAGCCTTGTCGCGGGCACGGGTGCCGCCGGCGACAACTCCATCGCCCTCGCGGTCGCCGCGGTCGCAAACCAGGTGTTCTCGACGGGCAGCGGGGACTCGATCGACGGCACGCCGAGCCAGTTCTACAGCGGCGCCGTGAGCGGCCTCGGCCAGTCCCTCTCGTCGACAAATAGCCTCCTTCAGAACCAGACCTCGGTCCAGGCGCTCGTCACCTCCCAGCGCGACAACGTGAGCGGCGTCTCGCTGGACGAGGAGATGGGCAACCTCATGAAGTACCAGAGCGCCTACCAGGCCTCGGCCAGGGTCATGTCCACCGTCGACAGCCTCCTGAGCACCCTGATCAACAACACGGGCTCGCCCTGATTAATCCCCGCCACCCATGAGAGTAGCCACCAACACGGTCGACAACAACATCATCTCCCAGATCGAGCAGCTGACCACCCAGCAGGCGCAGCTCCAGAACGAGGTGTCCACGGGCCTCCGCATCTCGGCGCCCGCGGACGACCCGACGGCGTTTGGCCGCGTCATGGTCGACAACAGCGAGAGCCGCGCGAACAGCCAATACAGCTCAAATGCGAGCTCGGCTCTCGCCACAAGCCAGGCCACCTACAGCGCACTCCAGCAGGTGAAGGCCGTCTCAGACCGCGCCACCCAGATCGGGACACTTGGGACCGGGACCCTCGGCGCATCCGCGATGAGCGCCTACGGTTCGGAAGTCGATCAGCTGATCGAGCAGGCGGTGCAGCTGGGCAGCAGCCAGCTCAACAACAGCTACCTTTTCTCGGGCACCGCGGTCACGACCCCCCCGTACAACGTCGCGCGCAACGCCCAGGGTCAGGTGACCTCTGTGTCCTACGCAGGGAACAACGCGCAGGCCAGCATCCCGATATCGGGCACCTCCAACATCGCGCCCGGAGCGGACTCCTCCACGAACCAGGGCCTGACCAGCTTCATCAACAACCTTGTTGCCCTGCGCGACGCGCTCAACTCGGGCGACACTGCCGCGGTCGGAACCGCCCAGAGCGGCCTTCTCACCACCGAGAACACGATCATTAACTCCATTTCGGAGCAGGGTGCCGTCCAGATGCGCATCCAGGTCAGCCAGGACCAGCAGACCAGCCTGTCGCAGACCCTGGGACAACTCGTCTCGAACGAGACCAGCACGGACCTTCCTACAACCGTCGCGAAGCTGACGCAGGCCCAGAACGCCTACCAGGCGGCGGTCCAATCTGCCGCCAGCATCATGCAGAAGACGATCCTCACGTACCTCCCCGTCCAGTAAATCCCCCCCTTCGATCCCATGAGAATCCTTCCCGACGTCAACCCGGCCGAATTCGAGGCCCCCCATGCCAACTCGTTTGCCCTGCCGCAGGGACTGATCGGCTTCCAGGGGTACACGCGCGCGGAGCTCCTCTACCAGCCCGAGCAGCTTCCGTTCCTGTGGCTCAAGCTCCAGGGTCCGACGGACAGCATCTACTTCATCGTCGTGGAGCCCGCGGGCGTCGTCCCGGGGTATGATCCCGAGCTCTTCGACCAGGACGCGGCGGGACTCGAGCTTTCGGGCTCAGCGGACGCGCTTGTGCTGAACATCGTCTCGCTCAAGAACATGAACCCGATGGAGGCCACCGTGAACCTTGTCGGCCCGATCATCGTGAACCGCCGCACTAAGATAGCCCGCCAGCTCGTCGTGGCCAACTACTCGCGCTACAGCGCCCACTTCCAGCTCGTTGACTCTAGGACCCCGGCGGCCTCCGCCGCGTGCGCCTGAACAGGAGCCCAATCCATGCTCGTTCTCTCCAGGAAAATCAACGAGTCCATCATCATCGGCGATGGAATCGAGATTCGCATCAACCGAATCGACGGCGACGTCGTCAAGATCGGCATCATCGCGCCGCGTGAGATACCGATCTTCCGCAAGGAGGTCCACGCCTCTATCGCGGACACGAACCAGACGGCCGCGTTCAAGTCCCCCTCGGGCGGCGGCCTGATCGCGCTGCCACGGATGCACCGGCCGGCGGACCCGCAGGGCCGGGATGCCTCTCCCTCCACGCCAAAGCCCTTGTCCAAGGCCGACGCCGCCTGATTGTCCCACTCCCGAACCGCACTTACCCATGAACGTCACGAACACCACCACGCTGGCCGGCAACATCGGGCAGGCCAACGACATGCTCTCCCGCTCCCTGCTGCGGCTCTCCTCGGGCACGTCCTTCCTTGGCGCCGGCGACAACCCGGCCGGGCAGGCGGACGCGGCGAGCTACGATTCGCAGGCCGGCCGCATACAGTCGGCATCCACAAACGTCCAGAATGCGCTGTCGTACGCCCAGGCCGCCGACGGCTACCTCGGTTCGATGCAGCAGATCCTCTCGAGGATGGGCATGCTCGCCACTGAGGCAAAGGACCCGACCAAGACCGCGTCGGACGTCTCTAATCTCAGCGTGGAGTTCTCCGCACTCCAGGACCAGCTCCGCTCGACCATCGGGGGGCCCACCTCCGCGATCGGTGGCACGGCCGACGTCACCGCGCCCGCGGGGGCGTTCAACGGCGTCGCGCTGTTCGGAAGCGCCCCCGCACAGGACATCGGGGCGGGGGCGGGCACCAACGACACCATTGCGCTTCCCCAGCTCAACCTTCAACAGGGCGCGATGGCTGCGGTCATCGGGCAGGACGGCTCGGGCAACTTCAGCCTGGGGTTGACGGACCCGAGCACGGTCTCGACCCTTGACAGCGCCGTCCAGCAGGTCGGTGGTGTGCAGGGCCAGAACAGCGCCTCGGAGGCCCGCCTCCAGATCGCAGCGGCCACCCTTCAGGTCGAGTCCCAGAACATCTCATCGGTCGTCTCAAGCATCGGGGACACCAATATCGCGGCGGAGTCCACGCAGCTGGCCAAGGCCCAGATCCTGGAGCAGGCGGGCACGGCCATGCTTTCCCACGCCAACTTGAACTCCGCGACGATCTACAAGCTCCTCGGCTAAGGCCCGGGAAGGGTACCCCGGCAGGGCCCCTCAGGGCGGCAGCCGGATCACCCCTGCGCCGTCAGTCCGTTGTGGACCGCGATTGCCAGCTCGTCGTTGGTGAACGGCTTCGACAGCAGTGAGACATTGCCGATCTGTGCGAGCTTCTCCGGAGAGATACGCGAGAAATAGCCAGACATGATCACCACCGGCAGCAGGGGCGCCACCAGCCGGGCCTCGGAGGCCAGGTCGATTCCCTTCATGATGGGCATCGTCTGGTCGGTCAGAAGAAGAGAGAATTCACTCGGGTTCCGGCGCAGTGACTCGAGGCAGTTGACCGGCGAATCGAAGGAGGCGACCCGGTAGCCGAGCTTCCGCAGGGCTATCTCGGAAAGACTGCGCACGATGTCCTCGTCGTCCACCATCGCGACGAGCTGGCCCGTGCCGCGGGGCACCGAGTCATCCAAGACGTCAATCCCCAGGGCCTCGGACCTGGGCACCTCTGGAAGGTAGATGGTGAACGTCGTCCCTTGGTTCACGGAACTCTCCACGGAGATTGATCCCTGGTGCGCCTGGATGATGCCGTGCACGACGGAAAGCCCGAGGCCCGTGCCCTGGCCGACCTCCTTCGTCGTGAAGAAGGGGTCGAATATCCTCCTGCTCGTCTCCTCGTCCATCCCGTGACCGGTGTCTCGGAAAGCGAGCCTGAGGAAACGCCCCGGCTCCTTCTGGTTGAGGGCCTGCGCCTGGGCTTCTTCGAGCCTCACCGAGGCGAGGCCGATGTGCATTGTCCCTCCGTCGGCCCGCATGGCGTGCGCGGCGTTCGACCCCAGGTTCAGCAGCACCTGGTGAAGCTGGGTGGCGTCGGCTAGCACCCGGCCGCATCCAGCCTCCACCGCAACCTCGATCCGGACGGTGGCCGGGACCGTAGCCCGCAGGAACCGGCCCGCGTCCTCGACAAGTTGCCCCATGTCCACGGGCATCCGCTCGGTCCCCGTCTGCCTTGAGAACGCGAGTATGTGGTCGATCAGCTCCCGTGCGCGCAGGCTGGCCTCCCTCGCGGAACTCAGGAACTCCCGGACGGGATCTCCCTCCGGGATCGTCTCAAGAGCCAGTTCCTGGTATCCGAGTATGCCGGTCAGAAGGTTGTTGAAATCGTGAGCTATGCCGCCAGCCAGCGTGCCGAGCGTCTCCATCTTCTGTGCCTGGAAGAGCTGGCCCTCCAGGTGGCGCCGCATCTCCTCGGCGTCACGCCTCGCGGTGATGTCCTGGAAGGCCCCGTATACGCGCGAGGCCTTGCCGTCCCTAGTCTGGGACCTCCCGAGTATGCGTACCCACAGCTTGTGGCCTCGAGCCGTGGACATCGGAAGCTCAAGGTCGAACCCGGATCCCGCCTCCGCTGCGTTCCTCATGGCCTCGGCAAGCGTCTCCCTTGCCTGGCCCGGATAGAATTCCACCGCCTTCTCAAGCGTCGGCTCATAGCCGAGGTCGACCTCGTGGATGCGGAACATCTCCGGGGACCATGTCATCTTCGAGGTGCCGACGTCCCACTCCCAGGCTCCGATCTGCGCCAGGCGGCTGAGCTGAAGGGACATCTCCTCGCCGTGGCGCAAGCGCTCCTCCATCTCCTTCCTGGAGGTGATGTCCGTCATCGTCCCGACGATCCGAAGCGGCCTTCCATTCGAGTCATAGGCGACGACCTTTCCCCGGTCGAGCACCCAGACCCAATGGCCGGACTTGTGCCAGAGGCGGTATTCGCACTGATACACGGATTTGCGCCCCTCCTCGTACACGCCCGACGCCGCCTTGATCACCGGGACGTCCTCCGAGTTCCCCAGTGTCTGCCAGAGCTTCGTCTTTGCGGGCAGCTCCTCGGGCGCGTAGCCGAGCATCTCCGCGCACCGAGCGCTGCGGTAGATGGCCCCGGTGACGCAGTTGTGGTCCCAGATCCCGTCGTTGTTGCCTGTGATCGCCAGCTGCCAGCGCTCCTCGGTGATCCGCAACTCCTCCCGCAGGTCGTGCTCGTCCGTGATGTCGCTGTCGAAGCCGACCATGCTGTGCGGCTTGCTGTCGTCCTCGCGAAGCAGATAGCCGCGTGAGGCGACGAAGCGGACGGCGCCGTCGGGTCGGACGATCCTCACCGTGAAGTCAAGCTGGGTCGCCCCGCTGCGGAGCGTTCGGTCGATCGCCGCAAGGGCCTTCGGGAGGTCGTCGGGATGGACCCTGTCGTGCCAATCGCGGACCTTGCCGGTGAGTTGGGAACGCTCCACCCCGAAGATATCGAGCATGCGCTCGTCCCACTGGATCTCGTCGGTCGCGAAATCGTACTTCCAAACCCCGTATCCGGCGGCGTTCAGGACAAAGACAAGGCGCTGGTTCAGCGCCTGGACCGCCTGCTCGCGCTCGCGGTCCACCGTGATGTCCCTGTTCAGGCCGACCATGCGGACGACCTTTCCCTCGGCGTTGCGGTGCACGGTGGTGCGGGAGGCGATGTGGCGCACCTGACCGTTGGCCACGACGATCCTGAACTCGCTCTCGGCTATCGGCACGGCCGATGAGCTGTCGTCGTCGACCGGACGCAGCCCCTCGCGGTCGTCGGGATGGACGAATGTGAGCCACGTCTCGAGGCGCCCGTCAAATTGGTCCGGGCTGACCCCGTAGATTTCGCACAGCTTCTTGTCCCAGACCTGGCGGCCCGTCGTGAGGTCCCAGTCGAACACGCCGTAGGCTCCGGCATGGAGTGCCAGCTGCATGCGCTCGGTGGTCTCGTGCAGCCGCCGGGTGCGCTCGGCAACCTGCATCTCGAGGTTGGCCGCCTGGTGCTGCATGCGGGCGAGCAGGGCATCTCGGGTGCCCTCGGCGTCGCGCCGCTGCCTGTCGAGGGCCTCCATCTCCTGCAGGAGGGAGGCCACGATCCCGAAGAGGACCACCGATAGGATCAGGACCACGAGGACTGCAAGATCCCCCTGGCCCGGAAGCAGGGGAATCAGCCACCAGGCGACGAGCGCGTAGATGATCAGGGGCGCGCTCACGCCGTACACGACGAGGCGCAGGGCTATGAATCCGAGCGAATGGGATCGCGAGAAAACCGTCAGAATGGCCGGATTGAAACGCGTCAGCAGGAGGCTGGCCCCTAGAAGGAGGAAGCCGACGACGCTTCCCATCGAAACCCCCGTCTCGATCGCCCTCGGGTTGACCGCGTAGCCGGTCAGGGTGATAAGGGCGAAGTCGGTCACCAGAAGGGCAAGCCAGTTTGAAAGCGACAGCCAGGAGCGGCTCTGGATGCGGAGACTTGCGATAGCCAGGCCCGCTATGATGAAGGGCAGGGTGGTCGTGAGCGGGATCTGAGTGGCGCCTGTGCGTTCGCCGTAGCTGCTTCTGAAGAGCAGGTTGGCCAATCCCGGCTGCTGCCCTGCCAGGAAGGAGACCAGCGAATACGTGGCCAGCAGCGCCACGAGCGCAGCCAGAATCTGTGCCGCCAAGGACCGAAATCTGTCCTCCTTTCCCTGCATCATGAGGAGGGCCGCCCCGGAAAGCACGAAGCACAGCGCTGAGTTGGGGCTCATCGGGGACCACCCTCGGTGAAAGGAACGGAGCAGGTCGATGTGCAGCCACAGGCCCGCCATTGACAGGGCTCCTATGGTGACCGCGAGCGCCGCGGCCAGCGCCGCGGAATGCCGCAATTTCGTCACTTCGATCATTGAATCAGGGGAAATTTGAAAATCACTGGGGTCGTCCGAAAGGGCAATCTTTATGCAAGATGCGGTGGATTAAGGGACATCGGCCCTTTATGGGACTTCAAGAAGTGAAATCTCCGGTCCGGCCGCGGCCGCCCGATCGGCAGGGAACCGGCCGAAGCGGAGGCTTGTCCGCCAATGGGCGCCGGGGCGGTGCCCTTTGAGCGGCATTGGGTTAGGAATTGGAGCGATTCCCCTAAACCGGCGGCTAACAGGGCCGATTGTGCGGGTGCAGATCATGAAGACCAATATCGCCTTCGTCCTCACCGCGATGCTCGTCGCCTTTGTATCGCCCGTCCGAGCCGACGACGCAACGGAGCCGCCCGTTCCTGTTCGGACTGTCCGTCCGGATTATCCCGAGGCGATGCGCCGGGATGGGACGGCGGGCGTCGTGACCGTGTCGTGCACCATCGACGAGAAGGGCAATGTGACCGACGCCAAGGTGATAAAGACCACCAATAACGCATTTTCCGCGCCGGCTCTGGAGGCACTTGCGCGCTGGAAATTCAAGCCCGCCAAGAAGGCCGGGAACCCCGTCCCCCTCAAGGTCGCCTTCCCCATCCAGTTCAAGTTGGACCAGGACTAGGCGGCTCCTCGAGGGACCCAACCCCCGACTTCCCAACATGAATTCTGGCTCACTGACCATCGGGCGCAGGATCGCGATCGGGTTCGCCCTCGCCTTCGTGCTCCTCGCCGTCGTTTCAGCCGTCGCATGGTTCACACTTGGGTCGTCCGGCCGCAAGCTGGCCCTCTACGCGGGCAGCACTCAGGAGACCAACTCCGCGGCCACCCTTGAGTCCTCGATGCTGGACCTCAAACTCCATGTGAACGAGTTCCTTGGCAGCCCCAGCGCTGAACACGCGAAGGCGTACCAGGAAGCCAGGCAGACGCTCGACCGCGACCTTGCCAAGGCGGGAAAGCTCATAGAGGAACCTGAGCGCAGGCGGCAGCTCGATGAGGCGGGAAAGCTCCTCGGCCAGTACGATGGGGCTTTCCAGCACGTCGTCGAGAACTCGGGCCGGCTCGACGCCGTAGTGCGCGACCAGCTCACCCCGCTCGGCGACTCGATCGCCAAGGGCCTTCAGAAGGTGCTCACGGACGCCAAGAACAACGGCGACATGAACGGAGCATTCAAGATATCGAATGCGCTCAAGGCGTACTTCGAGTGCAGCAGCCTGGCGAACTCGTTCCTTCTGACGTCACGGGAGGACTTCGCGGACTCAGCGCGTGCGAGCATCAAGATCGTCGGAACCTCGATAGAGAAGCTTGAGAAGGACCAGGAGGACTTGGTGAAGATGGACGCGTCCCTCAAGGACGAGGAGAAGGACAAGCTCCTGAAGGGGCTCCGCGCCTCCGTCGAGGACTACCTCCAGGCGCTCCAGTCGGTTGTCGACCTCAGGCACCAGCGCAATGACCTCGTGGGGTCCCAGCTCAACATGATAGCGCCCCAGTTCACGGCCGCGCTCGGGCGTGTCCGCCAGTCGGTCATCGGTTTCCAGAGCGAGATTGAGCACCGCGCGCGCACCGATCAGGGCCGGAATGAGGCCCTGGTGATATCCACGACCGTCATCGGCTTGCTCCTCGGCTTCATCGCCGCCTGGTTCGTCATCCGAGGGATCACCCGGCCGATCTCGTTCATCGCCGACAAGCTCGCGGACGAGTCGAACCAGACCTATGGCGCGGCCCTCACGGTCGCCGAGGTGAGCAGTTCCATGGCCGACGGCGCAAGCCGCCAGGCCGCCTCGCTTGAGCAGAGCAGCGCCTCGCTCCACGAGATGGCGAGCATGACCCAGCGCAACTCCGACAGCGCCCAGTCCGCGAAGACCCTTGCGGCGGAGGCCCGCTCCACGGCCGACGCCGGCGCCCGCGACATGGCGGCGATGAACGGCGCCATGGCCGCGATCCATTCCTCGAGCGCGGAGATATCCAAGATCATCAAGACTATCGACGAGATCGCGTTTCAGACCAACATCCTCGCACTCAACGCGGCCGTGGAGGCCGCGAGGGCGGGAGAGGCCGGTGCGGGATTCGCCGTGGTTGCGGAGGAGGTTCGCAACCTGGCCCAGCGCTCCGCCCAGGCGGCCAAGGAGACGGCGGCGAAGATTGAGGATGCCTCCTCCAAGAGCCAGCAAGGCGTCGCGATCAGCGGCCAGGTGGCCGCAAGCCTCAATGCCATCGTCGAGCGCATTCGCCAGCTCGACGAGATGGTGGGGGGGATCGCGCAGGCATCGCATGAGCAGAGCGAGGGAATCACTCAGCTCAACCAGGCCGTTGCGGGAATGGACCAGATCACCCAGACAAACGCCGGGCTCGCCGAGCAGGCCTCAACCTCTGCCCAGAAGCTCCAATCGCAGTCTGCCGAGGTCAAGGCCGCCGTCGGCGACCTCATGCGTATGGTCCACGGAGCCTCGGCGAAACAGTCCGAGGAGCAGCCCGCAGGGGAGCCCCGCGCGGCCCGCGCCTCCCCGGGGCCCACAGTGTCCGCGCACCGGGCGAGCCGGGTAGGCCCGGCCAGGAAGCTCGGCAAGGCGTCCCGGAACGGGACGAATGGGCACAAGCCCGAGATGCAATTTGTCGATCAATAGTCGAGCGTCCACCTCGCGCCCGCCTTGCTGACTTCCGGCGCGGTGCCTGGGGGCGATCCGATGGAAAGACATACCGACCCATGCGACCCGCCTCCCATGCCTACCGCTGGTCGCTCAGGGCGGCAGCCTGGTTGGGATTCTCCGCCGGCTTGGCAGCGGTCGCGCTAGGCGCCGGTCTCGCCCGCGTGGATGCGCTCGGCTTCCTGCCGCAGGGCGGCGACTGTCTCCTCGCGTACTCGATCGGGGGGGCCGCCCTGATGCTTGCGGCCGTTTGTGCAAGGGCGCGGCTGTCGGACAATCCGTGCCTGCGCCTCATCCACGCGCAGAACTCGGCGGGCAAATTCATGAGGAGGCTGGTCGCCGCCGCGCTCGTCCTGCCTGTCGCCGGTGCGATCGCCGAGCGGCTCTGCGAGGGGCATGGGCTCCATTCGGATATCCGCCTGGGCATCTTCACGCTCCTCAGGATAGCCGCCCTCTCGGGCATAGGGTTCTATGTCGGCTGGGGAGTCTACCGGAGCGATCTTCGCCGGGACGAAGCCGAGAGGGAGCTCGCCTCGGCCTTCCGCCAGCTCGAGAGGCAGACCGCGATGCTCCAGCACGAGGTCGCCCGCCGGACCACCGAGCTCTCGCAGGCGCTCAGCTACAACGCGCGGCTCGCACTTGTCGCAGCCCACACAAACGACGCGGTGGTGATTACGGATCCGTCGGGACGCATCGACTGGGTCAACGAGGGGTTTACCCGCCTCACTGGCTACACCCTCGAAGAGGCCCGCGGCAGGGACCACAACAATCTGCTGGTCGGCCCGCTCACCGATGCCCGCATCGTTGGGATGGTGGCCGAGCGGTTGGCGCTGGGGCTGGGCTCGGAGGCCGAGGTGGTCCACTACTCCAAGGACGGCCGGGCCTACTGGAGCGACTTTGAGGTCCACCCCTTCCTCGACTCGTCCGGCAAGGTCGCGGGCTTCACGGGTTCGGCCACCGACATAAGCGAGCGCAAGGGTGCCGAGGAGCGGCTGCTTGCCTCCAAGGAGGCGGCCGAGCAGCTGAACTCCCAGCTTGAGGAGGCGATAGCCCACGCCCAGCAGTCCGCGATGGAGGCCAACCTGGCCAGCCAGGCGAAGAGTTCCTTCCTGGCCACCATGAGCCACGNNCGAGATCCGCACGCCGCTCAACGGGATCCTCGGCATGGCGGGGCTCCTGCGGGACACCGGAATCGACGAGCGCCAGAAGGACTTCGTGCACACGATCGAGACGAGCGGGGACGCCCTGCTCGGGATCATCAACGACGTGCTCGACTACTCGAAGATCGAGGCGGGCAGGATCGAGCTCGAGAACGCGCCATTCAATGTTCGCCAGTGCGTTGAGAACGTCCTGGACCTCTTTGCAACCAAGGCCACGCAGAAGAACCTGGAACTGCTGGCCCGGATGGAGGCGGGCGTGCCGCCTGTCATAATCGGCGACATAACGAGGCTGCGGCAAGTGATCGTGAATCTGGTCGGCAACGCGCTCAAGTTCACCGCAAAGGGCGAGGTGGTGATCTCCATCGGCTCGACCCCGATCGGGGACGGCGGCTCCCACGAGATCACCTTCGCGATTCGGGACACGGGGATTGGCATCCCGGTCGACCGGCGCGACCGCCTATTCCAGCCCTTCTCGCAGGTCGACTCTTCGACAACCCGGAAATACGGCGGCTCGGGACTCGGGCTTGCGATTAGCCGCCGCTTGGCGGAGGCGATGGGGGGCAGGATGTGGGTGGAGAGCGAGGATGGCAGGGGCTCCTCGTTCAATTTCACCATCCAGGCCCAGGCGCAGCCCGCAGCCGAAACGCCCCGCTGGAAGGAAGCCTCCGCTGCCTTTGAGCGGGTGACGGTGCTCGTCGTGGACGACAACGCCGGCGCCCGCGCCTGGCTGGCGGAGCACCTTGTGGGTTGGGGTGCGCGGGTCGTGGCAAAGGCCTCGGGTAGGGAAGCGCTCGAGTTCCTGAGCGGCGCCGACAGGTGCGACGTCGCACTCATTGACCGCCAGATGGCTGAGATCGACGGCATCGAGCTCGCGGCGCGCGTGCGCGCGATCCGATCGCGGGACCCGCTGCCGCTCATCCTGCTCAACTCGCTCTCCGACGGCGCGGCGAGGCCCGAATTCGCCGCGCAGGTGAACAAACCTCTGAAGCCCGACCGCCTCTTCAGCGCGATTGACAGGCTCTTTGGCGGGCAGACGCATTCGACGGCCCCCTTTGGAGCGCTGAAGGACCGCGCGGCCGCCCTGCCGGCCTCGAGCCTGCGCGTGCTCCTGGTGGAGGACAACCTGGTGAACCAGCGGGTTGCGATGATGCTCCTCGCCAAGCTCGGCGTCCGGCCCCGTCTGGTGAACAACGGCGTGGAGGCGCTGGCCGCTTACGCCGAGCAGCCCTACGATCTCATCCTCATGGACATGGAGATGCCGGTGATGGATGGCTGCGAGGCCACCCGGCAGATCCGGGCGCGCGACGACGGGAAGCGCACGTGGATCGTGGCGCTTACAGCAAACGCCATGAACAGCGACCGCAGGCGGGCGTTTGACTCGGGGATGAACGACTTTGTGTCCAAGCCCATCAAGCTCTCGGACCTTGAGTCGGCGTTCAAGCGAGCGGCCGAGAACACCGAGGCGGAGGTGGCTCCCGTGGTGTCGGCCGACGCCGCCTGAGTCGGGGAGGGGACAGGATCCCCGGAGGGGGCCCGTTTCCGCCTCAGAGAGCGGAGGGCTCCCGATCCCGTGCGAGACCGAGCTCGCGGGAGCGCCATATGTAGAAGATGGCGGGATAGACGATCAGCTCCATCATCGTGGAGGTTACCACGCCGCCTACCATCGGGGTGGCAATCCGTTTCATGACGTCGGCTCCTGCCCCGTGGCTCCACAGGATCGGCATGAGCCCCGCGATGATGACGGCCGCAGTCATGGCCTTGGGCCGCACCCGCTTGACGGCGCCGTGGTAGATCGCCTCCCGCAGCCCGTCGGCGTCGCGGAGTCGGCCGTCCTTCATCCACGCCTCGTAGGCAAGGTCCAGGTACAGCAGCATCACGACGCCGGTCTCGGCATCCAAGCCGGCCAGGGCAATGATGCCGACCCACACGGCCACGCTCATGTTGTAGCCGCAGAGGTAGACCATCCAGAATGCGCCCACCAGGGAGAAGGGCACGGCGAGCAGCACGATGGCCGTCTTTATCCACGATTTCGTGTTGAGGTAGATGATGAAGACGATGATCAGGAGCGTGAGCGGGACGACCACCATCAGGCGCTGCTGGGCCCGCAGCATGTATTCATACTGGCCGCTCCAGATGATGCTGTAGCCGGGCGGGACGCTGAGCTCCCCGCTCCGGATCGAGTCGCCCAGGGCCTTCTGCGCCGATTTCACATAGGTGCCGATGTCCTTTCCCTGCACGTCGACGTAGATCCATGCGTTTGGGACCGCACCCTCGCTCTTTACCCCCATGGGGGCGGCTACGACCCGGACCTTGGCCAGCTGGCTCAGGGGTATCTGGGCCATCGCTGGCGACGATCCCGCCGGCATCCCCGTGGCGGAGGCCAGCCTGACAGGGATCGCGATGTCCCGCAGGGCCTCCAGGTTTTCCCGGTAGTCCCGGTCGTATCGAAGGATGACGCCGTAGCGCTCGAGCCCCTCGACCGTCGTGGTGAGCGGCATGCCCCCGAGCGCCACCTGAAGGACGTCCTGGACGTCGCCAACGGTCAGGCCGTAGCGGGCGATCGCGTCCCGATCGATGTCGAACTCGACGTAATTGCCCCCCATGGCGCGCTCGGCGAAGGCGCTGCTCGTGCCCGGCACGCGGTGGACGATGGCCTCGATCTGGCCCGCGATCCGCTCAAGCTCGGCGAGGTTCGGGCCCGCGACCTTTATACCCACGGGCGTCTTGATGCCGGTCGCGAGCATGTCGATGCGGGTCTTGATCGGCATCGTCCACGCGTTGGTGAGGCCGGGGATCTGGACGGCGGAATTAAGGGCCCCGACGAGCTCGTCGAGGGTACGGCGGCGATGGGCAACGACCTTCCTGTCGGCGCCGGTTATGTCGACCTGCGGCCACTCCCCCTCGGGCCTCAGCATGATGGTCGTCTCGATCATGTCCATCGGGGCGGGGTCCGTGGCCGTCTCCGCGCGGCCGACCTTGCCGAACACGCTGTGCACCTCCGGGAAGGTCCGGATGATCTTGTCGG
>PLXR01000045.1 GCA_003151495.1 Opitutaceae bacterium
GCTCGATGTGGCTCTGCTGGCGGCCCAGCTCGGAGGCGATTGCCGAGTGGATTTCTGGATCGAGGCTCTTGAGCGGCGCGGTGTTGAGCATGGGGAAAGGGCAACGCTCTCGCAAACTCGTGCGGAGGCAAAACTTTTTCACGCCCCCGGGGCGCCCCGGCCCGCCTATCGCCGGGGAATCGTCCCCCCGGGCAGCCCCGAGAGGTGGGCGATGATCGAGGGGATCGCCGCCACGAGCTCGTCCCGGCAGGCCTCGTAGGCCGAAAGGTGCATGCCGTAGGGGTCGGGCACCTCCAGGCTCCCGCTCGCCCCCATGAACTCCCTGAAGAGGTGCATCCTGGGGGGGACGGGATCGGCGGTGAGCTCGATCATGTCCCTGTGGGACTCGGTCATGCACAGGACGAGGAGCGCCTGGTCGAGCATCTCCTGGGTGACGTTGCGGCTCACGTGGCCGTTCAGGTCGATGCCGACCTTCTTGAGCGCCGTTATGGCGTTGGCGCTCGCGGGCTCGCCTCCCCGGCTCGCCACGCCCGCGGAGCGGACCGAGAGTGAGCGCAGGGGCTCCGGCTGGGCCCGGAGCGCGTGCTGAAGGAGCGCCGCCCCCATGGGGCTTCGGCAAACGTTCCCCGTGCAAACGACTAAGATGTGTCCCGTGTCGGGCATCGCCGGCCATACAGGGCACGGAAACACGGAAAAGGCAAAACCCGATCCGCCCCGCGGGAGCCCATGCCTACAGGCGCTTCAGGGCGAGGAGCCCCCTGTGGATCTGGACGGCCCGCTGCAGCAGGAGGTCGACCCTGGGCCGGGGGGGAAGGTCCTTGTCCGAGGCGACCTCCGGGGCGTCGGCGTCGGAGAGGTGCTCCTTCTCCAGGTAGGCCTCGTCCACGCGGGGCTTGTCGGGAAAGTCGGCAAGGAGCGACTCGAGGGCGGCGCCCTTCTCGAGGGCCTGGTAGGCGCCCTCGTCCGCCTCGGGCGCCACGTCGACGGCGATGTCGGGGGACAGCCTCGCCGAGGCCGGGGCGAGGACGACCTGGCCGGCCGGGCCCCTGCCCGGGAAGGCCGCCACGAGCGGGGCCGAGGTCTTCGCGTTCTCAAGGATGAATACCGGCGAGTGCGGGGACGCGTTCCGGGCGACCCAGGCATTGAGCGCCGCCGCCCCGGCCGCGTCGGCCGCCGCGAAGCGCAGGTCGAGGACGCAGGGGCCGGGCCTCGCCGGCGCGGGCATGTCCCTCGGCAGCTCGTGCACCCTGCAGTAGGACAGGCCCTCCCCGAGGCTTCCCGGCGCGGGCGCCGGGGCCGCCGGGGCGAGCGCGGCAAGAACGAGAAAGGCGATGGGTGTCCTCGGGTTCACAGCCTCTTCAATTGCCGGGCGCCGATGTCCCGGCGATAATATTTGGAGGGGCAGCGGATCGAGTCGCATGCCGCGTATGCCCTGGCGGCCGCCTCGGCGAGCGTCGGGGCGGTCGCCGTGACGCCGAGCACCCGTCCGCCCGAGGTCACCAGGCGCCCCGAGGCGTCCCGGGCCGTCCCCGCATGGAAGACCTGCACGGACGGGGGAAGGGCGGCGGGGATCTCGATCGGGTCGCCGGACGGGTAGTCCCCGGGGTACCCCTTCGCGCTCACCACCACGCAGAGGGCGTGCTCGGGGCGCACCTCAAGCCGGAAGCCGGCGAGCGCGCGGGTGGCCGCGGCCCAGAGGAGGGCGAGCAGGTCCGTCCTTAGCCTCGGGAGAACCGCCTGGGTCTCGGGGTCGCCGAAGCGGGTGTTGAACTCGAGCACGCTCGGGCCCTCCGCCGTGAGCATGATCCCGATGAAGAGCGTCCCGCAGAAGTCGATCCCCTCCGCCGCGATCGCGTCCACGGAGGGGCGCACGATCCGCCGGTCGATGGCCCGCATCAGCTCCGGGGTGACGACCTCGGCGGGGGAGTAGGCCCCCATGCCGCCCGTGTTCGGCCCGGTGTCCCCGTCCCCGGCGCGCTTGTGGTCCTGCGAGGTCGGCAGGACGACGTAATCGCGGCCCGAGACGACCACGAGGATTGAGGTCTCCTCGCCCTCGAGGCAGTCCTCCACGAGGACCTGGCGGCCCCCCTTTCCGAACTTCCCCTGGTCGATCATCTCCCGGACGGCGTCCTCCGCCTCGGCCGCCGTCGTCGCGACGACGACCCCCTTGCCGCCGGCAAGGCCGTCGGCCTTGACGACGATGGGGACCGTGCGCGAGCGCAGGTAGGCGAGCGCCGGGGCGGTCTCGCTGAAGAGCCCCGCCGCGGCCGTGGGGATGCCGTACTTGAGGAGGATCTGCTTCGTGTAGGTCTTCGACGCCTCCAGGCGCGCCCCCGCCGCCGTCGGGCCGTAGACCGGTATCCCGGCCTCCGCGAGGCGGTCGGACAGCCCCAGGGAGAGCGGGACCTCCGGGCCGACGACCACGAGCCCCACCTTCTCGCGGATCGCCAGCGCGACCAGGCCCGGGATGTCGTCGGCCTTGACCGCGAGGCACTCCGCGTCCCCTGCGATGCCGGCGTTGCCCGGGGCGCAGAGCACCCTGGGGCGAACCGGCGAGGCCGAGAGGGCCCGCACAAGGGCATGCTCCCGGCCCCCGGCGCCGACGACGAGAACGGAGCTTGGGAGGCCTGCCGGGTTCAAAGGACCTGGAGTTTTTTGCGGTAGAACTCCACGACCTCGGCCGGATCGTCGGAGAAGAGGATGTAGTCGGCCATCCATGCCGGGGCGCGCCCGGTGCGGATCATCTCGCGCACCTGCCTGCGGAGGTCACCCCAGTACTTCGAGTTGAAGAACACATAGGGCACCCTTGGCCGTATCCCGAGCTTGAGGTTGCAGAGCTCGATGCCGATCTCCTCCAGGGTCCCGACCCCGCCCACGTTGAAGATGCAGAAGTCGGCGACCTCGAACCATTTCTGGCGGAAGTGCCTCGAGGATTCCTGGAAGGTGTTGAAGAAGTCGACGCCGAGCTCGGGCGGCTGCGCCTCGAGCTCGAGGAAGCACGCCCCGGTGAGGGCACCCTTGCTGCGGGCCTGGTCGGTGGCGAGCCTCATGACCCCGCCGCCCCCGCCCGTCAGGACCCCGAGGTTCGGCCCGATGAACGTCGAGAGCTTCTCGACCAGGCCCGAGATCCGGTCGGTGTCCGGCTTCTCGAGGCCGACCGCCGACCCGTAGAAGGCGAGGATCGTCGCCTCCTGGAACTTGCGCCCCATCTCCTCGCGCACGAAGAAGCCGTGCTCCTTCTTGTAGATGTGCAGGTAGAGGTCCTTCGTGAGCTCGTCGTACCAGTAGACCTGGATGTTGATGGCCTCGAACGTGTCGAGGCGCGCGTGCGCGTTGCTGGAGAGGAAGTAGCCGTGGGTCCGCGAGGCGCGGCGGAATATGATCCTCCTCAGCTTGATCTCGGAGATCCGGGTCAGGAGCTCGATGTGCTCTAGGAGGTCCGGGAAGAAATCGAGGACGAGCGTGTCGGCGTCCCTCGGCGCCGCGTCGACGGCCTGGATCATCGTCCTGTGGCCGCAGGCCCCGTTGTTCTCGGCGTAGAGCTTCTTCACGTCCTCGGCCGTCCCCGCCTTCAGGCAGATCGAGCGGTTCTCCATGGTCGCGCTCTGCCCCTTTACGGAGATCACGGTCTTCGGGCGCGCCTCGGTCGAGTCCCTGGGAGGGTGGGTGTCCAGGTTCACGTAGAGCTCGGCCGCGGCCCCGAGGAGCCGCTGGCGCCTGCGGGAGAGCGTGTTGAACTCCGGGTCCGTCGCCTCCGGCGCACGGAAGATCTCGACCGAGACCATCGGGTTCACGACCGGGTGGTCGCCCGTGTTGTAGATCTCGAGCATGATGTTCGTGCCGAACGTCTTCACCGGGTCGAGGAGGACGGCGCTCGTGTGGATCCCGAAGTTCCCCGCGCCCTGGTTCAGGACGACGTAGTGCTCCTTCAGGTACATCGAGCAGCTCGTCAGTATCCCGGAGCGCGGCGGGATCGTTAGGGGGGAGGCGTCGTGGCGGACCTGCACCTTGTCGAGGAAGTTCCTGCCGGCCGCCCCGCTCACGATGAGCTCGAAGTTCACCCTCTGGAGCCTGGGATTGAGCGTGTAGCTCACCTGGTGCGGGGTGAGGAAGACCGAGCCCTGCCGGTCTATGCTGATCGTGTTGGGGAGCTTGAGGCGGTTCTCCTTGATCGCCGTCCATATCTCGTCCGAGAAGAGCTTCGCGCTGGCCGGGGCGTGGAACAGGCGGCCCACCTGGATGCCCGAGCGCATGAGCTTCTTCCAGTAGCCGGAGTTCGGGAAGCTCATGTCGAAGGCGAAGGCGTCGACCTCGAGGACAAGCCGATTGCCGTCGACCTCGAGCCCGCCCTGCACCTGCATCTCGATCCCGATGCGGGCCAGCGAGCTGCGCTCCGTGAACTTGAGCTCCCCCTTCATGGACTTCATGAGCTCGAACTCGGCCGGGTTGCGGGGCCAGAAGGCGAGCGTCAAGGCGACGATCTGCTCATCCTTGTGCTTCACGGTCAGGATCTGGCCGTCCTGGCTGGTCCAGAATTGGTCGGGGCTCATGTTTGGAACCGTGAAGATTGAAGGGTGTCCCAGCAGGACTCAAGCGGCGAACGCCGCTAAAGAATTGCAAAGCGTCGCCGACCTTGGCATGGCTCCTCCCCTTACCGCATGAAACCCAACTCCACCCCGAAGGCACTCCTTCTCTGCCTTGCCGCCGCGTCGTCCACGTTTGCCCAAGATGCCAAGGTGGCCGCCCCCGGCGCCGCCGCACAGCCGGCTGCGGCCGTCGCGCCGGCCCCGTCCTACACGGACGCGCAGCTCCTCGAGGAGTTCGGATGGTACATCGGCAAGCGCACGGGGCTCTCTGAGCTCGGCCTGAACGCCACGGAGTCCGACCAGCTCTCGAAGGGCCTCCTGGCGGCCATGGGCGGCAAGGAGTCGCCCTACGAGATCCAGAAGGTCGGCCCGGCCATGACGGAATTCATCCAGAAGAAGCAGGCCGTCGTCACCGATGCCATCAAGGGCAAGAATCAGGCCCAGGCGATCGCGTATTTCACGAAGCTCAAGGAGGTCAAGGACGTCGTCGAGCTCCCGTCGGGCCTGCGCTACCAGATCCTCAGCCCCGGAACGGGCAACCCGCCGAAACCGACGGACACCGTTAAGGTCAACTACACGGGAGCGCTGATCGACGGCTCCGTCTTCGACAGCTCGGAGCGCCAGGGCAAGCCGGGCGAGTTCGTGCTCAACAGCGTGATTTCCGGATGGACCGAGGGCCTTCAGAAGATCGCCAAGGGGGGCAAGATGCGCCTCTTCGTGCCGCCTTCGCTCGGCTACGGCGACGACGGCAGGCCGGGGATCCCCCCGGGCTCGGTGCTCGTCTTTGAGGTCGAGCTCCTCGACATCGTGCCGGCGGCCGCCCCGCCCGCGGCCAAGTAACGGCCGCCGAACGGCCACCCCCTGGACGCCTCATCCTGAAACCTGAGGACGTAAATCTCTACCTCGTCGGCTTCATGGGAACCGGCAAGACGACGGTCGGGCGGACGGTGGCCCACCGGATCGGGTTCAAGTGCGTCGACAGCGACCACGAGATCGAGCGCGCCGCGGGCAAGCCCGTCTCGCGGATTTTCGCGGAGGAGGGGGAGCCCCATTTCAGGACGCTCGAGAGGGCCTTCATCATGGAGGGCCACGCCTCCGAGAAGCTCGTGGTGGCGTGCGGGGGCGGCCTCGTGGTCCAGCCCGGCATGCTGGGCCTGCTCCAGGCGAGGGGCGTCGTGGTCTGCCTTCACGCCTCCATCGAGACGATCCTGTCCCGGACGGGGCGCCACGGCGCGACACGCCCGCTCCTGGACGTCGAGGACCCCGACGCCAGCGCCCGCGCCCTCTACGCCGAGCGCGAGCCGGTCTACCGCTCGGCGGGCACCGTGATCCTGACCGACTCCCGCCCGCTCAGCGAGATCGCGGCGCACGTGATCCGGGTGTGGAAGCGCGAGGCGCGGGACTTCGCGCGCAGGCGCGCGCCCGAGGCGGGCTGAACACGATGGTCGCCGGCCAGGAGGATCTGAGGCGGCGGCTCCGCGAGCTCGGTTTCGACGAGGTGCGCTTCGCGAGCCTCTCGCCTGGCCCGCAGGGCGACGGGCTGCGCCGCTGGCTCGATGCGGGCCACCACGCCGACATGGACTGGATGGAGCGGACGGCCGCGAAGCGGATCGACCCCGGCCTCGTCCTGGAGGGCGCGCGATCGGCGATCCTCCTCGGGGTCGACTACTACCAGGGCGGCGTCGGGAAGGGGGGAGGGGAGCCGGGCAGTCCCGCCTGGGCCAGGTATTCCCTCTACAGGGACTACCACGACACGCTCGGGCCCGCGCTCGAGCGCGCCGGCCGCCTCCTGGAGGAGTCCTTTGGGGCGGCGCCCACGGATTACCGCTACTACGTGGACACGGGCCCGGTGCTGGAGAGGGCCTGGGCCGCCCAGTCGGGCGTCGGGTTCATCGGGAAGAACTCGATGCTGATCTCCCGAAAGCACGGCAACTGGCTCTTCCTGGCGTCGATCCTCACGCGCGTGGTGTTTGATCCCGACCCGCCCCTCCGGGAGCGCGGTCGCACGGACGCCGTGGGGCTCCTCTGCGGAAAATGCACGCGCTGCATGGACGCCTGCCCCACGGACGCATTCCCGGCCCCGGGGGTCGTCGACGCCCGGAGGTGCATCTCCTACCAGACGATAGAGAACAAGGGCGTGATCCCGGCCGCCTTGCGCGCCGCGATCGGCAACCGGGTCTACGGCTGCGACACCTGCCTCGACGTCTGCCCGTGGAACCGGTTCGCCACGGAGGGCAGGCGCATGATCCTTTCCTCACGCCGGGACATTGGGGACCTGCCGCTCGGGGACCTCCTGCGCATGACCCAGGAGAGGTTCTCCGAGGTCTTCCGCGGCACCGCCATCAAGCGCCTGAAGCTGGTCGGGCTCCTGCGCAACGCGTGCGTCGTGGCCGGCAACTCGGGCGACAAAGCGCACGTCGCGGCCCTCGTCCTGCTCGCCTCGCATCCCTCGCCGATAGTGCGTGCGCATGCGGTGTGGGCCGTGGGAAGGCTGGGGGCCGCGGGCCGGCTCGGGGACGCCCGGGCCGTCGAGACCGAGCCAGCGGTGCTCGAGGAATACGGCGCCTTGGCGGGACCCGGGGAATAAAAGGGCTCGACGGCGGCCCTGCGCGTCCAAGATTGGGGGACCCATGGCGCGCGTCCTCCTCACCACGACCTCCTTCCAGGAAACCCCGGGGGTCCACCACGAACTCCTCGCAGCCGCGGGCTTCGAGATCGTGCGCGAGCGCGGGCCCCTGTCTGAGGCGCGCATGCTGGAGCTAGCCGGCGGCTTTGACGCCTACCTCTGCGGCGACGATGCCATGACGCGGGCCGTGATCCAGAAGTCGCTCCCGCGGCTGAAAGTCATCAGCAAGTACGGCATCGGCCTCGACAAGATCGACCTGAAGGCGGCGACGGAGCTCAGGGTGCCCGTCCTCTTCACTCCGGGGGTCAACCACACCACGGTCGCCGAGCACACGTTCGCGCTCCTCCTGGCCGCGGTGCGCAACCTGGTCACCGAGGCGAACCACGTTGCTGCGGGGCGCTGGACGCGCATCACCGGTACCGAGCTTTGCGGGAAGACCCTGGCGATCGCTGGCCTCGGGCGCATCGGCCGCGAGGTGGCCGTGCGGGCAGGGGCATTCGGAATGAAGGTCGTGGCCTTCGGGCACTACTGGGACGACGAATTCGCGGCCGCTCACAAGGTGGAGCGCATCGCCACCCTCGACGAGCTCCTTCGCCGCGCAGACGTCCTCTCCCTCCACACGAAGCTGACCCCCGCGACGCGGCACATGGTGAACGCCGGGAACATCGGCCTCCTTAGGAAGGGGGCGGTGATCGTCAACTGCGCGCGGGGCGAACTGATAGAGCTGGCGGCTCTCGTCTCCGCGCTCAAGTCCGGGCACCTGCTTGCCTACGCAGCCGATGTTCTGGACCAGGAGCCGCCGCCGACCGACCATCCGCTCATCGGGCTGCCAAATGTGGTCATCACTCCCCACATCGGCTCGCGCACTCATGAGAGCGTCCAGCGCCAGGCGACGTGCGCGGTTGAAAACCTCACGCGATTCCTCTCTGGTAGGCCGCCGATAGCGCAGGCCAACACGGTATAAGGGGATTGGGAGGACGCTAGTAGACGTGATTGCACTCAGCTGAGTGTCCGTGTGATTGGCGGTCGGCGAGCGTGCATTCGTCGTGGCGAAAATGCGCAATGGAGGGATTGACGGCGGCGCCGCGGAGCGTTGTCGAATGACCCTTCATCAGACGCCCGGCGATACGTAAATCCATGTAGAGGGTGGCCTGAATGGCCTTTCCTGTTGGGCAGCGATCATCATTGTGAAGATTCCAACGGCCTTTGGTCGGTTCAACGATGCCTTGGCCGTAACGAATATTGATTCCCCAATGAATGTTAGATTAACGGTTCGCCAATTCGCACTCATTCTCACCGCGTTGCTCATCAGCGGCCCTGCGCGCGCGCAGACAAACACAAACTTTGGCACTGGGGCGCTCGGTTCCGTGACCAGCGGAGCCAACAACGTAGGCGCCGGCTACCAGGCCCTCCTCAACAACACCGCTGGGAATAACAATGTTGGCGTAGGTAGTCAGGCGCTTCTCAGCAACACTACGGGAAACCAGAATGTTGCCGTTGGATTCCGTTCTTTGTGGCAAAACACCACCGGCATCGACCTGACGGCTGTGGGATACAATTCGCTTCCGAACAACTCGACGGGTGCGGGGAATTCCGCGTTCGGATACAATTCACTCGCAGCGAACACGACCGGCAACCAAAATCAGGCCGACGGGACCGGCGCGATGGCCCAAAATACGACTGGCAGCTATAATTCGGCAACCGGCTATAAGGCTCTCAACAAGAACACAACCGGCTATAACAATACCGCCGCGGGCTTTGAGGCTCTCTTCTCGAGCATAACCGGCCCTGATAATACGGCCCTCGGCTACCAAGCACTCTATTCAAATACCATTGGTGGTTCGAACACGGTAACAGGAGTGCAAGCGCTCTTCCGCAATACGACTGGGGGCGAGAATTCCGCATATGGAGTTAATGCGCTTTATTCAAACACCACCGGAATCTACAACACCGCGGTGGGCATATCAGCGCTCTATTCAAATGTCGATGGGACGCGGAACACGGCCGTCGGAGGAGGAGCGTTGTATATGGGCAACGCCAACGACAATACGGCAGTAGGCGATTCGGCGATTGGTGGAAATAGCAACGGAGACGGAAACACGGCAATTGGGTCAGGGACATTGGCGCGTAATTTCTTTGGCCACAATAACTCGGCCATTGGATTTGATGCGCTCGTTTATAATTCTAATGGAAGCTACAATACAGTCTCGGGAAAAGATGCCGGCTATTCGAACACCACGGGGTTCTATAACACTGTCGCTGGGTATCAGGCGCTCTACACCAACACAACTGGCGGTTTGAACATTGCTATTGGGAGCCAGGCCGGAAGAAACATAACCACCGGAAGCAACAACATTGAGATCTTTGATTCGGGCATGGCGGCGGATGACAGTACAATCCGAATTGGCACCCAGGGAACCCAGTCCCAGACATTCATTGCCGGCATTTATGGTACGACTTTGCCGGCGGGAGGAGCTCAGGTATACGTCGATTCGAGCGGCAAGCTAGGAACAGTTACCGCGCTGCAGCTCAGTCAGGGGAATATGGCGGACGGCTACCAAGCGCTAGGCGCGGTCACAACGGGTAACAATAATGCCGCGGTGGGAAACCAGGCGCTCTTTTCAGACACCACTGGGGGCGGGAATGTCGCAGTTGGCTCGCAGGCGCTCTATTCCAACACTGTGGGTAATTCGAATGCGGCTTTTGGATTCAATGCACTCACGGCAAATACGACAGGTGGCAACAATACGGTTGTGGGAGCATTGGCACTATCCCACAACTCTACCGGATCAGCGAATACAGCTGTAGGGACGTTTTCACTTGTGGAAAATACAATTGGGTTGGGTAACACTGCCGTCGGCGTTGATACGCTTGCTTCGAACACTACAGGTCAGGATAACACCTCCATCGGTGTTAATTCACTTTCTGACAATTCCACCGGATCAACAAACATCGCCGTCGGCTTCGAGGCGGGCTTCAACCTAACCACCGGCAGCAACAACATCGAAATATTCGACCCGGGTTTGGCGGCAGACGACAGTACCATCCGGATTGGCACGCAGGGAACCCAGACCCAGACATTTGTTGCGGGTATCGCTGGCGCGACAGCCGCTAGCGGCGTGGCCGTCTATGTTGATCCGGTCTCCGGCCAATTGGGAACGCTCACATCGTCCCAGCGTTTCAAAATGAACATTCAAGACATGGGCGCCGCAAGCGAGGCGATCCTGGCATTGCGCCCGGTTTCATTTCAGTACCGGACGGAGATAGACCCCAAGGGCACCCCGCAATTCGGCCTCGTCGCCGAGGAGGTTGAGAAGGTAGCGCCCGATTTAGTGATCCGCGACGCGAAGCACCAGGCATACAGCGTGCGCTACGAGGCGGTTAATGCCATGCTCCTCAATGAATTCAGGAAGCAGCATGCCCTTGTTGCGGAACAGGGCGAAGTCATTGCCAAGCAACAGAAGGAGCTTTCAGAGCAGAAGGCGGAGATGGCCGCTATGAAGGCCCAGCTTGAGGTACTCGCGAAGACAGTGGCCGGCAGGTAACTCCAACTTGGGGCAGGCCTAGTCAGCGCATTACCCTGGCGCCGCCGCCCTTCATCAGGCTCTCAACCTCCCGCTGGGTCGCCATCGAGGTGTCGCCCGGCGTCGTCGAGGCCAATGCGCCGTGCGCCGCCCCGTAGTCGACGGCCGCCTGCGGGTCGTTCTTGGACAGGAACCCAAAAGTGAGCCCGCTTGCGAAACTGTCGCCGCCCCCGACCCGGTCCAGTATCTCGAGGTCCGGGTACTTCCGGCTCTCGTGGAACTTGCCGTCGTGCCACAGGATGGCGCCCCAGTCATTCCTCGTTGCGGTGACGACCCTCCTGAGCGTGGTGGCCGCGACCTTGAAATTGGGGAACGCCTTCACGGCCGACTCGATCATCGCCTTGAACGCGCCGGCCTCGACGTGGCTCAGCTTCTCGTCGAGCCCCTTGACCTCGAACCCCAGCGAGGCGGTGAAGTCCTCCTCGTTGCCGATCATCACATCGACGTGCCTGGCGATCTCAAGGTTCACCTCGCGCGCCTTCTTCTGGCCGCCGATCGCCTTCCAGAGCGAGGGACGGTAGTTCAGGTCGTAGGATACAATCGTCCCGTGCTTCCTGGCCGCCGTGACGGCCTCGATTGCTAGGGCCGCGGTAGACTCCGAGAGCCCGGCAAATATGCCCCCGGTGTGGAACAAGCGGACGCCGCGGCCGAAGATGGCGTCCCAGTCGAAGTCACCGGGCTTCAGCTGCGAGGCCGCGGAGTGGCCCCGGTCGGGGACGCCCACGGCACCCCGAACGCCAAAGCCACGCTCGGTGAAGTTGAGACCGTTCCTTACGCTCCTACCGATGCCGTCGTCCTCGCGCCAGCGGATAAGGTCCGTCGCGACTCCTCCCTGCATGATCAGGTCCTCGATAAGGTGGCCGACCTCGTTGTCGACGAGCGCGGTGCACACGGCTGTCCGAAGGCCGAAGCATTTCCGGAGTCCCCGTGAGGTGTTATACTCGCCTCCGCCCTCCCAGGCCGTGAAGGAGCGGGCCGTGCGGATGCGGCCCTCTCCGGGATCGAGCCGCAGCATGACCTCCCCAAGGGAGAGCTGGTCCAGGGCGCATTCGGAGGCGGGTCGCAGTTTGAGGCTCATGGGTGAAGATTGGAGATTCGTCGGCGCGTCAGATGGAGACGGACTTGTGGAGCGAGGTCCTCCACGGGGCGGCGCCCGCTTCGGCAGCGAGCTCGTTGAACGCCTCGATTTCCGCCGCGGTGAAGAGGAGGCCGCCGGCGTCCGCGCTCCTGCGGGCCCACTGCGCCTCGAGCTGGCCGGGAAGCATGCACGCCTCGTTCCCGTGGCCGAGGATGTCGGCGAGGACCGCCTTCACGTTCGCAGCCTGGCTCCTGCCTTTGGCGAAGGCCCCTCCGCTGACCGCGTCGGGATGGATGGCCTGGAAGAAGAACGTGCAGCTGTGCTTGTCCCCGGGATCCTTGTCCCAGCGGCTGCGCAGGGTCGGGAGCGAGCCCCCGATGAACGCGCCCACGATCTCATCGATCAGCGAGAGGCCGTAGCCCTTGTGCGCGCCGAAGGGGAGGAGGGACACGGCCTGGTGGGGGTCCACGGTCGGGTTCCCGTTCCGGTCCAGCGCCGCGAGAGGGGGCAGGGGAAGGCCCTCCCGCTTCAGCTGCTGGACCCGGCCCATCGCGATGACGGAGGTCGCCCAGTCGATGACGACAGGGTACCCGAGCGCCTCGGTCGTCGGGAATCCCCAGGAGTGGGGGTTGGTGCCCAGCGTCGGGAACTTTCCGCCGAAGGGCACGACCTCCGCGAGGGCGGCCGTGCAGTTCGTGTAGGCGATGTA
>PLXR01000033.1 GCA_003151495.1 Opitutaceae bacterium
AGCGTGCTCTTGCCGGAGCCCGACGGGCCCATCAGCGCAAGGAACTCCCCCGCGGGCACCCTGAGGTTCAGGTCCCGCAGCACGTGGATCTCCTCCGAGCCGCGCCTGAAGACCTTCTCGACGCCCTCGACGTCCACCAATGCCCCGCCGTCCCTGTTGGTTTCGCTCATGGATTGGTCTCCCTCACGGCCGCACCGTCGGCAAGCCCCTCAGGCCCGTCGACGACAACGCGTTCGCCAGGCGAGACTCCGGCGCTGAGATTTGCCGCGTCGTCGGCCGAGCCGCTCACGGTCACCGCCCGCCGCTCGGCCCGCCCGCCCTGGACGACCATGACGACATCCCTTCCCTCCTGCTGGCGCACCGCGGACCTGGGCACAAGAACGGCCTGGACCGGCCCAGGCCGCGCCTCGCCCACTCCGCGGAAAGCCACCTTTGCGCTCATCTCGGGGAGGATCCGCGGGTCGAGGCGGTCAAACCCGACCCGGACCTTGACGGTGGACTTCTGGCGGTCGGCCGTCGGGATGATGGCGATCACCTTGCAGGGGATCCTCCAGTCCGGGTAGGCGTCCAGCGTCGCCTCCACCGGCTGACCCGCCTCCACCCGGTTTATATAGGCCTCGTTGACGTCGATCTCGATCTCAAGCGACGCCATGTCGACCACCGTGCAGATGCCCGTCCGCGTGAAGCCGCCCCCCGCGGAGATAGGTGAGATCATCTCGCCGGGCTGCGCGTTCTTCGAGGTCACGATTCCCGCGAAGGGCGCCCGGATGACCGTGTCGTCGAGCTGCTGCTGCCAGATGGTGACCGAACGCTCGGCGACGGTCACGTCGCCCTGCTGCTGGGCAAGCTTGGCACGGTAGGCCGCGGCGTCCGCCTCGGCGTGGTCGAATTCGGCCTTAGCGACCACATGCTTGTCGATCAGCTCGCTCTGGCGTGCCAGGTCCTGCTCCGCCTCCCGGAGCCGCACCCGCGTCTCCGCGAGCCCGGTCCGGGCCGACTCCAGCTGCGCCTGGGCGAGTTGGAGGCTCGCAAGGACGTTCGCATCGTCGAGGCGGGCCAGCACCTGGCCCTCCGTCACCTTCAGGCCCTCCTCCACCATGACCTGGGTCACCTTCCCGGTCACCTTGGAGGAGATCGTCGCCTCCCGGCGGGCGGTGACGTATCCCGAGGCGTTGAGAACGGTCCGGTCTGCGTCGGGCCCCGCAGCCCGCGCCGCAACGGTCCGCACCTCGGCGGCCCGGGGCCTCATCAGCCACAGCGCAAGGGCCACGAGGGCAAGGACCACGCAGGCGCCCACAAGCGCCGGCGCGAGGCCCCTCCTCGGGGCTGCGGGCGCCGGGCCCCGGTCGATTCGCAGCGAATCCAATGAGGCCTTAGATAGGCTCATACTGTATATAGTGTTGATGTGCCGCGGCCCATGTAGTTAACGGCGTACCCATGCGTGCCATGCCTTTGCTTGCAGTTCGGTGAAATGCAACGCCTTGGCCGGTCGCGTGTCAACGTTCGCGAGAGCAGCCGGGGCCGACCGGCACCCGTCTATGGAATCCCCGTCCGGTTATATATAGCCGGCCATCGGTCGCCACCCCCGGCCAGCCGATGTCATGCGGGGCTACGCGCCCGACCCGGTCACCCCTGTTGCCACCCGGACGACCCTGCCCGCAGGAGAGCTTCCCGAGGCAAACGTTGGATCCCGTGGCCGCCTCCAGATCTCCGATGATAAATTGAGACGGGTATGCGGCATCCAATTGCCAGAAAAATGACGTTCGGAACCAAGCCGATCCGCACCAGCCTGGGAACCCTCTCATTTCGAACCGTTGCCCGAACGGCAGCCGCGGCCCCGAATAACCCGGAGGTACCGACTCACATCACCCCATCAATCAAGTCCCTGGGCCTTGCGAGGGTCCCTCCCGCGCCCCGCTCGCGTCTGCCCCTAGAAGTAGCGCTCCCCCCGTCGAGCAAGCAGGCAAAGCGATCGAAATCACGCGGCAATTCGGATGGGCCGCCTTCGACGTGGGCCTGGGAGTGTCGATGTCATTCATATGCAGCCCATCGTTGGCATGTACGCACTAGGAAGGGCCCAGCAGGAAGCGTGGCCTGGTGCGGTGCCGGCTCCTACGATTGGTCTGCCGCCTGTGGGGTCATTTCGCGCAGTCGCTCACGATATTTCGCAATGTGGCCAGCGACACATCCTCGATCTTTCGGAACCGGATGCAGCTCTTGCCGACGTCCAGGCCCAGCAGCTCCTTACGGTAACGACTCACGACCGCAGGATCGGCGTAGAACGAGAAATAGTTCTTCTGTGAGTTGAACGCTACAACACGCGATCCCAGGTCGTACGTGGGCATACCGTATTTCATGCTCCCGGAACCCTTTGGTGCCACCGCGCGAACCAACTTATCGAGCGCCTCGATCACCGATCGTTCCCCGGCGGCGAGACCCGCAATGTATGCCGGAATGGTGGCAGCCTCCGATTGCATGCCAGGATTTGGCTAGCCCAACCTGCCGACGATCCGGGACGACAAGGAGCACCCTCCCGCACCAGAAGGAGGCGCGAAAGACGGCGACGCCGGGTCCGGTAGTTGATTTAGCCCATCCATCAGAGGTGCGCGAAGACAAGTCCGATGTAGCACAATAGAACGACGAGAAATGTCAGGGCGATGCCAAACTGCGCACGCTTTGCCTGGATGCAAAAACCCGCAACACTAAGGAGAAGGAATATAAACCTGATCACCGAGTTCAGATCCACGCTCAGAGATCCAGAACGCACCGCATCCTCAAGGAGGCTCAGGATAGTTACCGTTCCAAGTATCCCGAAGAACCAACGCCGGTTGTCGTAGTATTCCCGCTCAAGGTTGAATTCCGGGTCCAGCTCCAGCTCGATCTCGGATACAAGCAGGTACCCAAGCACCGAGACCAGCGTCGGGATCAACAAATAGAGGAGGAAGCCGAAAAAGCTCCAATGCACTATCTCCCGCCTGTAGTATGCCACCCACCAGACCTGGACCAAGAGCAGGAACAGGACTGCCATCCAGATCAGAGTAGTGTGATGCATCTTCACTCGACGCCTGCGTCGAATGAGTTGCGCGGCGCTCGCCAAGATATGGGACAACCCAAGCGCGATGATTATCGAGACCAGGACGGAAAGAAAATCGAATTGGTTCATTTAACGTCCTGATGGTCCGCGGCGCTGGATGGCGCGCATCCTGCACCAGCAGGAGACGCCACAGGTGGAGACGTTGGATCCGGCAGTAGGTCAGGCCAACTCATTTCGGCGTGGTCTTGATCTTTACCAATTTGGCAATCGCCGGGATGGCGCGCAATGAGTTGGCAGAATACCGGATTCCCCGGCCTTCTGCATATGGTCTGGCCTCTGTGAACATCTTCTTGATCGCCGTGGGGAGCGAACTCGACATCGCGAGGTTGTATGCACGTTCACCAAGAATGATAGCCACCCAAACTTTGCCCTGATCGGGCGTTAGGTAGAGCAGCGTTCGCTTTTCATATTGGACAAGACAAATGCGCCCAAATGCCATGCTGGAAGGCTTCCATTGTCTCCTGAGGGGAGTGAACATTGCCTCGAGTGAGCTAAGAATGCCCAACCACAAGACGTAAGCGGAACCGAGCGTCGCCCGCAATTCCGCCTCGGATGGAGATTTTGCTTTCGCAGGCATTGCACGCCCAACGTTGCCGCGAACCACTCTAAGGAAGGCGCGGCTCCCGCCCGGCGGGAGACATGCCTGACGCAAGAATCAGCTCCGACGATTGGTTCGGCGTCATACTACCTTCTAACGCCGGGCATAACAGTCATGACCAACGAGACCATAGGTACCCACAGGAAAAGGCAATATACCGCATTTAGGGCGACACCCGCGATGCACCAACCGCGAATCGTTTTGTTTTTCAAGCCGCCCACAGCGGCCGACAGCGCAGGCAGCGAAACGAGAGGAAGGAGAAGCACTAACAAAGTAATCATGTTATTGATCGTCTTCCGACGAATGTTGTCGGCACTCTCCGTTGAGAATCCAAGAATGACGATCTGGAGTAACCCCCCGACGATGGGGGTGGCGCAGATAAGTAGGGGCCTCAATCTCCAGGGATTTATCATATTTGTTTAGACGTTGAGGCGAACCGCTCTAAGGAAGGCGCGGCTCCTGCTCCGCAGGAGACGTGACTGGCGCGAGAGTCGGTTCCGACGATTGGTTCGGCGTAATCATTTGTCATTGGCAATTAGATCATCGATACGCAGAGGTTTCTCCGCTCTACGTACGTGGAGAATGTACACATCTGCGCCGTCGATACGATAATATAGCCAACATGGTTTGATCCACACCTGGCGAGACTCCTTGCGGGGAAATTCCTTTATCGGCCTCCCCAGGCGCAGGAATCGCTCTAAATGGTCGGTCGTATCGATAATGCGCAAAGCAACAGCCTTGGCAGCTTCAGGCTTATCGAGCGCGATAAACTCGATAATCGCCTCAAGCTGCAATAACGCAGGCGCCGACCATACTACTTCAGCCATTTCGACAGGCGTCGCTTCGCTTCCACTTGAGTGTGAACCCGCCCTGCTCGGACGGCCTGCTCCCCTAGCGCGATACCCTCGACTACAGAGATACGGCGATTGAGTTCATTGTAAGAGGCAACGTCTATTAGGTATGCTGCCGGTTTCCCATGTTGCGTGATGAGGATCGGGTCTCCGTCGCTCTGTAAGTCTGCGATAATCTCCGTAGCCCGCCTTTTCAAAGTTGTAACTAGTTCCGTTCTCATAAGTGCTACTTAAGTGATACAAACTTGGCCGTCAAGGAATACGGAACGCATACATCGCCGAACGTAGAGGTCAGCCGCGCCAACGATGGCGCGGCTCGTGCCCCGCACGAGACGTGCCTGAGGCAGGCGTCGGTTGCGACGATTGGTTCGGCAGGCTCATTTTCGATAGACCAACTTCTGCGTTGTATCGAACATTCCCTTCAACTCAGCCAGTTGATCGGATGGGATCTTTGCGCCGAATCGGGCGATGACTGATTCGAGCCGGTCCATCAATTCCCCCCACCCGTCTGTTAGACCGTTAATACACTGTAGCCCCGTACGCATTTCGGTCGCGGCTTCGGTAAGTCCGCCCTCTTCGAGTCGCGTCGCCAGATGCGCTACGTCGCCGAAGAATTCCTTGTTGGACACATATTGTTTCATACTGCCGAACGTTGAGGTCATCCGCGCCAACGATGGCGCGACTCCTGCCCCGCAGGAGGCGTGACTGAGGCAGGCGTCGGATGCGACGATTGGTTAGGCGACGAATTGCACATGCAGCAACAACCTCAAATGATGAAATGCGTAACTGGGAAGGCGACCCTGTAGAAATGCCAAGCACATAGACCGAGCATCCCAATGCAAAGGGCTAGGTAACAGGAAAACGTCCACCAAAACCCTTCGGGTTGCTCCTTCCGTTTGTAGACAACCGTCGAGACTCGCGAACAAGAGACAATCCAGCCCGCTTTGTAGGACCGATAGAGTCCAGCTGGACCTATCGCTAAGACTAGCACGACGACTGCGAGGTAGGAGTACACGGATATTTCGCGATCAAGGTTAGATTGTGTGACTCGCGCCTAACGTTGAGGTCATCCGCACCAACGATGGCGCGGCTCCTGCCTCGCAGGAGACGTGACAGAGGCGGGTGTCGGATGCGACGATTGGTTAGACATTATACTCTCCCCTACGCTTGTGAACGCGATCGGCGTTCAGGTCACGGACATTGAATACGTAAAATCGCGTGGAGGGCGTCGCCAACTACCACAAAAAACGGCTCGTTGAGAGCGCGATTGAAAGGAGAGATTGATTCGCGGTGTTTGCCCCGGGGGCCGCATCCACCCTGACGCCCCGAATTACGATGTGCTCCGATATCGCTGCCTGCGTCATGGGATACGGTCTAACGTTGAGGTGAACCGCTCTAAGGAAGGCGCGGCTCCTGCCCCGCAGGAGACGTGACTGACGCTAGAGTCGGTTCCGACGATTGGTTCGGCAGGTTACTCAGGAGCCAAATCATGAGTTGGCCTTCGTTGTCATAGCGGGTACCGCAAACGGTGAACCCTACCCTCTCCAAAACGCGTTGAGATGCGACATTAGAAACAAGCGTCTCCGCTTTGATTTTGGATACTTCGCCGGAGGCAAACGCCTCCAGGCATAAAAGCCGAACCCCTTCGCCTGCGTAGCCCCTACCACGAAAGGCAGTCGCCACATTGTAACCTATTTCCCCCGTACCTTCATTCGGGGCCGTCTTGAACCCAACGGCGCCAACAATGAGGCCTTCCCTTTCATCAACAAGCAGGCGCGGCATCACCCATGCACTCGCCCGATCTGCAATTGCGTTGTCCCAAATAAACTTGGGTGGCAACGCGCCCTCAACAACGCGGAATCCCTCGCAAGTGCTCGAAGCTTCATCGAGCTTTGCGGCGGTAACCTTTTTAGGGGTGTACAGGATCATACTGCCGAACGTAGAGGTCATCCGCGCCAACGATGGCGCGGCTCCTGCCTCGCAGGAGCCGTGACTGAGGAAGCTGTCGGATGCGACGATTGGTTAGACATTATACTTCTCCCTACGCTTGTGACCGCGATCGGCGTCGAGGTCACGGACATTGAATACGTAAAATCGCGTTGAGAGCCCCGTCTAGGTCCACCAAAAACGGATCGTTTAGAGCGCGATCAAGGGGAGGGTTAGATAAGCGAACTTAGCTGCGAGGGCCGCATCCAACCCTGGCGCGCAGAATTACGAGCCGCTCCGATATCGCTGACCGCGTCATGGGATACGGTCTAACTATGTTTCTACCGCCATTGGCGGTTCAATTGAATTCACATCTGTAAGAAGTTGGGAGGGTTGCGGCAATCGGTGCCACGTTGCAACGGGAGCTGAGCGGTAACTAGAGATTGATCCGCCGAATGCGAATTTAATATATCAAAGGGGTGTTGGTGTAGCGATGTTTATAGAGTTGGCGCATGGCTTAAAACAATACTGCGACATGTCGCACATATTGATTGAAAATTTTTATTTCTCTATTTTCTTGGGTGAGCCGAACCAATGCCTTCCCCCTCGTGAAATCCCGAAGTGAAATCCTGGATCTGGTGCGAAAGAGGATTCGCCTCCTGCACTATGCGTACAGCACCGAGGATGCATATTGCCACTGGTCGGGTCGTTACCACGACTTCTGCCTCAAGCAGCCGGCCGGCGTGGCTGCCGAGAAGATGACGGAGGCCTTTCTCACGGATTTGGCCGCTAGGCTTGGAGTTTCGGCTAGGACTCAGAGCCAGGCCTTTGCGGCCGTGCTGTTCCTCTACAAGGAGGTGCTGGATGAGCCGTTGGGTGACGTGCGCGCGCTTCGCGCAAAGAGGCCCTTCCACGAGCGGGTTTCCCCATCCCGGGATCAGGTCCGCCAGCTGCGGGTTGCGGTGGAGGACACCCCGGGCACCCCGGCGCGCCTCCTGGTGGACCTCCTGTACGGCTGCGGCCTGAGGGTCTCGGAGCCCGTCGAGCTTCGAATCAAGGATGTGCTATGGGACGAGGGTCCGACCGGCCAGCTCGTGATACGGGGGGCAAAGGGGGGCAAGGACCGGCGGGTCCCCATACCGGCGGCGTGCGTCGCCCCCTTGCGGCTGCAGGTCGAGAAGGCCCGAACCGTGTGGGAACAGGACCGGATGAACTCGCCAGGCGTCGGGGTCACCCTGCCCGGCCGACTGTCCGAGAAATACCCCGACGCCCCCTTCATGTGGCAGTGGTTTTGGCTCTTCCCGGCGGAGAACCACTGCGATGACCCGCGGCGTGGCATCCGGGTGCGCTACCACGTCCTTCCCGAAAGCATCCAGAGGGCCGTCCTGCGTGCGGCCCGCAAGGTGGGCCTCGGAGGCATCGTCACGCCCCACGTCCTGCGCCACGCGTATGCGACCCATTCGAGGGAGGGCATCGACTCCCTGCGCAAGCTGCTCGGGCATTCGTCGATCGAGACGACCGCCGGATATTTGCACCCGGTCGTCGACAGGGCCAGCAACCCCCTCGACGACCTTGTGAAATGACAGCCGTCTGATGGCGGAAGGCTCCAAAAGTCGACCCGCTGATTCCGGATGGTGGACGCCAAGGGACTCGAACCCGCTTTCCACTGGGAAGCTAAGTTGCGGTTGAATGCGGACATAGTTGATTAGTAGTTGTTTATGAAAAGAAACAAGCAGCGCCTTCACGCAACAGAGAGAAGCAAAAACCAATTGTTTGGGCAACCCATGGTCAACCTGCAACCCGATGAGCGCGGGGCAATCGAGCCTGGTCCGGCGCTTGAAGCCCTTCGAAGCGGCGGAATCGTGTCAGGCGCATTCATCTACGTGTCGTCGGACCGCGGGAAACCGTCTTTTCCGGAACCAGGCGGGCCGGCTCCTCTAGAATATCAAGGATCGCGCGCGAACAAAATATTCGGTCGCGTTTGCTGTCGCCAACTTTCACAAGGACGCCGCCGGCCTCCAGGACGACTATGGCGCGCATTATGGTGTTATAGGCAACGCCCAGCCGTCTCTCGGCCTCGCGCGGGCCTACGAAGGGATTTGCCCCGATAAGCTCAATGAGTTGAAGAGGTACCTTCGAGCCGCCACCCGAAAAAGCATGGCGCCATTTGGCTAGTTGCCGGTTGATCCGCTCAGCGCGACTCAAGGCGTCTTCGGATTGGCGGGCAACGCCGTTAAGAAAATACTCGATCCAGCCCATCCAGTCTCCCTGTTCGGTAACGGCGCGCAGACCTCCGTAGTAATCCGCCCGGGTAGCTTCAAAAAACGCCGATAGATACAAGAGTGGTTCGGGCAGTACGCCGCGCGCGCACAGGCAAAGGGTGATCAGCAATCGCCCGACCCGACCGTTCCCATCGATGAACGGATGAATGGCCTCGAACTGATAGTGCATCAGCGCAGCATGCACGAGCGGCGGTATGGTCTCGTCGTGCAGGAAATCCTCCCAGCGGCCAAGATGCGTCATTAGAGTGTCGGGTGGCGGTGGAACATACGAAGCATCCGCTAAGGTACAGCCAGGACGGCCGATCCAGTTCTGGGAACGCCGAAATTCTCCAGGCGTTGCGTGATTGCCACGGACCCCGGCCATCAGCTTTTCGTGAAGCTCACGGACTAGGCGGAGCGATAGCGGCAGTGTTTTCAGCCGTTCGATGCCGTGCTCCAACGCCGCTACGTAGTTGCCGACCTCTCGCAAATCGTCCGGGCTGCGCTTCGAGATCGCACCGGCTTCCGCAGCCAGCAGCTCGCCTAACGTCGCTTGCGTTCCCTCGATCCTACTGGAGTAAACGGCCTCACGGCGGACAAAGGGCCGGATGAGCACATGCGGGTTGGGGAGCCTCTGGCCTTCTCCGGCAAGGCGGCCAAGAAGGCGATCCGCTTGTGAGAGGATCCTGACCAACTGGGGCGTCCAGGTGATATCCGGAGGGAGCTCCGCAGGTTGATATGCCTTGTAACCCTCCAATGTCTTGATCCAGCGGCCCGAATGAACAGCCCGCTTGCTTGTTTTCATGGCGTGGAAACAAGCAGAGTCCTTATTTCCATTAAAGCTAATAATGGAAATATGGCGATTCGCTATTTCCACTCCATTCAACCCTTTCAGTGAACTCCCGCCGAACAGGCAACCCCGCGCCATCGAGCGGCACAAATCAGACGGAATTGGCAGTAGGTAACTTGGCGGTTTGCCCGACCAAGTGGGCGACCCAGCCTACTAAAAGACGTTAGCCATTCATCATTAAGGATTAAAGTGGTGGACGCCAAGGGACTCGAACCCCTGACCCCCTCGGTGTAAACGAGGTGCTCTAACCAACTGAGCTAGGCGTCCGTTCCAATCAGACAGCCGCGAGCGCCGCCTTGGGCCTGAGGAGACCCTCCTTGATCATGAGTTCCGCGACCTGTACCGCGTTGAGCGCGGCACCCTTCCAAAGGTTGTCGCCGCTGACCCAGAATGCCAGCCCGTTGGGCAGGGCCGTGTCGATGCGGATCCGGCCCACCCCGCACTTCACCACGCGGCTGAAGTCGAGCGGGGTCGGATACTGGCCCTGGGAGGGCTCGTCGACGAGCTGCGACCCGGGAAACGCGGCTATGGCCTCGCGGGCCTCGGCGACGCTCACGGGGCGCTCGAACTCGGCGTTGATCGCAACGGAATGTGCGCGCACGACCGGCACCCGCACGCAGGTGGCCGAGACGGGCAGGTGGGGAAGCCCCATGATCTTGCGGCTCTCGAGCATGATCTTGGACTCCTCGCCGGTGTAGCCGTCGGCTCCGAAGGAGTCGACCTGGGGGATGACGTTGAACGCGATCTGGTGCCTGAAGACCTTGCGCTCGAGCGGGGCGCCCTTTGCGTGGGCGAGCACCTGGGCCTCGAGCTCGCGGACGCCCTCGGCGCCCGCGCCCGAGACGGACTGGTAGGAGGCCGCGATGAAACGCTTGAGGCCGAAGCGCCTGTGGAGCGGCCAGAGGCCCATGAGCGCCACGGCGGTCGAGCAGTTCGGGTTGGCTATGATGCCCTTGTGGGTCCTGAGCGCCTCGGGGTTGATCTCGGGGATTACGAGCGGGACGTCGGGGTCCATCCGCATCGCGGAGCTCTTGTCGATCACGAGGCATCCCGCCTTCACGGCATCGGGCGCAAGAGCCCGGGTCACGGCCCCGCCTGCGGCGAAGAACGCGACATCGACGTTCGCGAAGACTCCGGGCCGGGCCTCCTCAATGACGAGCTTCTGCCCCTTGAACCCGGCCGTCTTTCCGGCCGAGCGCGCCGAGGCGAACAGCCTCAGCGTCGAAACAGGGAAGTTGCGCTCTTCCAAAAGGCGCAGCAACTCTTGACCGACGGCGCCCGAGGCGCCGACGATGCCAACCGTGAAGCATGACGTCTTGTCCATAGATTCTACTTGGGAGTCGTTCAACAAAACCCGTTCCGCGCTTGGCATCAAGCACGCAGACCGGGTCCTCCGGGTGCGGATCGGCGCGTCCACGCTCCAGTTTGCGCGCGATGGCGTCGTTGTAAGCTCATATGTGATATCGACTTCCAGGCTCGCCCCTTCGAATGTCGCGGATTCCCTGGGAACCCCGCGGGGCCTTCATGAGATCGCCGAGCGGATCGGCGCCGGCCAGCCATCGGGCGTGGTCTTCAGGGCCCGCGTCCCGACCGGGCGCCACTACTCCGAGGAGGGCCCGGGCAACCTGGTGACGAGCCGAATCCTGTGGCTGCGGGGCCTCGAGCCGGGCGTGAACCAGGGCGGTGACGTGGACACGTACAGGCGCTACATCTACATCCACGGGACCCCCCTTGAGGGGCGGATAGGGGAGCCGATCAGCGCCGGGTGCATCCTCATGCGCAACGCGGACGTGATCGAGCTGTTCGACGAGGTCCGCACGGGCGACCTCGTCTGGATCGGCGACTGAAACGCAGCCGCCCGAGATTCCCCGGCACTTCGGACGCACCATGATCGGACTTAGCGACGAGAACGCGGCCGCCCCGCAGCCCCTGAGCCGGGCACCGGAGCTCGCGGCAAGGGTGTTCTCGGAGGGGGGGTGGCTGCAGGAGAACCTGGGCCTCGAGCACCGCCCCGGGCAGGAGCGGATGGCAAATGCGGTCGCCGCGGTGCTCCGCGACGACGGGCCCCTCCTCTTCGAGGCGGGCACCGGGATCGGCAAGTCGCTGGCGTACCTCGTCCCGGGGATCATCCATGCGACCGACTGCGGCCGGCAATTGATCGTCTCGACCCACACCATCTCGCTCCAGGAGCAGATCGAGGGGAAGGACCTTCCGCTCTGCAGGAGGCTGTTCGCCTCGGCGCCCGAGCTTGGGGCGTACTCGGGCTTCAGGTCGACCGTCCTAGTCGGGAAGTCGAATTACCTCTGCACCTCGAGGCTCTCGCACGCGCTCGCCGAGCGCGCGAGCCTGTTCGACGACTCGGCGTACACGGAGCTGCAGCGGATCGCCGACTGGGCGGAGGCGACCGAGACGGGCCTGCGCCACGACCTGCGGCCCCCCCCGAACCCCGAGGTCTGGGACGCCGTGAACGCCGACTCGTCAACGTGCTCGAGGCGAAGCTGCGACTGCGAGCGCTGCTTCTACCAGAGGGCGCGCGCCCGCGTGCGCACCGCCCAGGTGATCGTCGTGAACCACGCGCTGCTCTTCTCCCTCATAAGCGCGGGGGGTGCCCGGGCCGAGGGCGCGGGGCCGGACGCCTCGGGGGTCCTCTTCCCCGGGGACTTCGTCGTGCTGGACGAGGCGCACACCGTGCGCGAGGTGGCCGAGGAGAGCTTCGGGCTGGCCCTGAGCAGCCTGGGCATCGAGCGCACGCTGAAGCACCTCTACAACCCGAGGACGCGCAGGGGGATCATGAAGAAGCGGGGAGACGCGGAGTTCCGCCAGAGGGTGTCGGACGCACTCGACGCAAGCGTCCAGTTCTTCGGGTTCCTCGCGGGGTCGCTCCTCTCGGAGCGGGCGATCGTGCGCCTGCGGGAGGCCGGGGTCGCGGAGCCGCTGCTGGGCGAGCCCCTCGCGGCCCTCGAGCGGAGCGTCTCCAAGATCGCGGACACGCTGGAGGACGGCCGCGAGCGCGACGAGCTCCTGGAGCAGCGCTCCCGGATTCGCGCGATCCGGGCCGGGATCGACGAATGGCTCGGGCTCTCCAACGAGGGGCATGTCTACTGGGCCGAGAAGTCCGGGCGAAAGCAGACGATCGTCACCCTGCGCAGCGCGCCGGTGGACGTCGCCCCGGAGCTCGAGCGGTGCCTCTTCGGGGCGGGGGTCGCGGTCGTCTGCACGAGCGCGACCCTGGCGGTCGCGGGCGAGATGGGGCCGTTCGCGGCGAGCATCGGTGCGACCTCGGCGAAGGCCGAGGTCGCGCAGTCCCCGTTCGACTTCGAGCGCAACATGCGGGTCTTCGTCGCCTCGGACATCCCGCTGCCCTCCGCGCAGGACATGCGTCTCTCGATCGGGGCCCTCGCCGACTACGTCGGCTTCTGCTGCCGGGGCGTCAGGGGCGGCTCTCTCGTCCTCTTCACTAGCTACCGCGACATGCAGGCGGTCGCGGCGGTGGTCGGGCCGGCCCTGGAGGCCGAGGGGAGGCCTTTCCTCATGCAGGGGGGCGACCTCTCCCGCACGGAGCTCGCCCACAGGATGCGCGAGGCGGGCAGGGCGGTCTTGTTCGGGACCGACAGCTTCTGGACCGGGGTGGACGTGCCGGGCGATGCGCTCTCCCAGGTCGTGATCGCGAGGCTCCCCTTCAGCCCCCCGACCCACCCGATCGCCGAGGCGAAATCCGAGCTTATCCGGGACCGAGGAGGGGATCCGTTCAATGAACTCACTCTGCCGGAGGCTATTATAAAATTCAGGCAGGGGGTTGGCCGGCTCATACGCAACCAGACCGACCGCGGCCTCATCACCGTCCTCGACAGCCGGATCCTCGCGAAGTCCTACGGCCGGCTGTTCATGGAGGGCCTGCCCCTCAAGGCCTTCGTGCGGCTCACCCGGGAAAACAGGCAGGAGCAATTTCGTCCTTTCACCTGACCGCCCCCGGTCTATCGTCGACGTTCCCAATGACGATTCTCCGCGCCGCCTGTTTCTCGGATATCGGCAAGGTCAGGAAGGAAAACGAGGACCGGATGATATTCGACGAGTCCGTCCAGATCTTTGGAGTCGCCGACGGGGTCGGGGGGCTGCCGGGGGGCGGCGAAGCCGCCCAGGAGACGATCGATGTCGTGCTCCGCTCGGTCCGTGCCGCGCCGGCAGGGGCGGAGGTCGACCTGCGGGAAATCGTCACGAGGGCGAACGACGCGGTGGTCTCCATGGGCATGAAGATAAGCCCCGGGCTGGGCATCGGGTCCACCCTCACCGTCGGCTGCGTGCGGGGCAACAGGCTCAAGCTCGCCCATGTCGGCGACTCGAGGGCGTTCGCCCTCAGGCTGGGGGACTTCGTGGGGCTGACCGAGGACCATTCCGTGGAGAACGAGGCCAAGCGCCGGAGGGCCCGCGGCGAGGTGGTGTACTACAGCGAGTCGCAGCGGGGCGCCCTGACGCGCTGCATCGGGCAGGCGCTCACACCCGAGGTCGACCTCTCCGACCTCCCGCTTCTTGCGGGAGACCGCTTCGTCTTCTGCACGGACGGGATCACGCGGATGCTCACCGACCGGGAAATGAAGGAGATCGTCGGGGGCAAGGGCGATCCCTCCGAGATCGTGCGCGGGCTGGTCGACCTGGCCGTGAATCGCGGCGGGCCGGACAACGCGACCGCCGTGGCGTTCATCGTCGACTCGGTCTAGGGGCGCGGCTCAGGCCACGAAAGGGTTGTAGCGCAGCTCGTTGCCCGCGGTCGTCATGGGGCCGTGCCCCGGCGCGACGACGGTGTCGGGAGGCACCGCGGCGAGGACGCGGCGCAGGTGCGCGCGGAGCTGCTTGTGGCAGTGGTAGGGGCCGCCGGCCGAGCCCGCGAAGACCAGGTCGCCCGAGATGAGGAGCGACCGGGCCGAGGGCACCGCGGTGGACGTGACGTGGTAGCAGTTGTGCATCGCGCAGTGTCCCGGCGTCCGGAACGCCGTCACCCGGAGCGCACCGAGGGAGAACACCTCCCCCTCCCCCATCGGCCTGGCCGACGCCGCCTCGGCGCCCGCGGGCACGAAGGCCTGGGAGACGCCGAACCGCCCGACCGCGCCGACGAGCCCGCCCGCGTGCTCGGCCTCGATGTGGGTCACGAAGATGCCGTCGATCCCGTGGACGTGCCCGGGCCAGACGGCCTCGAGCGCCCCCTCGCCGGGGCCCGTGTCGAAGAGGAGCCCCCGGCCCCCCTCGCCCCCGACCACATAGGCGTTCACGACGCCGATCCCGTGCGCCATGCGCAGCGGCCACACGCGGAAGGGCAGGCCCTCGGAGTCCGGCAGGGGATATTTCCCGGAGGCGAGCGCGCAGAGCCCCACCTCGTTCAGGCCGAGCGCGGCGGCCAGGCGCCTGCACTCGTCGGGGCCGAGCTCGGGGCGGTAGTCGACGGCGTCGCGGATGCCCGAGACCGGCACCCCGGACCTCTCCGAGAGGGTCTCGGGGGTCAGGCCCGCGCAGCTCATCGCCTTCTCGAGCACGTCGCCGAGCTCGTCCTCAAGCGGGACCTGTGGGTGGGATTTCAACGGATGGCCCTCGGGCCGGGGGCACGGTAGCGCCGGTGCGGGGAATATTCAACGCCCTTGCGCACCGCGAAGCGTTGAACTCCGTGCGGGAACGGTCTCGAATCCCGGCCCCATGGATCCCAGACAACAGGAAGTCCTCGACATCTTCACCCGCACCCGCGCGCTCCTGACGGGCCATTTCGTGCTGCGCTCGGGCCTCCACAGCGGGCATTACTTCCAGTGCGCGCAGGTGTGCCAGCACATGGACGCCGTCGAGCGCCTCTCGGAGCTCCTCCTCGGGAAGGTGCGCGGCGCGGGCTGGGCGTTCTCGACCGTGCTCGCCCCCGCGATGGGGGGGCTCGTGATCGGCCAGGAGGTCGCGCGCCAGGCAAGGGCCCGGTACCTCTTCTGCGAGAAGGAGGACAACGTGCTCGTAATGCGCCGCGGCTTCACGCTTTCGAAGGGGGAAAGGGTCCTTGTCGTCGAGGACGTCGTCACCCGGGGCGGCCGGGTGAACGAGTGCCTTGAGATCGTGCGGGGCGCCGGGGGAACCGTCGCCGGGGTCGCCATGCTGGTCGACCGGAGCGCGTCCTCGGCGCGGTTCGACGCGCCGGCGGTCTCGCTTCTCGAGCTGAGCTTCCCCACCTACCCCGCCGACCAGCTGCCCGCGGCCCTGGCGGCGCTCCCCATCGAGAAGCCGGGGAGCTGAGGCCGCGGCCGGCGCTCAGCGCTTCGTCACGACGACGTACCTCTGGTAGCCCTGGTAGTAGACCAGTAGGAGGTTGCGGCCCGGGTGCAGGAGCGCCTTCGCCGACGCGACGTCGTCGACCGGAGAGCGGTTGATCTCGACGATCACGGCGCCCTGGGGGAGGTCCTGCGCGTACTCGGACTTCTCGTCCACCTTAGCGACCACCAGGCCCGTGACGCGGCCGTCGATGTTGAGGTGCCTGCGCACGTCGTCCGTGAGCTTGCCCACCTCGACCCCGTCGAGCAGCTCGTTCGGCTTCTCGGCGAACTGGGTGAGCGTGACATTGACGACGAGCGGCTTGCCGTCCCGGGAGACGCTGAGGGCCACCTTGCTGCCCGGGGGCATCTGCGAGATGGTCAGGCGCAGCTCGTCCAGGTTCTGGACGGCCTTGCCGTTGACCGAGAGGATGACGTCGCCGCGCTTCACCCCGCCCCGGTCCGCCGGGCCGTCGGGGATCGTGTCCGTCACGATGACTCCCGTCGCGTCCTTCGGGAGGTGCACCTGCTCGGCGATGTCGGGGGTGATGGGATCGCCGCCCACCCCCAGGAACCCGCGGCTCACGGTGCCGGTCTCTATCAGGCTCTTCATGACGCTCGCTGCCATGTTCACCGGGACGGCGAAGCCGATGCCGATGTTCCCGCGCGAGGGCGAGACGATCGCGCTGTTGATCCCGACGAACCGGCCCTTCGCGTCGACGAGAGCGCCGCCGGAGTTGCCCATGTTGATCGACGCGTCGGTCTGGATGAAGTCCTCGTAGCCGCCGACGTCCTGGAGGATCCCGACATTGCGGCTCTTGGCCGAGACGATTCCCATCGTGACCGTCTCGCCGACGCCCAGGGGGTTGCCGACGGCGAACACGACGTCGCCGACGCGAAGCTTGTCGCTGTCGGCAAACGTGACGGCAGGCAGGCCGGCCGCCTCTACCTTGACGACGGCGATGTCGGTCTTGGGATCGGCCCCGACCACCTTCGCCGGGAACTTCCGCCCGTCGGAGAGCACGACGGTAAGCTCGTCGGCGTCGGCCACGACATGGTTGTTGGTGAGGATGAAGCCGTCGGAGGACACGATGACCCCCGAGCCGAGGCCCATCTCCTTGCTCTCGCGGTCCTGGTCGGGGACGTCCCCGAAGAACTGGCGCAGGAGCGGGTTCGCCTGGACGCGCTCATGGATGGTGCGGGTCGAGTTGATCGAGACGACCTCCTTCTCGACCGGCTCAACGATGTCGGCGTAGCTCGATATGACCGGCGCCTTGCCGTCGCCCACCGGGGAGAAATCCCGCTTGAGCTCGGGCATCTTCACCGCGGGCGCCGGCAGGATCTCGGCGGCCCCTGCCGCGCAGGCGAGCGTCGCAAGGAGGGCGAGGAGGGAGGCGGGTCTGTGGTTCATGGGGGGGATGACCCTGAGGCGGCAGGCGATGTTCCGCAATCCGTCGGCCGGGACCCGGCTAGAAGCCCTTGATCCTGAAGAGGCTGGTGATGCTCTCGTTCGTGTTGATGCGCTGGATGGCCTGCCCGAGGAGGCCCGCGACGTTGAGCACGGTCACGGGAAGGCCCCGCGTGTCGATCGGGACGGTGTTGGTCGTGATCAGCTCGTCGATCAGCCCGCTGCGGATGCGCTCGTAGGCGATCTCGTTGAGGATGCAGTGGCTTACGGCGGCGCGGATCTTCTTGGCCCCGCGGTCCCGGAGCATGACCGCGGCGGCCGTGAGCGTCCCCGCCGTCTCCGTGATGTCGTCGACGAGCAGGATGTCGCACCCCTCGACCTCGCCGACGAGGCTGATGGCCTCGACGGTCGTCGCGCTCCTGCGCCGCTTGGCCACCATGCCGAGGCTGGCCCCGAGGAGGTCGGCGTACGCCGCCGCCATCTTCATCCCGCCGACGTCGGGGGAGCAGACGACCAGGTTCTCGCCCTTGGTCTTGGAGAGGTAGTCGAAGAAGACCGGTGAGGCGTAGAGGTGGTCCACCGGGATGTCGAAGAACCCCTGGATCTGCTGGCTGTGGAGGTCCATCGTCAGGACCCTGTTCGCGCCCGCCGACACGAGGAGGTTCGCGACCAGCTTCGCCGTGATCGGGACGCGGGGCTGGTCCTTGCGGTCCTGGCGGGCGTAGCCGTAGAACGGCAGGACGGCCGTGATGCGGTTCGCCGACGCGCGGCGCGCCGCGTCGATCATGATCAGGAGCTCCATCAGGTGCTGGTTCGAGGGCGGGCAGGTCGACTGGATGATGAACACGTCGTGGCCGCGTATGTTCTCGTCGATCTTCACGAAGGTCTCGCCGTCGGGAAAGCTCGTCACCGTCGCCTCGCCGAGGGGGACCCCGATGCTCCGGCAGATGTCCTCGGCCAGCGCCCTGTTTGAATTGCCTGAAAAGATCTTGAGTCGGCTCTCGCTCATATGAGGGGCCGATCTTGGGGGGTACCCCGCGAGAGGCTACCCCAAAATTCGGGGCGGGGGCCCAAATCCGCCTGTCTGGCGCAGCGCCTCGTAGGCGGCGATGCCCGCGGCGGTGCTCAGGTTGAGCGACCTGAGGCCGGGGTTGGCGTGGGGGATCGTGATGCGCCGGTCCCCCAGCTCGCTGTGGAGCCAGCCCGGGGCGCCGCTCCCCTCGTTGCCGAACACGAGGCCGTCGCCGTCCTCGAAGCGGACGTCCCAGAACCCGAGCTCGGACTTGGTCGTGAAGAGCCACAGACGCCGGGGCGCCGCCTCGCTGGCGCGGAAATGCTCCCAGTCGGCGTGCTCGTGCACGTCGAGCGAGCGCCAGTAGTCCATCCCCGCCCGCTTGAGGTTCCGGTCGTTGATCTTGAAGCCGAGCGGGTGGACCAGGTGGAGGCGCGACCGGGTCAGGGCGCACATCCTGCCGACATTGCCAGTGTTCTGGGGTATCTCAGGCTGGAAAAGGACGATGTGGATCATGACAGGGGCCCCGGGGGGAGGGCACCCCCGTTTTTCGGGTTTGCCAGGATTAACGCAAGCGCCTTGCGCGTTGCATTTTGCCCCCCTCCCGGCCACGCTCCCGGCCGTTCCCGCTTCCTTCCTTGAAACACTCCCGGAAAAAGACCGAGGCGCCCGGACGGGCCGTGGTCATCGTCGATGATGAGAAGTCCTACGTGGAGCTGATGGCCGGGATGATATCCGACAACCTGGATTGCCCCGTCTTCCCCTTCACCCGGCCGCTGGATGCGCTCGCGGTCCTGGCGAAGATCCCCGTGCGGGTCGTCGTGACCGACTACTCCATGCCCGGGATGGACGGCATCGAGTTCATCCGGAGGGCGTCGAGGGTGGCCCCGCAGGCCGCGTTCATCATGATCTCGGGCCACAACCTGGAGCCGCTCGAGCACGAGCTGTCCCGGCTCAAGAGGCTGAAGGCGCGCCTCCAGAAGCCGTTCGGGTGGCGCCCGCTGGCGGAGGCGGTCCTGCAGGTGTGGCCCGGCGGGGACGTCCCCGCCATGAAGGCCTAGGACCCGACGGTCAGGCCCCGGTTGTCCGCCCGGAGGATCCTGCCCTCGCCCGGCATCGAGGCCCGGGCGAATGCCGCCTTCATCGCCTCGAACACGGGCTCCGCCCTGGCCCTCTCGCAGACGCACAGGACGCTGGAGCCGCTCCCGCTGAGCCATCCCGTCCAGGCGCCCGCGGCGACCCCGGAGGCGATCGCCTCCCGGCCGCCCGGGACGCTCGGGAGGCGGTACGGCTCGTGGACGAAGTCCCCGCCGGCGTGCCGCAGGCTCGCGAAGTCGCCCGAGGCGAACGCGGCGACCACGTACGCCGCGCTGTTGATGCTGCGCACCGCGTCAAAGAAGGGCAGCGAGGGGGGGAGCGCGCCGCGCGACTCCTTCGTCACGAGCTCGACCGGCGGCGACACCACCACAAAGGCGACGTCGGGGGGCACCTCGAAGCGCTGCGAGTCGACGTAGGCCCCGGTCCCGGGGTCCGACCTCGAGACGCAGAACCCGCCGAGGACCCCGGCGCCGGCGTTGTCGGGGTGGCCCTCGACGGACGAGACGAGGCCGACGACCTGGCGGGGCGTGAGCGAGGCGCCGTGGATCGCGTTCAGGCCTGCGACGACCCCCGCGACGACCGTGACGCTGGAGCCGAGGCCGCGGGCGACCGGGACGTCGCCGTCTATCCTGTAGCGGAACCCCGGGGCGGGGCGCCCGGCGGCCCGGGCGAACGCCGCCGCCGCCTCCGCGACCATCCCCTGCGCGCGCGCGTCGGAGGGCCGCTCGGGCACGGGGAGCGCGCCCGGGGCGGGCGTCACGGTTATCCGGTTGTAGAGCTCGAGCGCCAGGCCGAGCGTGTCGAAGCCCGCCCCGCAGTTCGAGGTGCTCGCCGGCACCCGCACGACAACCGAGTCTTTCCCGGGGGTCATTCGCGGCGGGACCTGAGTGCCTTGTTCACCTCTCGCATCTGTGCCTTTTTCTTCAGGTCCTCGCGTTTGTCGAAGAGTTTCTTGCCGGTGCAGAGCGCGACCTCGACCTTCACGAGGGCCTCCTTGAAGTACATCCGCAGCGGGATCAGGGACTTCCCGCCGGCGTTCATCGCCAGGTCGATCTTGCGGATGTCGCTGCGGTGCAGGAGGAGCTTGCGGACCCGCTTCGGGTCATGGTTGGCGAGGTTGGCGAAGGCATACGGCTCGATGTGGGCGCCGTGCATCCAGACCTCCTCCTTGTCGATCCTGCAGAACGAGTCGCTGATCTGGGCGCGCCCGGTGCGGATCGACTTCACCTCGGTTCCCTTAAGCTGGATCCCGGCCTCGTAGCGCTCGCCGACCACGAAGTCCCTGAAGGCCTTCGAGTTCCTCACCTCCGACTGGCGGGGGGCGTCTTTCTTGTGCGCGGCCATGGAAGGGGTCGATTCCAGGGGCCCGCGCACCAACCCCGCCGGCTGCGCCAGGGGCGCCGCCGCGGTCAGTTCTCGCCGGCCTCGAAGCTTATCTTGTCCTCTATGATCTCGCGCAGGGCGATATCCTCGGGCGACAGCTTTTCAAGGGACTCCACAAGGGGCCTGTTGCCGCGCTTGAGCTGCTTGACGCGGCGCGAGACCACGTTGATCAGGATGTTGGGGTCCAAGATCTTGCCAAGCGCCTGTTTGATGTAGTCGTCCCTCATAGCGGTGAAGTTTCGGATGCGGAAAGGGCAAAACTGCAGGCTGACCATGGGGGGTCAAGGTCGAATTTCTCCTTGTCATGTGAGGGAGGGGACCATACCAAGTGGGCCCTTTATCTCCCAACTTTCGTCCCTCCAAACACCATGTCGCAGCACAAGAGTCTCCAAGGAACCAGCGGAATCGTGATCAAGCGCAACGTGCTCAAGCGTTTCGAGCGCATTGACTTGCTGAAGAAGCGCGGGTTCTGGAAGGTCGGCGACCGCGTTCAGGGCCTGCGCAAGACCAAGCCCGACGTCTGAGCCGGTCTTGCACGATCTGATCCAGCGGCTTCTCGCCTCGTACCAGCACTCGCTGCAGTCGGGCGGGTACCTGTACATCGTGTTCCTGATGGCGCTCGAGAGCTCGGTCGTCCCGCTCCCAAGCGAGTTCGTGATCCCCCCGGCGGTCCTCCTTGTCATGGCGGGGGGCACGGCGATGACGATCCCGGGAATCGTCCTTGCGGCGGCCGTCGGGAGCCTCCTGGGCGCCTGCGCAATGTACTGGGCCTCAAGGGTCGCCGGGCGCCCGCTCGTCGTCCGCTACGGCAGGCTCCTCATGATCACCCCGGCGAAGATCGAGGGGGCCGAGCGGTGGTCCCGGCGCTTCGGGAGCTTCGGCATCTTCCTCTCGCGGATGCTGCCCGTGGTGCGGCACCTGATTGGCATTCCCGCCGGGATCGTGCGCATGACGTTCTGGAAGTTCTGCGTGTACACGTTCGCGGGTTCCGCTTTCTGGTGCGGCGTCCTGGCGTACATCTCGGTGGTGGCCGGCAAGGACGAGCGCCTGATGCATGGCGAGATCCGGGAGATCACGCTCTGGGTCGCCGGGGCCGCGGTCGTCCTCGGCTCCGCGTACTATTTCCTGGTCCACCGGATGTCACGGAAGACCGCCTAGGCGGCGGCCGGTTCCCCAGGGGGAACCCCTTTTTTGCGACGGGAAACCCGCATGGGGCGGGAACCAGAATGCGCGCTTCGGTACGATACCGGCGGCAAAAACAAACCCAAACCCCATCATGAAAAACAACACACGCATAGCCCTGCTATTGGTCGCGGTGTGCCCCGTCTGCCTCCTTGCGGAGAGCGAGACGGACCACCGGATCGAGCAGGCAGCAAGGGAATCCTACAACTACCGCACCGTCCTGCAGGAGAAGGTGGACGTCAGGTCCTCGTCGGGCGTCGTCACGCTCTCCGGCAAGGTCCAGGACGACGACCAGAAGTTCCTGGCGGAGGACACGGTGTCCGGCCTGCCCGGCGTCGTCCGCGTCGAGAACGACATCCAGGTGGTGCCGCCCGCGCCGGAGCACTCCGACGGGTGGATCGCGTTCAAGGTGCGCAGCACGCTCCTGGTGAAGGCGAATGTCAGCGCGGCGACGACCCGGGTCGACGTGAAGGACGGCGTCGTGACGCTCTCCGGCACCGCCGACAACATCGCCCAGAAGGAGCTGACCGGGGAGTACGCCAAGGAGATCGAGGGCGTGAGGTCCGTCCGCAACGCCCTCGCGGTTTCCGAGGGCCCTCCCCGGGAGACCGTGCGAGAGACGGTCGACGACGCGTCCATCACGGGCCAGATCAAGCTGCAGCTGGTGAGCCACAGGTCCACGAGCGCGCTCAGGACGAGGGTCGAGACCGTCAACGGCGGGGTCACGATCATGGGCGAGGCCGACTCGGATGCGGAACGCTCGCTCGTCACCAAGTTCGCGGAGAGCATCCGCGGGGTGAAGAGCGTGGACAACCGCATGACCGTGAAGTCGTGAGGCGCGCGTCGCCCCTTGGCCTCACCGCAGGATCCATCTGCCTGCGGCGGCCATGAGGGCGACGACGGCCCAGGGCGGCACCCGCAGGCCCTGGATGAGGACGGCCGCGGCGACGGCCGCGGCCACGTCGCGCGCGTCGCGGATCCCCTCGGTGCAGACGGGCCTGTAGAGGGCCGCGAGCAGGATCCCGACGACCGCGGCATTGGCGCCCGCCAGGGCCCCCTGGGCCCGGCCCATGCCGCGCAGGAGGTGCCAGAAGGGAAGGACGCCCCCCACCAGGAGCCACGCGGGCAGGAAGATCGCCAGGAGCGCAAGGAGTCCGCTCGCCCAGGCGTGCGGGCCCGGCTCGATCGCGGCGCCGAGGTAGCCCGCGAAGGTGAAGAGGGGGCCCGGGACCGCCTGGGCGGCCCCGTAGCCCGCCATGAAGGCGTCGTCGGTGATCCAGCCGCGCGGCACGACCTCGGAGCGGAGGAGCGGGAGGACGACATGGCCCCCGCCGAAGACAAGCGAGCCGGCGCGGTAGAAGCCGTCGAACATCTTCACGCCCCGGTTGCCCGTGAGTCCCGCCACGAACGGGAGCAGGACAAGCAGGAGGAGGAAGGTGAGCAGGGCGCCCGCGGCCCATGCGTGCCCCCGGCCGAATGTCGGCGCCGGCCGGGCCCCCGACGGTTCCCGGGGAATCGCGAGCGCACCCAGGCCGGCGCATGCCGCCATGGCGAGGACCTGGGTGAACGTCCCCGGGAAGGCGAGCACCGCGGCCGCGGCGGCGAGGCCGAGCGCCCTCCGCGGCCAATCGGGACACAGCCTGGCCGCCATCCCCCAGACGGCTAGGGCCACGACGGCGACCGCGGCGACCTTCAGTCCATGGAGCCAGCCGGCCCGCCCCACCCCGCCGGCCGAGGAGACGCCGTAGGCGAAGAGGATCATCGCCACGGCCGACGGGAGCATGAAGCAGGCCGAGGCGAGGAGCGCCCCGGGCAGGCCCGCCCGCCTCATCCCGAGGGCGAACACGACCTGGCTGCTGGCGGGCCCGGGAAGCATCTGGCAGAGCGCCACGAGGTCCGCGTAGGCCGCGTCGTCGAGCCATCGGCGCCTCCCGACGAATTCCTCCCGGAAATACCCGAGGTGGGCCACAGGCCCGCCGAACGAGGTGAGCCCGAGCCTGAGGAATGCACGCCCCACCTCGGCAAGGTCTCTTGGCGAAGTCATTCGTCGTCGCCTGCCCGGCCCTCGAGGTTGCCAGGCAGGTTTTCCGGGAGGAAGAAGTAGTACAGCATGAGCCACCAGCCCCATGACACCCGGTAGAGGAGCACCGGGACGACGAGGGAGCCCGCGAAGCAGAGGGTGAGGGTGGCCGCCGCGCCCAGTCGCCCGAGCGCGTGCAGGAGGATGACCGGGATGACGACCCCGAATGCCGTCACCCCGTAGTTGATCGCGAAGGGGCCGAGGAACGCCCCGTCGCCCTTCTCTATCCTCAGCCCGCAGCTCGTGCAGCTCTCGTTGACCGCGAAGTACCTCCCCGCCTTGAAGATCGTCAGCCGCCCGCAGTTGGGGCAGCGGCATCGGAGGCCGTTCTCGATGACCTGGGCGCGGGTGACTTTCATGGGAGGGGCTGCGGGCATGATCGGCGCCCGGGGCCGGGTTGGCAAACCCGCGCGGAGCCCGTCCGCCAGGCCGGGGCCGGCGGGCCCGGCGCCGGATAGTTGGGTGTTCGCGGCAACCCCGGTCCCTGAATGCTGTCTATCATGGCATCCAGGGGAGGCGACGGTGCCGGCGGTGTCCCTCCCCCAGGATCGCCACCATGAACCCGAGCTCCATCGCCCTATGGTTGACCGTGCTCGGCACGGCGTGCTGGGTCGTGTGCTTCTGGTGGATGTACCGGATCTCGAAGAAGCAGAACAGCCTCCTCGACAGGCTTGGCGAGCAGGGCAAGCGGATCGAGAAGCTCTCGAGGATTGAACACGACCTGATCAAGGAGGTTTATCCCCAGGTGAGCGAGATCAAGGAGGGGATGGTGGAGATGATCGCCGCGGTAAAGGAGAACACCGAGAGCAACAACGGTCCCGCGGCCGCCCCGGCGCAGGCGGCTGCCCGGCGCAAGGCCTGACTCCGGGCCCGGTTGGGTGGAGGGGCCCGATGGGGCGGGAGGGCAATCGGGCGTTGCAGCCGCCCAAAGGGGCTTTTCAATGGGTGCGTGAACCCCGCGATCAAGGCCCTCGTCATCGGCGTCCTCGCCTGCTGCTCGGGCTGCGCCGTGACAGACGCGCCCGCCCCGGCCGTCCCGACCGCCGCCGCGCAGGGCCAGCGCGACTGGACGTGGGTCCAGGGCGCGGTGTTCGTACCGACCAACTGCGTGAACGAGGCGCAACAGTGGGACCAGTACGACCCCGCCGTGAACGACCGCGAGCTGCGCTACGCCTCCGCCTACGGGATCAACGTGGTGAGGGTCTACCTCCACTACTACGTCTACCTCAAGAAGAAGAACGCGCTGCTGGCCGACATCAACGACTTCCTCGAGCGCGCGGGCAGGTACGGGATCAGGACGGAGTTCGTCTTCTTTGACGACTGCTGGAACCAGCCGCCGAAGGACCTGCTCTCGGCGGACTACCGCTACCCCGCCCCGGTTCGCGGCGTCCACAACAGCCAGTGGCTCGTGTGCCCGGGGGACGAGGTGAGGGCCCACTACGAGCAGCACCGGGCGGGGCTGAAGGCCTACGTGCAGGACATCGTGGGGGCCCACAGGGCGGATTCCCGGGTCGTCTTCTGGGAGATCTACAACGAGCCCAACGGCTCGGAGGCCACGGTCAGGCTCGAGGGGGACGCCCTCGGGTGGATAAGGGAGACCGGCACCCAGATCCCGGTCACGGCGACCGGCGGGGAATTCTCCGGGGGGCCCTTCTCCGACTTCCCCTCTTGGCACGAGTACAGCGGCTACGCCCTCCGCGGGGACGGCCACACCCTATGCACCGAGTGCATGAACCGCCAGGGGCAGACCGTCGCGGGCGTCGTGGAGCACTTCAGGGGGAAGGTGGGCTACATCATGTGGGAGTTCGGGATCGGCCGCGACAACTGCCGCTTCGCGTGGGGCGAGAACCGCCAGTCGCCGCGGAGGGACGAGACGCCGACGCCCTTCCACGGGATCGTCTATCCCGACGGCCACCCCTGGTCCCTGGCGGACGCGCGCGCGCTGCTTGGGCCGAGCGGGTACGCCCGGACCCCCTTCTTCGCGGTGAGCTACTACAAGGACGCCGCCTTCAAGACCCTCGCCAAGACCTCGGTCACGCCGGCAATCGACTTCGACCTGGTCGACGAGGCCGGCGCCGGCTCGCCCGACGCCTCGGCGGGCGTCCCGAGGGAGAACTTCTCGGTCGAGTACCGGGGCTCCATCCAGGCCCCGGTCGACGGAGCCTACACCTTTTCGGCGGACTGCGACGGCAAGGTCGAGCTGGAGGTCGACGGCAGGGCCGTCGTCACGAAGAAGGAGGAGGGGCGCGCGACCGTCTCCGCCGCGACTAGGCTCGAGGCCTACCGGAGATACCCGGTCGTCGTGCGCTACGCGCACGCCTCGGGGCCCGCGAGCCTCCACCTCACCTGGTCCGGGCCGGCGTTCGCGGCGAGGGTCCTCGAGCCGGCGACCCACCCGGAGGGGCTCTGACCCGGCAATGGGCGGCGCCGTTTTGCGCTTGAAGGAAACGGTCCGCCGGGCAGGCTCCCCCGATCGGCAATGGAATCTGCCGGCCCGCCCCCGCGGGGAACCGCCTGGCACAGGCCAGCGCTGATGATCCCTACTGCGAACCGACGCATTGGGAAAAATCATGCAACTCTACCTCTGGATATTTCTGGGCAGCGGCCTCGGCGGGTTCGCGCGTTTCGCGCTTAACGGCCTCGTGAGCCACCGCTTCGGCGAGACGTTCCCGTGGGGCACGCTGATCATCAACGTCTCCGGAAGCTTCATCATCGGGTTCTTCAACACCCTCACGAGCCCCGACGGGAGGATGCTCGTGGGACCGACCGCCCGGCAGTTCGTGATGACGGGGATCCTCGGCGGGTTCACGACCTACTCCTCGTTCAGCCTGCAGACGCTCACGCTTGCCCGTGACGGCGAATGGCTCTACGCTGGAGCCAACGCGACCGGCACGTTCTTCATCTGCTTCGTCGCGGTGTGGCTCGGCCACCTGTGCGCCGCGTGGCTCAACGTCATCAAAGGAAACTAAATGAACCTCCCCGCCGAGTCCCTCCTGCTGCGAATCTTCATCGGCGAGTCCGACCGTCACGGGGGCCACCCGCTCTACGAGGCGATCGTGCTCAAGGCGCGGGAGAGCGGCCTGGCCGGGGCGACCGTGCTGCGCAGCCCCATGGGCTTCGGCGCGGCGAGCCGCCTGCACACGGCGAAGATCCTCCGGCTCTCCGACGACCTGCCGATCATCATCGAGATCGTGGACGAGGAGGGGAAGATCAACGCGTTCCTGCCCCAGCTGGACTCGATGATCGGGGGCGGCCTCGTGACCCTCGAGAAGGTGCGCGTGATCCACTACCGGCACGGGTCCGGCGCGGCGAAGTAGGCCCCGGCCGCGATCACCTCCCCGACAGGTCGTTGAAGGCGTCGCTCCAGCGGAAGCGGCCGCGCTGCTCGGGGGTGAGCTCCGCTATCTTCTCCCTCATCTTCCGCACCCGGGCGTCCAGGAGGAGCGACTCGTCACCCAGGTTGACGGGGATCAGGCCGAGCTGGAACTCGCACATCTCGTCCGTCGAGTTCGGCCCGAACCGGATGTCCCGGGGGGGCGAGAACGGGTTCGCCTTGTTGGCCTCGCTGTTGTCGAAGACCCAGCGGCAATGGACGCGGGTCCCCTTGGGAAGGATGAACGGCTCCCTGTAGAAGTACTTGTCCTGCCACCTGAAGCTCCATCGGGAGATGTCCAGGAGCGGCCGCTCAGTCCCGTCGGGCAGGGTCGCGCCGGCGTGCACCTCGCGCGCAATAAGGTGCATGTGGGGGAACACCGACATCAGGATGCAGTCGGCCGGAACCACGATCGAGTCCTCCACGACGAACCGTGAGTCGCCCGCGGGGATGTCGAGCCTGAAGCTGCGCAGGTAGAGGGTGTCCATGATCCGCTTCACCGGGCCGCGCATGAAATAGATCCCGACCTCGGTCTGGTCGGTCTCGACCCTGCCGGTGGCGCTGTAGTGGATCTGGAGCGCGAGGTCGCCGGCCAATGGCATGACGCCGGCGGCAATCCCCGGCGGCAGGAACCGCGGCGTCATTCCCGGGACCCTTCCCCCCAGGTAGGCATCCGGCACGAACCCCGGGGTCCCGAAGCTGTCGTAGCCATTGCCTCCCTCGGCGGCCTCGCGCTTCCTGGCGGCTCCCTTGGTGTCGATGAAGACGTCGGCGTGGTGGAGGGAGCGCCGGTTGCCCGCGTGGATCTCGACCGCGGCCACGGCGAGGATGTCCGTGTCCGGGATGCGCGCCCTCGCCGTCACGTCCGCGGGGACGCCAGCCAGGGAGAACGGGATTGGGAAGACGTGGTAGGTGTCCCCGGGGCCGGCAGGAACGGAATACGGGCGGAGCATCCTGACGACCACGTCGGGCGGCCCGAGGTGCCAACCCTCGTCGCCGGCCACCGGCGGGGCCGGCGCCTTGGAAAGGTCGCCGGGGGGCGCCCCGCCGGCCGCCCACCGGTCAAGCGTGGCCACGTCGTCGTCGCCCAGGCGCCTCTCGTCGACAAATGCGGCCTCCGGGCCGTCCGGGGACCACGGGGGCATGACCCGGGCATGGGTCGTCCTCGCTAGGAAGCGTGAGCGCTTGGCGGCGTCCGCGTACGTGAGCAGCGAGAAGGGCGCCACCTGGCCGGGGCGGTGGCACCCGACGCAGTGGCCCATCAGGATCGGGGCGACGTCCGAGGCCCATGTCGGGGCCGGCGGGTCGGCCGCGCGCGCCCCGGTCCCCAGGGCCGCGAGCGCGATTCCCAGGGTTGATGCCGCCAGGGCGTGCGCCGGGCGCCTCACGGGCGGACCGCCTCCGGGATCGCGCAGCCGTAGCCCCGCCTCTCCCCAAAGGGCCCCTTCGAGCCCGCCGCGATCGCTGCGAGCACTTCGCGAAGGTCCTCATGCGCGGCGGCGGGGCGCGACACGCCGAGATCCCCCACCCGGTCGTCGATGCGGCCGCTGTAGAGCCGTGCGCCTTCGCCGGAAAACACCACCACCTCGGGCGTGTAGGTCGCGCCCGCGAACCTCACGAGGGCGTGCCCCCGGTCGTCCGCCACGGGAAACCCGATCGAATAGTCCGCCGCGTGGGCCATTAGCGAGGCCGCGTCCGCCGTGGGGTCGACATAGGCACCGACAAAGGCAAACCCCTTGGGGCCAAACTCGGCCGCGAGCCGGTTGAGCACCGGGATCGATGCGTTTGACACGGGGCATTCCTGCCCGATGAAGACCGCGACAATCCACCTCCCGGCGGGGTTGAGGGGGGCGCCGAGCAGGTCGTGCTCACCGAGGCTACGCCACCAGGCGGGCGGGCCCGCGCGGCCCGCTGCGGGCCCGCCGAGGAGGGAGGCGGCCGCAAACGCGAGGAGCAGGCCGCACCGCCAGCCGGCCGGCAGGGGCGTCCGCGGGGGTTTCACGGCCCGATGATCGGCCCAAGGCATCGGTAGCGGCAACCATGAAAACCGCGCGGAAACCCCCGTTCGCTTCGTCCTCGGTTCCCGGGCGGATCCAGACCTGAAATGCATCCCAAAAAGGAGCGAAAAACCTTCTCATTCGGGGCGGTGCAACCCATCATTTTCCAAGTCAATTGGCATCGATTTGAACGACCCTCGCGCCCTGTCTGCAGACCCCCTTCAGTCTCGCCGGAGCAGCCGGAGGCGGCGCGCGCGGCGGGATTTTCTGCAGAGGCTCCCCTAGATGCCGAAGCCCCGGATTCCCGAGGCGGCGGACCCCGCGCGGCGGGCCTCACCGCTTCTCCCGCGCCTCGTTCTCCTTGTCGCCGCGCCCGTGGTGTTCCTGTGCGCGCTCGAGGGCGCGCTCCGCCTGGCCGGCTTCGGGAAGCCGGCCTCATTCCTCATACCGGACGGGAGTCCCGGGTTCTACCGCACGAACCCGGGCTTCACCGCCCCGTTCATACCCGCCTCTTTCGGAATCGCTCCGCTCAATTTCCGGATACGAAGGCACAAGGAGCCGAACACCGTGCGCGTGTTCGTGATGGGCGAGTCGGCCGCGCAGGGGATGCCGGAGCCCGGCCTCGGGTTTGCTGCGCAGCTGAAGGTCCAGCTCAAAGACCGTTTCCCGGGAAAGGTGGTCGAGGTCTTCAACATGGGCATCACGGCGATCAACTCGCACGTGGTCTACCAGATCGCCCGGCAGGTCGCGGGATTCGAGCCGGACCTGCTCGTGGTCTACATGGGCAACAACGAGGTGGTCGGTCCCTACGGCCCGGGCTGCGCCTACATGTCCGCAAACCCGCCCCTCTGGCTCATACGGGCCAGCGTGCGCATTCGGGGCACCCGCTCGGGCCAGCTTTTCCTCAGGCTCCTGTCCATGGTCTCCCCCGCCCGGGAAAGGGCCCAGGAATGGAGGGGGATGGAGACATTCTCGAAGGACTCCGTCCGCGGGGACGATCCCAGGCTGGAGGCCGTGTACCGAAATTTCTCTGAAAACCTGCGGGACATCGTCGCCCTGGCGGGCAAGGCGGGGATCAGGACAGTCCTTGCCACCGTCGTGGCCAACCTGAGGGACAGCGCCCCGTTCATCTCGATGAATCGCCCGGGAATGAGCGCCGGGGAGGTGAAATCCTGGCGCGACGCCTATGACGCGGGGACCCTCGCTTGGGATCTCGGGGACCCGGACAGCGCCCTCTATGACTTCAGCGAGGCGCTCAAGATCGACCCGCAATATGCGGAGGCCCATTTCCGGGTCGGACGACTGGAGGAGGCCCTGGGTGAGACCGCCGACGCGCGCCGGCAATACCTGGAGGCGTTGCACTGGGACGCGCTCCGCTTCCGGCCGGACGCGCGCATCAACGAGATCGTGCGGACGGTCGCACGGGAGGCGGGGAACAGGGTGCTCCTGGTGGACTCCGCCAGGGCGATGGGCTCCGATCCGGAATCGCAGGGCCCGCCGGCGGGCCACGGGGTCCTTTTCGACCATGTCCACTTCAACTGGATGGGCAATTTCGAGATCGCCGGGCTGCTGGCCGACGGATGCGCCCGGGAACTGCCGGGCCTGGGAGCGGGCCCGGGCTCCGGAGTCGACGACGCCGGGTGCGCCGCCGCCCTCGGGTACACCCCCGACGCCCAGGCCAGGATGCTCAAGGTGCTCGTTCAGCTCACCCTGAGGCCCCCTTTCACGGGCCAGTCCACGTTCAGCGAGGACCAGGCGCGGTTCAAGAGGGAGGTGGAACTCGCCGGCGCGCTGCTCGGGAGCCGGGACGCTAAGGCCGCCGCGCTCGACGCGGTGCGGGGGGCCCTGAGGCTCGACCCGGACAACGCCTCCGTCTCTATGCGTCTCGCCCTCATGGAATCCGAGGCCGGCAACCTGGACCGGGCGCTGTCCCTGTTCGAGCATGCCGAGTCGCTCCAGCCCCGAACCGCCGAGCTGTCCTGGCGCAAGGCCGAGATTCTCATCGGGCTGCGGAGATTCGACGAGGCGGAATCCCTGCTCTACAAAGCCCTGGAGCTCGACGATGAGTATTTCTCCGCGGGCGGCCAGCTGGTCGAGCTTTGGAGCGCGAGCCGGCAGCTCGACAAGGGGCGGAGGTTTTTTGCCGACGAGCTTGCGAGGTTCCCGGGTAACCCGTACCTGCGGCTCGAGTATGCAAACCTTCTCGTCCGGATAGGCGACTCGGGCGGGGCGGAGCGGGAGGCCCGCAAAATCTTTGACGCCGACCCGGGAAGCCGGACCGCCGCGGCGGCCCTCGAGCTGCTGGTCCAGGTATTCGACCACACGAAGCGGACAGGGGCAGCCGAGGCGCTGACGATCGAGGCGCAGGTGCACCAGCCGTTCGACTTCTTCAACAACCGGCGCCTCGTCGGGATCTATGTCGCGAGAAACGAGCAGCAGAAGGTCGCCGACAGCCTCCAGGCCCTGGCCGCAAGCGGGCCGTTCGATGCCGCCCAGCATCTCGACCTCGCCCACCGGTTGTCCGACCTGAACCGGGGCCGGGAGATGCTCGAAGAGCTGGCGCACGCCAAGGAGATTGCCCGGATCGAGGGTGACCAGGCCCAGACAAAGGTGGTGGAGAACATGATCAGCGCCTACAGGAAACGCTTCAGCGACAGGCAGGGCCGCTGACACCGGCATCGCGGCGGGTCCCGGGCCGCACGCACGCCAAGAAAAAGCGCACACGGCGGCCGCCGTGTGCGCTTGCTCGAGTCCGTTTTGCCTACCCGGACTAGAATCTTACCCCGTAACCCAATTTCGCCGTGATTGGATTCGTCCTAATGAATCCATTCAATTCCTTGTTATCCAAAACATTGTAGACATTCAGCTGGAGGAACTGGGTGTAACCCCAACTCTTCCACTCATATTTCGCAAACGCGTCCAGGTTGAACTGCGAAGGCCCGTAAGCGACGATGATGAAGCCCTTGGCATTGGTCTCGACCTGCCCGGAACCGTGGGTGATGCCGGAGAAGTACTGCTCCTGGGAGTGCCAGGTTTCACCCATTCCCACGGTGAGGCCCTTGAGCATGCCGCTGTCGAACTTGTAGTTCTCGAACAGGCTGTAGGCATACTTGGGGGTGTCGTCACCCGGCGCGACGGTGGTGGTATGGGTCGAGCTGTCCGTCGGGTCCGAGTAGACCTTGTTCAGGGGCACGCCGTTCAGGCCGAAATTGTCGAAGTACCAGGGCGTCCACATGTCCGCTGGGTACGGGTATTTCGGCCACGTGCCGTTGTTGATCCTCTGGACGCTCGCATGGACGCTTGCCGTGAAAACCATCTGAAAGTGGTTGTCCGGCGTGTAGAGGAGCTGGCCCTCGTAGCCCTTTGACTGGTCGACCACCTGGACGGCCGCGCCGGCTCCGGTGTTGAGGAAGCCTGACGCGTCCTCGGTCGCGTTGTTGAGGTTCTGGTCCCAGGTGGAACCGGGGCCCCCGAGGCCGTAGTACATCCAGCCCGGCCAACCTCCGTTGTTGAAGCCGGCCGTCGAGGCGTACACGGCATTCAGGTAGGCGGCGCCGGTCGCCGTGCTGGCGTTGACATAGACCTGCTTGAGGTTTGGGCCGGCCGCGTTCGGGATGCCGTTGAAATTCGCAGGGGCGTTGTTCTCGGTTGCCACGTAGATGGATCCGGCCGCCACCGCGGCGTTGAACGCGTTGATTGACGCCGTCGTGTTGTTTCCGCCCGCATTCCCGTTGCCGCTGGCGGGGCCGCCCCCGCCCCAGCCGTTGCCGGCCCACGTGATGCCCCCGACCACGGATCCGGTGGGCAGCATGCCCTGGCCCGACGTGCCGTCGGAGAGGTTGTAGATGATGGGCTTGTTCGGATCGAAGCGGGGGTGCCCGAGCGGCGCGGGCGCATACCAGGGCTCGGACTCCCACGAGGTCTTCGTGATCGTGTACCTGCTGACCGTCCCGACGAGCTTTCCTCCCAGGGCGCTGAACTTGATGCCGTATTCATTGCTCTTGCCGGTGTTGGAGCTCACGGGGATGCCGGTCAGGGCATTCTTGAGCCCGCCAAAGTTGGGCTCAACGCCCTCGGCCTTGAGGGCGTAGATCGACAGGTTCTTCGTGACCGCCAACATCACGCCGTTCTGGTAGGTCTTGTTGGAAAGGCTCGGTGACTCGATGCCGCCGGCGGTGGTGGCCAGGTTGTCATTCCACGAGGTATTCGTGTCCTTGCGGACTCCGGACATCAGGATCAGGTGGTCCTTGAAGAACTTGCCGTAGTAATTGAGGTAATAGGCCCTGTCCCAGTTCTTGACCTCGGTGTTGACATTGAAGGTCTCGGGCAGGTCGGGCGAGCCGTCCCCCTGGATGCCGTAGCGGATCGGGCCCCCGTCCATGACCCTCCAGTAGTTGGTGCCGTTGGCGGTCGCCCCCTGCTGGTTGAAGGTCTGCTGGTAGAGGTCGGAGAACCCCGCAAGCACCTGGCTGTTCCACTGGTACCATTTCCCGTCGAACATCGTCTTGCGCATGACCAACTCCACCCTCTCCTGGTCGCGGGTGCTGTCCGCGTCATTCAGATTCCACGTGTAGGCGATGACCGAGTTGGGGGACGTTCCGAATGTGAGATTCCCGTTGTTCGATCCCTGGCCTCCGACGGAGTTGTCCGCCAGGCTCGTCGTGATCGTCTCGCCCAGCGCATATCCGTTGTTGGTCGTGGCCGTGTCCACCTGGATCTCGCCGTTCACCTGCCGCTGCTGCTGGCTCACCGAGGAGCGGTTGTAGCCGGCGAGAAGGTCCAAGCTCGGGACGAACGCCGACTCCTTGAGCAGCTGCTGCGTTCCCTTGAGCTCGAAGTTCTTCTGCTGGGTGTTGATGAAGGTGTCCGGACCGGTCTTGTTGTACGAATCCTGGTTGGATCCCGGCGGGTAGTAGAAGCCCACGGCCTCGAACTGGTCGTTGTTGGTGGGAAGCGCCGAGCTGGTGGAGGTGACGCCGCGGAACGCCTGGAACCCGTTCCCGTTGATCCGCTGCTTGCTGTACTCATAGTCGGCAAGAAGGAGCGTCGTGGGGGTCGGCTTCCACGTAAGCTGCGGCGCGATGAAGAAATGGCGCTCATTGTAGTAGCCGACGGCCGCATCCGAGTCCTGGGCCGCCATGTCCAGGCGGTAATCGAGGTGGCTCGCGGCGCTGATCGGCCCGGCCGTTGAGAGGGTTGCGCGCTTGAAGTCGTAGCTTCCGTACGAGACCTCGGCATACCCCGCCTGCGTGTCGCTCGGCCGGGCCGGGAGGTAGTCGACCACGCCCCCGAAATTTCCCGTTCCGTAGAGGAGTGCGTTCGGCCCGAAGACCACCTCTATGCGCTCGATGTTGACCGAGTCGACCCCGCTCAGGCGCAGGAAGCCGTCGCGCAGTGTGTTGGTCGCGATGAACCCGCGGATCTTGTACTGCGACTGGTTCGGGTTCGAGGTGACACCCTGGGGGTTGTTCACGCCGCCCGGGCCGTAGGTCTGTCCCGCGATGCTGCCCCCGGTGTTCTCCAGGTCGTTCTGGGTCGTCGTCATGATGCCCGCCTGGTACGCAAGCGCGCTGCGCAGGTCGGTGGCCCCGATGTCCGAGATGAACTCCGATGTGATGACGTCGATCGAGATCGGGATGTCCTTTATCGGCGTGTCCACGCGCGAGCCCGACATCTCATTGGTCGCCGCGTATCCCTTGTCCTTTGTCGTGTTGACGGTGAACGGGTCGAGCTGGACCGCGGGCGCGGCCGCCGAATCGGATACCGTGGGGGCAGTCGACGCGGCCTGCGCCTGCGCTCGAGGCTGGACCGAAGCTGCCAGGGCGAAAGCCACGAGGCCCAGCGATAGGCGTGGCAGGGCTGCGAACCGGAAGTGGGGCATTTTCATCTGAGGTGGTGGTGTATGGCGTGACACTGGCGTTCTTGGTTTGCGTCTTTCCTGTGGGGTACAACGCATCGGCCGCTCGAATGATTCCGCGACATGGGGAAGCGGGGCATCTGAGATGGCCGGGGAGTGCCTTGGGGTAAGGGGGATCATGCGGGGATGAGCGAAGCTCGTCCCTGAACAAGGCGAGGTGTAGTGTCCGCCCAATTCGTGTGTCAACACTTTTGCGCACTTTTTTACTCACATTGCCTGTTAACAAGACAATTTTGTACCCCGCGTTTCCACGAAAAAGGACCATCGATCCGTCCCGTAATCCGGCTAGTTTTGGGGTCACAAAAGTGGCTTCTAAAAACACGCTCAATGTTTATAATAAACATCTTATGTGTCATACAAAATGCAGCCTAAATCGTGCGGAGGCCGGGTTGCTGTGGTGGACCTTAAGTTTCATAAATCAACTTTGCACCTAGTTGCGCACTTTTTTGATTTTTGTGCGAGGCCGGAGCACCTTTCCCCGAGCAAAACAAATCCTGGACGGGGTTTGGGAACATTCGCCGCGCGCGGCGCCGCGGACACCTCCCCCCGTCCATGGCCTCAGCCGCGGGCAAGGCGCCCCGGGGGCGCTCAGGGGCGCTCCACGTAGGTCTGTATCGCCCGGGCCGGAATTAGGCAGGCCCGCGCCTCGGCACCGTCACTTAGCCCAAACTCGACAGGCGCCGCGGTCCTGTTGAGCACCACGATTGCCAGAGAGCGGTCGGGATTGACGAACGCGACGGATTCGAGTCCTGCGGGGCCCCCATGCGACTCGATCCTCGTCGCACCGGTTCGCACGAACCGGCTGAACTGGCCGATGTAATAGAACGAGGCTTGGAAGCGCACGACCCCGGTCTCCGTGTCGACAATGACGGGCGCGTCGCAGAAATTGCCGACGTGGTTCGGCCCGCCGCCCTGGTCGAGCACGATGTTCCAGTCTATCCAGCCGCACACTTGGTTCCTGAAATCGTTGATCATGCTGTGGGCGTAGCGCTCCGCGTGCTCCCAGCTTCCGAGCGCCCATTTCCCCGATTCGTCCGCGCGGTCGCAGCAGCCCTCCGTGAACAGGGTCGGCTTTGCGGGGAAGGCATCGTGGGCCCGGGACGGGGCGGCAAAGTCGTCGCTTACGTACCAGTGCATGGCCGTTCCCCAGACGAAGCGGGCTGCGGCCGGGTCGCCGTAGATCGTCCTCGTCCATTCGTCCATGAGGTCGCGGTTGTGGTCCAGGACGCATAGGCGCACCCCTTCCCTGCCCGCCTTCCCTAGCGCCGGCCCCAGGTAGTCCTTGACGAAGTCGCGCTCCTGCGCCGCCGAGAAGATGCACGACTCCCATGTCTGCACCGCCTGGGGCTCGTTCTGGACCGTGATTGCCCAGATGGGTACGTGCTCCCCGCGCTCCATCTCCGAGATGAACCTGACGAAGTAGTCGGCCCACGCCTGGCGATACTCGGGACGGAGGCTGCCTCCGTTTATCATCAGCCCGTTCGTCTTCATCCACGACGGGGGGCTCCACGGGCTCGCCAACAGGTGGAAGTTCGAGGCGCCCGCGATGTCCTGCGCCTGATGGATGAGGGGCAGCACCCACCTGCGCATGGGATCGAGCGAGAAGTGCTCCAGCCCCGCGTCCCCCGCGACGGGGTCGAGGGACCAGCTGCCGAGCGAGAAGTCGCAGCTGTTGATATGCGTCCTTGCAAGCGTGTAGCCGATCCCGTCCTTGGGGTCGTAGTAGCGGCGCACGACCTCCGCCCGCTGCGCGGGCGGCAGCTGGGCAAGCACCCACGCCGAGGACTCCGTCAAGGCGCCGCCGAATCCCTCGATGGCCTGAAAACGCTGGCTGCGGTCGCATGCGATGACGCCCGCGGGCGCGGGCGCGGCGGGTGCGGCTGCCGAGACCTCGCTCAGCGAATGACCGTTGTCCTTGGCGGTCTCGAAGAGGGTCCATGAGGGAAGGGCGGATGCGAGCGACGGGGCCAAGCCGCAGACGGCCACGAGGGCCATCCGGCGCAGGGGAAGGTTTTGGTTCATGGGCGGGACGGGGCTAGGGCGACGCGGCCTTCCTGAGCGCGAGCTCCCGCTCGATCTCCTTCATCTTCGCGTCGGAGATGGGATAGAAGAAGATGGCAAGGGCCCCGAGCACGGCGAGGACACCGGGGATGACGCTGAAGAGGAGCCGGATTCCCCCGACGGCGCCTGGCCCCTGGTCGGTGTTCGCAACGAAGCCGTAGTAGGCTAGGAGCCAGCCCAGGGCGCCGGTGCCGATCGCCAGCCCGATCTTCTGGGAGAACACCGAGGCCGAGAAGACGAGGCCCGTCGTGCGCCGGCCAAACCGCCACTCCCCGTAGTCCGCCGTGTCGGCGTACATCGACCACAGGATCGCAGGCGTGGGCCCGACCACAAAGGACGCCGCGACGTTGAGGGCGATGAGGAGCGTCGAGGCGTGCGGATCCACGAGGTAGAACGCCGCCATGAGGGCTGCGTTGGCGACGGAAAGCACGATCATCAGGGTCCGCCGGTCGCCCAGCTTGAGGATGAATTTCGTGCAGACCGCGCCGGCGATGAACGCGACCGATCCCGTCGTGGCGTAGAGGGTGAACTTCGACTCGTCCCTCACGACGTACTTGAAGAAATAGATGATCGAGCCGCCGCGCACCGCCGCGTTGATGAGCGTGAAGAGCGCAGAGAAAAAGAGCGCGACCCACGGCCGGTTTCTCAGCAGGTTCATGAGGTCCGTCCCAAAGTCGCCCTTTTGGTCGGCGGGCGGCACGACGCGCTCCCTCGTGCTCGCGAAGGTGAAGATGAAGAGGGCGACCGAGACGATCGAGAAGAGGAGCATCGTCAGGCGTATCCCGTCCGCCTCGCTCCCGTTGCCCAGGGCGCCCTTGAGTGGAACCACCAGGCGGACGATCAGGAACTGGCCCGCAAATGCGCAGACGAACCTGTACGTGGACAGGGATGTCCTCTGCTCGGAGGAGGGCGACATCACCCCCATGAGGGCGGAGTACGGGATGTTGATCGCAGTGTAAGCCACCCACATGAGGCCGTAGGTCACGTAGGCGTAGACCAGCTTGCCATGGCCGGTGAGGCCCGGGTTCAGGAACATGGCGTAGCCCGCGATGCCGTACGGCAGAGCGCCCCAGAGGATATAGGGCCTGAATTTTCCCCATCGCGTGTTCGTGCCGTCCGCCAGCACACCCATCGCGGGATCGATCACGGCATCGAAGATCCGAAGCGAGAGCATCATCGTCCCGACCGCGAGCGGGGCCAGGCCGAAGATGTCCGTGTAATAATATACGAGGAAGAGGTTGAAGAACTGGAAGTAGAAGTTCGAGGCGGTGTCGCCCAGGCCGTAGGCGAGCTTCTCGCGGAAACTTAGGTTTTCGACGGGGACCATGGTCATGCGCCCCGCGTCGCCGTCCGGCTGGGACGGGACTGCAATTCCGGCCCCCGCGATCCCTGCCCCTCCAGCGGTGCTCCGCGGCCAGGGAACCTTTTAAATGCGGTGGCCCACGACCGGTGGGGCACGGGGTATCCGGGGTTCAAGATGGGCCATGAAGCGGGATGCGATCCATGCCTGTCAATCCTAGTGTGCATAAAAGATTGCACGCCTCAAATGGCCTCGCTTGATGCGACCGGTAACGCGGCTTTTTTAGAGAGGTTTTGTGACTTCTCGCCGGGATTCTGGGGCGACAGGAGGCCATAGGTGTGCATAACTTTTTTACCACTTGTAATTGCATTCCTAATTTGCATTATTCGGCGCGCCGCATGCTAAGATTGAGCGTCCCTAGCTCGATTCCTCCCGGGGCGTCGGAGCGACGTCCCCCAACCGCCTGACACCCCCTCCCATCAGCTCTCCAATCAACCAGCAGTCCATCGCCGAACGGCTCAAGCTCTCGCGCACGACGGTGTCGCGAAGCCTCGCAAACCATCCCGCGATAAGCGCGGAGACGAGGGCGCGCGTTCAGAACCTCGCGGCGAAGATGGGGTACCGCGGGAACCCCACCCGGACGATCCGCAGGTCGCGCCAGAGCAAACCCCTGACGATCGGCATCCTTATCGGCGTCCCGGCGGAGAATGTGGCGATGGCCACGTTTCCGTTCATCCTCCAGGGAATCCGGGAGAGGGCGGGCATGGAGCATGTCGCGATCGACGTCTGCTTCGAGAACCCGGCCACTTTTGACCACTCGGTGCGCCCCCAGAACATATTCAGGAACATTCGGAGCGGCGACTGGCGCGGCACCGTCCTCATTTACCCGTTCCCGGAGCAGACGGTGTCGATGATCGCGCGAAAAATCTCGGCCGTCGCGGTGCTGGAGAACTACAGCACCCCGGGGATCGATACGATAGATACGGACGACTCCGTGGGCATTCTCGCGCTGGTGACTCGGCTGGCGGCCGCCGGGCACAAGCGGATCGGGTTCCTCACCTGGGGCGGGATCTACCACGTCGTGGGCCACTGGGCCACCCGGCGTTTCGGCGGCTATGTGGAGGCGCTCTTCTCGCTCGGCCTGGAATTCCGGCCGGAATGGACCGTGAACGTGCACAAGGCGGGCCCCCACATCAAGTGGGAGAACGTCACCGACCACGTCATGGGCCTGATCAAGGGGGACGGGGTCACCGCATGGGTGTGTGCCGCAGACCACCAGGCCTACAAGCTCATGGACGAGCTGCAGGCGCGCGGGGTCAGGGTCCCGGAGGATTGCTCGATCACGGGCTTTGACGGCCTCGAGCCGCCCAAGTCCCTGCGCCGCCTTGCCTCGATCAAGGTTCCCCACGAGGACATAGGTTCGTCGGCTGTGGCGAGGCTGCTGAGCCGGATAGTCCATCCAAAGGCGCCGCGGCGGAAGATTCTTGTCGAAGGGCTCCTCGTCGAGGGCGAAACGATCGGTGCGCCGCCGAGGGCCTGAGCAGCCGCTCGTCGACACCCGCCTCCGGGCATCGGCTCTATGGCCCCGTAAGGACGCGCGGAGCGAATGAAACTCGCACCCTTTCTCAGAGTCGCTTCGGTCGCCGTGGCGCTGGCCTCGGCCTTGCGCTGCCGCGCCGCCTCCCCCCAGCTGGCTTGGAGCGACGAGTTCAACCAGGCCTCGGGATCGGCGCCGGATCCCTCGAAATGGGCCTACGACCTTGGAGCCGGCAATCCGGTGGGTTGGGGCAACAACGAACTGGAGACCTACACCAGCTCGCGGGACAACTCCGTCATCGTGAGCGACCCCGCGGCGACTGACGGAAAGGCTCTCGCGATCCGGGCGCAGCGCTCGAATGGGGCCTATACCTCCGCGCGGATCAACACGGCATCGGCGTTCTCCTTCAAGTACGGGCGCCTCGAGGCGCGGGCCCGCGTTCCCTCGGGGGCAGGGCTCTGGCCCGCCTTCTGGGCCCTGGGGGGAAACATCGGCACCGTCGGATGGCCGGCGTGCGGCGAGATCGACGTGATGGAATGGGTGGGCAAGACGCCGGGCAGCGTCTCGGGTTCCCTGCATGCGAGCGGCTACTCGGGGGGCTCTGCGCTCACCGCCTCGTCGGCGCTGGCGGGTGGCTCCAGCTACAGCGGCGCCTACCACGTGTTCGCGGTCGACTGGTACCCCGACCAGATCATCTTCTCCGTGGACGGCGTCGTGTACGAGACGAGGAAGCGGGCGGACATTCCCGCGGGGTCCAGCTGGCCCTTCGCTCAGGATTTCTTCATCATCCTTAACTTCGCGGTCGGCGGAGATTGGCCGGGGCCACCCGACGCCAGCACGGCCTTCCCGCAGGACTACAGGATCGACTATGTGCGCGTATACTCGTTGCCGGATTCGCCCCCGGCCGGCCTGGTCTGGGCCCCCTCGCCCCCGATGAACCTGTCCGTGTCGTCCCCCGCCGGGTCGCAGGTCAGCGTGTCATGGCAGGCGTCCTTCAGCACGTTCGGGGCCCCCCTCACGGGGTACGTGCTCCAGCGCGCCGTGGACCCCGGGTTCACGAAGGGGCTCACGTCCTGGAACCTTGACCCCTCGGTGACGACCTACGTCGACACGACAACGGTCGCAGGCACGGCTTACTCCTACCGCGTGCTCGCGGTCAGTCCCGACGGGACCTCCGATCCGTCGGTTTCCGTGGCGGCTGCGGCAGGCACCCCGGTCGCCGCCGGCCAGCCCTCGTCCCAGACGGTGGCCACCGGCTCGACGGTGGTGTTCGAGTTCGGGGCGACGGGCTCCCCGGCCCCGGCATTCCAGTGGTACCACGGGGGCGCCGCCCTGCCCTCGTCGGCAAGCCCGGTGCTCATGATCAGCGGTGCCACCGCGGCGGACGCGGGGACGTACACCTGCTCGGCGACCAACGCTTCGGGCTCCGTGACGAGCGACTCCGCCACGCTCTCCGTGGTGAACTCCGCCAATCCCGGCCGCCTCACGAACATCTCCACACGCGCCCTTTCGGGCACCGGCGCAGACATCCTGCTCGCGGGATTCGTCATCGGAGGCGGCGGGACGTCCGGCACCTTGCCGCTCCTTATCCGCGGCGCGGGGCCGGCGCTCGCTCCCCTCGGCGTCACGGGGGTCCTCCCCGACCCGCAGCTCGGGCTCTTCCAGGGCCAGAATATTGTCGCGGCCAACAGGGGCTGGGAGGGGAACCCCCAGATCGCCTCGGCGGCCGCGGCCGTCGGCGCCTTCACCTGGACAGACACGTCGAGCGGCGACTCCGCGCTTCTGGAGGCGCCCGGCGCGGGCGCCTACACCGCACAGGTCTCGGGCTTCGCGGGCGACACCGGAGTCGCGCTGATAGAGGTCTACGACGTGACGGCGGCGGGGGGCTACGCTCCCGGGAGTCCCCGTCTCGTGAACATTTCAGCGCGCGTCCTCGTCGGAACTGGGGGCAACATTCTCATCGCGGGATTCGTGATCGGGGGACTGACCGCGAAAACCGTGCTTGTGAGGGCGTCAGGGCCCTCCCTCTCCCCTTTTGGCGTGGTGGGGACCCTGCCCGATCCGATGCTTCAGCTTTTCAGCGGCGGCACAGTGCTTGCGGCCGACAACGGATGGGGCGGCAGGCCGGAAATCGCGGCTGCCGCGGCCTCCGTGGGGGCCTTCGAGTGGGCCGATCCGTCGAGCCGAGATTCGGCGCTGCTTCTGACGCTCCCGCCGGGGGCCTACACCGCACAGGTATCTGGCGCGGGCGACGACACGGGCATCGCGCTCGTGGAAGTCTACGACGTCCCCTAGGGAATCGGGGTTCCGGGCAAAAGGTGCGCCAGGGTGGATGGCTGGAGGGACGGGTCTCCGCCGCTGCCCATTACCACGATTTGTTAACCATAATGAGCATAATAAAATGCGCTCGTTATGCCTCACATTTTAATACTTCTTTATGTTGGCTGATATTTATTTACAAAGTTTTGGACCTCCAAAATGTTGCACATTTGTCTCATTACCGTTCATAAACATGTGCACACTTTATTCTTGCCTCTTTTCGGATCCCCTTTGGTCATTCGCATGAGACTTGGGCATCCACCCCTTCGCCCTTTGAGACCCCGCCTTCCCATCCGTTGAACCCCGCAGCAGAGATTCCAGAAGCGTCCCGTGGCGCGCCTTCGCTCCCGTTCCGCCTTCCCGCCGCGCGGTCCAACCTCACGCGCCCGCGGAGCTGAGGCCGCATTTTTCACGCCTCCAATACCCATGCCGTCGGCCCGACCCAAGCGCCCTCCCCCGGCCCAGTTCACCTTCCCGAGGAACTTCATCTGGGGCGTGTCCGCAGCCGCGCCCCAGATCGAGGGGGCGTCGTTCCGGTATGGGAAGGGTGAATCCATCTGGGACCGCTTCGCCACGCGGCGCGGCAAGGTCCTGAACGGGGACAGGCTCGACCCGGCCTGCGACCACTACCATCGGTTCGTGGCCGACCTCGATCTCATGCGCGACCTCGGGATCCGGCACTACCGCCTCTCGCTCGCATGGCCCCGCATCTTTCCGGAAGGCGACGGCGCGCTCAACTCCCAGGGGCTCGACTTCTACCAGCGACTCGTCGACGCGATGCTCGAGCGCGGGATCAAGCCATGGGTGACGATGTTCCACTGGGACCTTCCGCAGGCGCTAGAGGACCGCGGAGGCTGGCGGTCCCGCACGGTCCCCGACGCGTTCGCCACCTACGCCGACACGGTCGTGCGCTCCCTCGGCGACCGTGTGAAGAGCTGGATCACGGTTAACGAGATCAGGTGCTTCACGGAGCAGGCGTACGGCGCCCGTGGAAAGGCGCCGGGGGTCGTGGAGAGCAGGGGGATCGTGAACCAGACTATCCACAACGCGCTCCTGTGCCACGGGCACGGAGTCAGGGCCGTCCGCGAGCACGGCGGGCGCGGGGCGGAGTGCGGGCTGAGCGACAATTGCGAGACGGTCATCCCCGTGACCGAATCCCAGGACGACGTCGCCGCCGCCCACGAGTATTTTGAGGGAGCCAACCAGGCGGTCCTCGATCCCATCTACCGGGGGCGCTATTCGGAGGGGTACCTAAGGAAGTGCGGTCCCAACCGGCCGAGGGTCGCTCGCGGGGACTTCGCCCTGATCGGGCTGCCAACCGATTTCCTGGGGCTCAACATCTACGCCGGACTCTTCGTTCGCAGGGGCCGGGACGGGCACCCGGAGCTCCTCCATCCGTCGGCCAGCTACCCGCGCACCGACAGCCCGTGGCTCCACCTGGCCCCGCGCGCGCTCTACTGGGCCCCGAGGCTCGTCGCCGACGTCTACCGTGTGAGGAACCTCTACGTGACCGAGAACGGGTGCGGGTATGACGATGATGTCGTCCGGAACGGGGAGTGCATCGACCTGCACCGCGTCGAGTACCTTCGAAGCTACCTTAGGGAGCTCCAGAGAGGGATCGCCGATGGCACGCCGGTTCGCGGGTATTTCGTCTGGTGCTTCCTGGACAACTTCGAGTGGACCGACGGCTACACCCGCCGGTTCGGGATCGTGCACAACAACTTCAAGACCCAGCGGCGGACGCCGAAGCTGAGCGCATACTGGTACAAGTCGGTGATGGCAGCCAATCGGGTCCTCTAGGAACCCTGCGCCGCGCAGCCGAAAAGGTCAGTTCGCGGCCCGGACGCTGGCGGGCACGTTGGCGCCTGCCGGCGACGGTGCGGCGGAGGAGGCGTTTCCCAGCAGCTGGTGGGCGATCCAGTTGCTGGTGTTCGCGATCTCCACGAGGGTGTCGACGAGCTCGGGAACGTCGAGGGGCAGCACGACGCCACGCGACTTCAGGAGAGGCCATGCCGGGCAATCGGGAGCCAGAATCCTGTCGATGATGTCCCTCGCCTGCGGCCCGGGCCCGGAGACGGCGGCCTGCGCGAACTGGTGCGCCAGATGGGTCACCGTGATCGTCGTCAGGAATTCGGGTTCGGTCACTTTTCCCGGGTCGTGGTGCAGCAGCGCCGTCTTCTGCATCAGGTCGGGCTGCCCCATGCAGGATAGGAGCTGCCGTCCCGCCTCGTGGTGGTCCACGCCCATGAGGGCCACCTCGGCCTTCTCAATCGGGACCTGGTCATCCTCCGCAACCGCGAGGGCCAGCGCGTAGGCACCCGGTTCCCCAAGGCCGAAGAGCCACCTGCCGACGTCGTGGGTGAGTCCCGCGACCGAGAGCATGAAATCGTTGTCCAGCTTGAGCAGGCGGCCGATTTCAAACGCGTTGAGGGTCGAGGAGAAGCTGTGCGCGTAGAGCTGCCTCAGGTTGAGGAGGCCGTCCCTCGGCAGGCTGTTGGCAACCCGTGCGACGCAGGCGAGGGTGAGAAGCCGGGCTATCCCCTGCTGGCCCGCCGCACGGGTCAGCGCCGCGGCCGTGTCGAGGTGGTTGTCCGTGCCGGTGACGCGGTCCAAGATGAACTGGTACACCGGCACGAATCCGCGGGTCTCGCGCGCAACCGCGACCGCGTCATCCATGCTCATGGTGGGTATCGACTGGAGGAGCTTGACCGACTCGGCGACCGTCGTGAACGGGGCCGACCCGCCCATCCTCCGGGACGTCTCCAGGAGCTCCTCCGGGGTCACGAAGGGATGGCGCATGGCCTTCGCGAAGTGCCTGCCGTAGTGCCACAGCGGCCTGTTGATGATCTCGCGCCCGTAGGAAGCGGCGAAGGACGGCGCGGACGGCTCCGGCGCCCCGGCGGGATCCCCGCCCGGGCGGGCGACGGATAGCGGCGTCCGGGCGACCGAGTCGCCCATCTTCATGACGGCGAGCATCCGGTGGCGGATCATCCCGAGGAAGGAGTCGACCGACTTGAAGCCCTCGAGGGCGCCATGCAAATCCTGCTCGTTGACGCCCTTCTTAATCTTCTCGATCACCCCATCGACGATCACGATCCCGACGGTGCGGCACTGCTGCTCGATGCCGTCCAGGGCGGCGAAGAGCTGCGCATTGTTGGGCGAGGTGAGGCGCGCGAGCGCGACCTGCTGCCTCTCGGCGATCGTCCGGTTGGCGGTCGCGAGGAGGCTGCAGTAGTCCTGCAACGAGAAGTTCATCCGCTCGCAGACGGTCTCGGGCGGCTCCATGACCCGGGCGGACCAGTTGGACTGGATCGCCTTGCCGAGCTCGACCAGGAGAACGTCGGACTGGTAGGGCTTGAGGTTCATGCTCTGCACGCCGAGCTCCAGGTAACGCACAATCGAGTCTCGCTCCGTGTGCGCGGTGTAGACCACCACGGGTAGCCCCAGGTAAGCGGGGTTCGCGCGCAGAGCCCGCATGAACTGCCAGCCCCACTCCTGGTCGAGCTGGTTGTCGAGCACCACCATGTCCACCAGCACGTGCTCGTGGAGCTTCTCCCAGGCATGCTGGGCGGAAAATGCGGCTAGGGTCTCGTGACCCGCGTTGCCGAAGACCTTTCCCACGAGTTTCTGGGAAAGCCTATCATCATCAAGAACAAGCACCTTTGCCATGTTGCGCTCCCTATCCCCGTCCCCAAGACGCAGACTGTGCCAAGGACGGGATCCCCAAAGCTGTGTGGGCACAGTGCATTACATCGGGTAATCGGCATGGCGAAGCCCCACTTGACTGGAAAATCCACCCCTCCCCGGGGGGCCGCCCCGGCCGGATTGGCCTCACGGTGTGCCCAGGCCATTGGTTGCCAACTCTGCCCATTCTTGCTCGCAGAAGCCCACATTCAACTTGTGCGCGGGTGGTGCCGTTCGCGCCTTCGATGGATCCAATTCGGCAGGAGGCTGCATCCCAAAGACTTGGGCGTCCCGCACGCGCCAATTCGCATCATAGGACATTGTTGTAATCCTCCCGGATCAGGCTTCGCTCTTCGAGAAGCGCGGCTGCGGCGCGTCCCGTTCAACCCCCAAGAAAAACCCCAATGAGAGATGCCATAACCCACCTGAATTATATTCATGTCCTCCTCGTCACGGTCGCCGGATTCATCGTCGGCTGCCTCTGGTCGCATGGCCCATTGTTTGGCAATGCGTGGATGGCGGAAATGAAACTCACGAAGGAGTCGATGGAAGCGGCAATGAAGAAGCAGGGCATGGCGGCGTTCTTCATCAGGGGCTTTGTCCTCACTCTGCTCGGCACGTTCGGGCTCGCGGCGCTCATCGCGGCGCACGGCTCGCCGAATTGGAAACACGGCGCGGCCTTCGGCGCGTTCGTCGGGCTGTTCGGCCCGGGTGTGCGGATGCTGAACGACGCGTGCTGGGAGAACAAATCGTTCAAGCTGCAGGCAATAAACCTCGGCCACGAAGTCGTGGTCTTCGGTCTACAGGGCGCGATCCTCGGCGGGTGGCACTGAGGCTCTGCAGGCCGCTATTGTGGACACGAAACAAGGGTGAAGCGAATGGGAGGCTCTCACCGGTGTCCGTGTTTGTTCACCCGCACTCGCTTCCAATGCGCAGGGCGATCTTTACCGCTTCCGCCTCTATGAGGCAGGAGATGAACCGGTCTCTTATGGGACGATCTGCGCGAAGTCCTTGGGTTGGCCGGACCGCGCGGTTCACCCTGCCAACTCATGCAATCCCAAAGCCTCACGCCCCACCGCACATCCAGTAAAGACCATGAATAGACTTACCAGACGACTTGGGCACATGTTGGTGGCCGGAATAGGTTTGGGCCTATTTGGCGCTCGCTCAACGGCGGCCAGCCAGCCGGGCCCGCACAGGCCACAGCGCCTGCTCGTGCTGAGCGACATCGAGGCGGATCCGGACGACACACAGAGCATGGTGCGGCTGATGCTGTATTCCAATGACATCGACATCCAGGGCCTCGTCGCCACCACCTCGGTTTGGAAGCGCACGTCCGTCGCGCCGGAGTCGATCCGGGCGGTGGTCCGTGCCTACGCCAAGGTGCATGCCAATCTGGTGAAGCACGATCCCAACTACCCGCGTCCCGAGGTCCTCGAGGCCCTGGTCAAACAGGGACGACCCGAGTATGGAATGGGGGGAGTCGGCACCGGCAAGGACTCCGAGGGGTCCGATTGGATCATCAAGACCCTGGAGAAAAACGACGATCGGCCGCTCTGGGTTACCGTATGGGGCGGGGTCAACACGCTGGCCCAGGCACTCTTCACCCTCCGGGCCACGAAGCCGGCCGACGAGGTCGACGGCTGCGTTGCAAAGCTCCGGGTCTACGCGATCTCCGACCAGGACGACTCAGGCCCCTGGCTCAGGAGGAATTTTCCCCGGCTCTTCTACATCGTCTCTCCCGGGGGCGACTACGGCTCGGCGACGTGGACCGGCATCAACAGCGTCATTGCCGGCATCGACAATGCCACCATCAGCAACAAATGGCTCGCGGAACACATTCAGGAAGGTCACGGGCCCCTGGGGGCCGTCTATCCCGACGTTGCCTGGGGCATGGAGGGCGACACGCCTTCCTGGCTCGCACTGATTCCCAACGGCCTGAGCGAACCGGAGCATCCGGAATGGGGCGGATGGGGCGGACGTTACGAACACTATAAACCAGTTGTGCCTGTCACGGACCCAAGGACGTTCCTTGGCGGGGTGCCCATCGAACAGGAAACCCGTCCCATCTGGACCAACGCGGTCGACGACTACACGCCGCCGCAGTTTCCCGAATTCGGCCGGGCCATGCGGCCGGGCGAAAAGCCATTCCGCGACGCCAAGGCGACGCTCTGGCGTTGGCGGGACGATTTCCAGAACGATTTCGCCGCCCGTATGGAGTGGACGACCAAGCCCTACGCCGAAGCCAATCATCCTCCTGTCCCGGCCTCGAGCGGTACGGAGGCGTTGACGGTCAAGTCCGGCCAAGGCTTCAGGCTCGACGGCCATGGTTTCACCGACCCGGATGGCGACAGCCTAAGCTACTACTGGTTTCAATATCGAGAGGCGGGCACCTATCCGGGCCCGGTGAAAGTGGACGAGCCAGAGAATTCCACAGACACTTGGGTGACAGCCCCAAAGGTCGATCAACCGCAGACGCTTCACTTCATCCTTCGAGTGACCGACAAGGGCATACCGCCCCTAACGAGATACAAAAGGGTTATTGTCACGGTCACGCCCTGAGATCGCCGGCCATGACTCGAAGCGCCAACAGGCTTTTGAGGAGGCAGTCGCCAATCTCGAGGTTGCCCAACGGATTTACTAACTGCGGCGGCAAGCAAGCCTCTCCCAAACGGATTTGGCCACACGAGTCGGCACCACTCAGTCGGTGATTTCGCGGCTGGAAGATGCCGACCACGAAGGCTATTCGCTCGCCATGCTCAGTGTATTGCCGCTGCGGTGGAACGCGGTGTCGAAATCTGGCTCCTGCCCCTTCGGCGTCGGCTGCAACCGGCGTAATCGAGTCGGCCAATGGCCTTTAGCCCTCGATGGCTGCCCGGCCTGGATTCGAACCAGGACTAGGTGAGTCAAAGTCACCTGTGCTACCATTACACCACCAGGCAGTAAACAGAACCGGAGAACGTGCCCACCGGACGATAGCCGCGTCAATGGCTTAATCGAGCCGATTGCACTGGGGAGTTGACGCGCTATTTGCGCAATCGTTTCATTCGGTCCCATGCACGCTCCCCTACCCGTGGACCCCAGGGTGAAATACAAACGCATCATCCTCAAGCTCTCCGGCGAGCTCCTGCGCGGGGAGAAGACCGGCGACCCGATCGACACGGATGCGCTCGAGCGCACCTGCAAGCAGATCAAGGAGATACACGACCTTGGCGTACAGATCTGCGTCGTCATCGGCGGGGGCAATATCTTCCGGGGCCTCACAGGCGAGAAGCGCGGCGTCGACCGGACGACGGGCGACTATATGGGGATGCTCGCCACCGTGATCAACGGCATGGCGATCATGGACAGGCTTGAGAAGATGGGCGTCACGACCCGCGTGCAGAGCGCGATCCCGATGAACCAGATCGCCGAGCCCTTCATCCTCAGGCGCGCCATCCGCCATCTTGAGAAGGGCCGCGTGGTCATCTTCGTCGCCGGCACGGGCAACCCCTATTTCTCGACGGACACCACGGCCGCGCTGCGCGCGTCCGAGATGCACGCCGAAATCATCGTCAAGGCGACGAAGGTCGACGGCATCTACGACAAGGACCCGAAGAAGCACGCGGACGCCGTGAAGTACGACGAGATCACATTCATCGACGCGCTAAAGCAGCGCCTGAAGGTCATGGACTCCACCGCCTTCTCCCTGTGCCTGGACAACCACGTCCCGATCCTTGTCCTCGACCTTCACGAGGACCATGCGATCCTCAGGGGAATCACCGGCAAGAAGGTCGGCACCCTCGTGCACGGGTAGCCCCGCAACCCCAAAAACCCCAGAACCCATGTCACATCCCCTCCTCAATGACGCCCACGCCAAGATGAAGAAGGCGCTCGACCACACGACCCACGAGTTCGGGTCGATCCACACGGGCAAGGCGACGCCGGCGATGGTCGAGGGCGTCATGGTGGAGGCCTACGGCTCGCAGATGCGCCTGAAGGAATGCGCTGCGATAACGACGCCGGACTCCCGGATGATCCAGATCCAGCCCTGGGACGCCAGCCTGACCAAGGCCATCGAGAAGGCCATCCAGGTCGCGAACCTCGGGTTCAACCCGATGGTAGACGGGAAGGTCGTGCGCGTCCCGCTCCCCGACATGAGCCGGGAGCGCCGCGTGGAGTTCGTGAAGACGGCCTCCCGGATCGCCGAGGACGGCCGGGTCCACGTGAGGAACATCCGCCGCGAGTTCATGGAGACCGTCAAGCGCTCGAAGTTCCCCGAGGACGAGACGAAGCGCCTCGAGAAGGACATCCAGGCTGCGACGGACAAGGCGATCAAGGACATCGGCGACCACTTCACGGCAAAGGAGAAGGAACTTCTCGCGGTGTGAGCGGCGGCGCATGCTGACGCCCCGAAAAAGGCCGGCCCGGGTCATCGTGAAGCTCGGCACGGGCGTACTGACGTCCGGCGTCGGCCGCCTCGACACCGCGCGGATCTCGGACTTCTGCGCCCAGCTTGCGGCGCTCCGGGCGTCCGGCACCGAGGTCATCGTCGTCTCATCCGGGGCGATCGGGCTCGGCATGGGGCGGCTCGGCCTCTCGAGGCGGCCCTCGGACACGGCGAAGAAGCAGGCGTGCGCCGCCGTGGGCCAGAGCCTCCTCATGGAGACATGGCAGGCCGGCTTCGCCCCCCACGGGATCACGGTCGCCCAGGTGCTCCTGACCCACGAGGACCTGCGCGCCCGCGCGCGCCACCTCGGCGTCAAGGAGACCCTGGCCCAGGTGATCGGCTACGGCGCCGTCCCCATCATCAACGAGAACGACGCCGTGAGCGCCGCCGAGATCGCGGGCATCCGGTTTGGCGACAACGACACGCTCTCGGCGATGGTGGCGAGCCTCGTGCGGGCCCAGTTCCTCCTGATCCTGTCGACGGCGCCGGGCTTGATCGACCTGAAGGGGACGGGGCGGGTCGTTCCGGTCGTCGAGAGGATCACCCCGGAGATCGAGGCCATGGCGGGCGGCACCACCAGCGAGACGGCGGTCGGCGGCATGGTGAGCAAGATCTCGGCGGCCCGGATCGCCACAAAGTCCGGCTGCGGGGTCTTCATCGCAAACGGCGCGGAGCCGGGCATCGTCGAGCGGCTCCTGTCGGGGACCGGGCCCGGCACGTTCTTCGTCCCGAGCGGGCTCCCGCTCGAGTCGAGGAAGTCCTGGCTCGCCCACTTCCAGAGGCCCTCGGGCACGATCACGATCAACATATGCGCCGTTCCGGTCCTCCGGGACGAGGGGAGGAGCCTGCTCGCGGTCGGGGTCACCGGCTCGAGGGGCGAGTTCGCGGCGGGCGACGTGGTCGACATCGCCGGCCCGGAGGGCGCCGTTATCGCCCGGGGGAAGTCGTCCTTTTCCTCCGAGGAGATCCCGCGGATCGCGGGAAAGAAGGGGGAGGAGCTGCGGGCCCTCTATCCCGGCCGGAGCCGGGTGGAGGTCGTCCACCGCAACGACCTCGCGCTCCTTTGAGCCCGATCTCCCATTTCCGGGAGATGACGGGCGCCCAGAGGAGGGCGTTCACGGCCGCGTACCTCGGCTGGACGCTCGACGCGTTCGACTTCTTCATCCTCGTGATGGTGGTGCGGCACGTGGCCGCCACCTTCAACACCGACATCAAGTCGGTCTCCTACGCGATCTTCCTGACGCTCGCGATGAGGCCCGTCGGCGCGATGCTCTTCGGGCTCGTCGCCGACCGCTACGGCCGGCGCCCGGCGCTCATGGGGAGCATCATGCTCTACGCCGTGGTGGAACTGCTCTCCGCCTTCGCCCCGACGCTCGGGGCATTCCTTGTGCTGCGCGCGGTCTTCGGGATCGGCATGGGCGGGGTGTGGGGCGTGGGCGCCTCGCTCGCGATGGAGTCCGCCCCGGTCCGCAGCCGCGGCCTCCTCTCGGGCATCCTCCAGGAGGGCTACCCCGCAGGCAACCTCCTCGCGGCCCTCACCTACTGGCTCGTCTTCCCGCACTTCGGCTGGAGGGGAATGTTCGTGGTGGGCGCCCTGCCGGCGGTGCTCGTCGTCTTCATCCGGTACGGGGTCGAGGAGTCCCCCGCGTGGACGGCCGCCCGGTCGGCGAAGGCCTCGGGGCTGGCTCCGTCCGAGGGCATCCTGTCTACGCTGAGGACCCGCTGGCCGCTCTTCCTGTACATGGTCGCCCTCATGACCGCGTTCAACTTCTTCAGCCACGGGACGCAGGACCTTTACCCGAGCGCGTTTCTCGAGAAGCAGCGCGGGTATCCCCTGGAGACCGCGTTCAAGGTGACGATCGTCTACAACATAGGGGCTATCCTCGGGGGGATGATCTTCGGGGCGTTTTCCCAGAGGATCGGGCGCCGGAGGGCCATCGCGATCAGCGCGCTCCTCTCGATCCCCATGATCCCGATCTGGATAGGGTCGAGCTCGATCGTGGGCCTGGCGGTCGGGGCCTTCCTTATCCAGTTCGCGGTCCAGGGGGCCTGGGGTGTCGTCCCCGCCCACCTGAACGAGCTGTCGCCGGCGGCGGTGCGCGGCACCTTTCCCGGCCTCGCCTACCAGCTGGGCAACCTCGCGGCCGCGTCGACGGGACCCCTCCAGGCGATCGTCGCGGAGAGGCACGGGGGCGACTATGCCTTCTCGCTGGGCTGGGTCGTCGGGATCGGGGCCGTGATCCTCTCGATCCTCGCCCTCCTCGGGCCCGAGGCGAGGACGGCGGAGCTCGCGTCGGGGAAGGCGTGAGGCAGTATCCTGGCGCCCATGGAATTTGCCCTAGACAGCGTGCCTTCGCCCGACTCGGTCCCCCAGATCGACTTCAAGGCGCAGCTCAATGAGGACCAATACCTCTCGGTCACGGCCGAGCCGGGCCCGCTGCTTGTCCTGGCGGGCGCCGGGTCGGGAAAGACCCGCACGCTCACCTACCGCGTCGCGTGGCTCCTCTCGCAGGGCGTGCGCCCCGGCGAGATCCTCCTGCTGACGTTCACGAACAAGGCCGCCAAGGAGATGCTCCACCGGGTCCAGGAGCTGACCGGGATCGAGCCGAAGCGGTTCTGGGGCGGGACCTTCCACTCGATCGGGCACCGGGCGCTGCGGATGTACGGGGAGGCGATCGGCCTCGCCCGGACCTTCACCATCCTCGACGCCGAGGAGGCGGAGCGCCTCCTCAAGCAGGTGGTCGAGTCCCAGGACAAGCTCTTCTTCAAGGACAAGACCCGGCCGAGGCCGGGGCCGCTCTTCGGGATCATCTCGCTGGCGCGCAACACGCAGCTCACGGTGGAGGCCACGGTCGAGAAGTACTTCCCCCACTACGCCGAGATCAGCGACCGGCTCCCGGCGTTCGCGAAGGCCTACGACCTCAGGAAGCGTGAGCAGAAGGTCTGCGACTACGACGACCTGCTTGAGCATTGGCTCGCCCTCCTGCGGCAGGCCCCCGACGTCGCGGAGTACTTCACCTCGCGGTTCAGGCACGTCCTTGTCGACGAGTACCAGGACACGAACACGCTCCAGGCCCAGATCGTGGACACGATCGGCTCCCACCACCGCATCATGGCCGTGGGCGACGACGCGCAGTGCATCTACTCGTGGCGGGGCGCGAACTTCGAGAACATCATGTCGTTTCCCGACCGCCACCCCGGGACCGCGATCCACAGGATCGAGACGAACTACCGCTCGACCCCAGAGATCCTCAACCTGGCCAACGGGGTCCTGATGGCGCAGCCCAAGGGGAGGCACTTCGACAAGGAGCTGCGCGCGGCGCGGGGGCACATGGAGAAGCCCTACGTGGTGCAGGCGATGGACGACCGCGAGCAGGCCGAGTTCATAGTGAAGCGGGCAAGGTCGCTCCACGAGGACGAGGGCGTCTCGCTCAGCAGCATCGCCGTCCTCTACCGCTCCCACTTCATCGCGGTGGAGACCCAGATCGCGCTCGCTCGGGCGGGCATCCCCTACCACATCACGAGCGGCGTGAAGTTCTTCGAGCGCCAGCACATCAGGGACCTGGTCGCGCTCCTGAGGTTCGTCTACAACCCCTCGGACTCGCAGGCCTGGGAGCGGATCGCGGTCCTGTTGCCGAAGGTGGGCGAGAAAGGGGCGCAGAAGATCCACGCCGCCGCACTCGGCCACGCGAAGGACTTCCAGAAGGACTTCATCGACGCCCTGCGCGCCGAGGACGTCCGGGCCAGGGTTGCCAAGGACGCCAAGGAGGACTGGGACGACCTGGTCGTGTCGCTGGGCCAGGTGTCAGAGGCGATGAGGACGGGGACCCCTTCGGGCGCCGTGGAGACGGCGATCGACGGGTGGTACGGCGACTACCTGAAGGGCGCGTACACCGACTACACGGACCGGCTCGAGGAGCTGAAGGCGCTCGTAGGCTTCGCGCAGCGATTCGAGGAGACGCAGGACTTCCTGGCCCAGATCCTCCTCCTCAACAGCGAGACGAGCGACCGCCATGTCGACCCGGAGACCGACGCGATCAAGCTCACGACGGTCCACCAGGCGAAGGGGCTGGAGTATGACGTCGTGTTCCTGATCGGGCTTGCCGACGGGCAGTTCCCGGGGCGGCGCTCGATCGAGGCGGGGGACGTCGAGGAGGAGAGGCGGCTCTTCTACGTCGCCGTCACGCGCGCGCGCAATGAGCTCTACCTCTGCTACCCGAAGATCGCATCCCGCCCGGGTCCCGGCGGGATGATGAACACGCCCAGCCGATTCCTCCAGGAGCTTTCCCCGGACCTCTACCAGCAGCTCAAGATCAAGCGCCTCCAGGCCTGGTGAGGGCCGGCCTCAGGGCGTCGTCGGGGGGGCGCCCCGGGCCTTGTCCTGGAGCCTGCGGATGCGCTCCACGCTCGCGGTCTTGTCCGACAGGCCTACGCTCGCGAGCATCTTCGCGATGGGCATCGCCGGGTCGTTGGACCAGAAGATCCCCTCGTCCTGGTCGTGGTAATAGTGGTACCCCGCCCTGTCGCCGAACCTGCGGGTGAACGCCTGTCCGTCCTCGAGCGTGGACTCCCAGTGGATCAGGGCGAATGACAGGTCGATCTCGTGGACCATCGTCGACTCCCGGGTCGCCTCCGCCTCTATCAGGCCGAGCGGGCTGTAGACCGCGGCGTGGTCCCTGGGGGCCGCGCTGACCACGTAGTACCGGTGCTCCTGCGCGTAGTACGACGGGTAGGTCGTCTGGGGGGAGGCGGTCGGAAGGGCGACGATCTCGGCGCCCTGCCTGGCGAGCGCCGCCCAGCCGTCGGCATAGAGCATGTCGAAGCAGATCTGGATCCCGACGCGTCCGAAGTCGCAGTCGAAGACGGGGAAGCTCCCGCCGGGCGTCGTCCCCGTCTCGATCACGTCGCTCCCCTCGGGGGCGACGGGATGGACCTTGCGGTAGATGCCGGCGACCTTTCCCGAACGGTCCACGAGCACCGCGACGTTGCTGTAGAGGGGTGCCGCGCCCGACTCGTCAAGGTACATCGGGATGACCATGTAACAGCCGTGGGACCTGGCGCAGTCCCCGAACCGGCCCTGGACCTCGGAGAGCTTCACGGCCTCCACGGCGATCGTGTCGCCGGGTCGAGCGATGAGCGCCTCTGGGAGGACCACCAGGTCGAGCCGTTTCCCGGGATAGCCGGCCCTCGCCTGGGCCGCCATGGACTCGACCGCCTCGTCCATGCGCCTGAGACGCTCGGCGAGCGGCGTCTTGAAGACATCCGGGCCGCAGACCATCGTGCCGAGCAGGACCTTCCTGGGAAGCCCCTCGCGGCGCGCCTGGTCGGCGGAGGAGGCGGGGGCCCCGGGCTCCGCCGAGAATCCGCCGAGGCAGAGCGCGAGGGCTGCGATCAGCGCGAGGAGGCGGATTGCAACGGGGGTCTTGGTATTGGGGGACGCTTTCATGGGAGGGGTGGCCGGGGGTTGCGGGTTGGCCGGGAGGGCTGCGGGGTCCCATTCAATCGACCCGGGGCCAGGCATGCAACCCCGGGGCCACAATGGCCTCACCCGCAATCGCTTCTATTCGGTTACATATCCATGGTTGCGCTGGACGCACTCCGGATCTCTGTGTCTTATCAACCTCTCATCATGTCCAATTCCTCCGTGGAGAATGTCGTCATCGTGGGCACAGGGTGCGCCGGCCTTACGGCCGCCGTCTACGCGGCGCGCGCAAACCTGAACCCCCTCGTGATCGAGGGTCCCCTGCCCGGCGGGCAGCTGACGACCACGAGCGAGGTAGAGAACTTCCCCGGATTCCCGGAGGGCGTGGACGGCTTCCAGCTCATGGACAACCTCAGGAAGCAGGCGGCCAAGTTCGGGACCCGCTTCGAGCAGGCGCTCGTGCAGTCGGTCGACTTCGCCTCGATGCCCCGGAAGCTCGTCTGCGGCGACCGGACCGTGCTTGCGAAGACGGTGATCATCGCGACCGGCGCCTCCCCCCGGATGACGGGAATCCCGGGCGAGAAGGAGCTCTACGGCGGGAAGGGAGTGACGACGTGCGCGACCTGCGACGGGGCGTTCTACCGCAAGATGGAGGTGGCGGTCATCGGGGGCGGCGACAGCGCCGCGGAGGAGGCGCTCTTCCTCACCCGGTTCGCCAGCAAGGTCTACCTCGTCCACCGCCGCGACGCGCTGCGGGCGTCCAAGATCATGTCGGACCGCGCGACCACGCACCCGAAGATCCAGCCGGTCTGGGACAGCGTTCCGGTTGAGGCCGTCGGCGTCGCGGAGGGCGCGGTGAGCGGCCTCAGGGTGAGGAGCCTGAAGACCGGGGCGGAGAGCGTGCTGCCGGTCAGGGGGATATTCGTGGCGATCGGCCACGTCCCGAATTCGGCGGCGTTTTCCTCGGCGCTCGACGTCGACGCAAACGGCTACTTCGTGCCGGCCCCGGGCTCGCAGGTCAGGACGAAGGTGCCCGGGGTCTATGTCGCGGGCGATTGCGCAGACCATGTCTACCGCCAGGCGATCACCGCGGCCGGCATGGGATGCCAGGCCGCCATTGACGCCGAACGGTGGCTTGCCGAGCACGGGGGATAGGCGGAGGCATTTGACTCATTCGGTTTAGTGCCGATATTGGGGGAAGCCACACTCGCCGGCAGCGTTGAGGTCGGAATGGTGGTCGCCCCATGTACCCCGCCGAATACAGCCTCAGCTGGCTGGACAGCACCCGTCCGGCGCGAACGGGCATCCCGGGAGTGCCCGGGAAGGGAAAGCTGTGAGGCAACGGACCCCAGCTGGGCCGGCGGGCCAGTCGGTTGCCGCCGGGATACTGGTGGTCCTCACGAGCCTAGCGTTCGTGCTGCGCGAGAGACTCCCGGTTGCTGGGGGACCCGGCGGGGCCCTGGCGATAGCGCTCGTGATGATCGCCCTCTCGGCCTGGGTGTTTGCCGTGGTTGTCCCCCGGGCTTCAGGTCGCGCCGACGAGAAGCCGAAGGCCCCGGACCCCTCCGCCGACATTGCGGCGCGGGATCACCTCTACATGAGGACGCTTCTCGAGAACATCCCTGACCACGTCTACTTCAAGGACCTGGATTCGCGCTTCCTAAAGGTAAGCAAGACCTTCAATGAGAAGTTTGGGGACGGACGCACGGAGTCGCTCGTGGGCAAGACGGATTTCGACCTATTCACGGAGGAGCACGCGCGTCCCGCGTACGAGGGCGAACGGCAGATCATCCGGACCGGGGTGCCGATCGTGGGCCTTTCCGAGAAGGAGACAAGGACGGACGGGACGGTGTCGTGGGGGCTCACGACAAAGATACCCGTGCGGGACGAAAAGGGCAGGATCATCGGGACCCTGGGGGTCACCAAGGACATCACCCAGCTCAAGGAGACGGAAATCGAGCTGTCCAGGGCCCGCGACGCGGCGATCGAGTCGTCGCGGATCAAGAGCGAATTCCTCGCGAACATGAGCCATGAGATCCGCACCCCGATGAACGGAGTGATCGGGATGACCGGGCTCCTCCTCGACACCGACCTGGCCCCGATCCAGCGGGAGTTCGCCGAGACCATCCGCAGCTCGGCCGACTCGCTCCTGACGATCATCAACGACATCCTGGACTTNNCTCGAAGATCGAGGCGGGCAAACTCGCGTTCGAGATGCTCGACTTCGACCTTGTCGAGGCGGTCGAGGGGGCGGTGGACATCTTCGCGGAACGGGCACGGCAAAAGGGGATCGAGCTCGCATGCAGCCTTCCCGCGGACCTGCCGAGGCGCCTGCGTGGCGATCCCGGCCGGCTCAGGCAGGTGATCACGAACCTCCTGGGCAACGCCATCAAGTTCACCG
>PLXR01000122.1 GCA_003151495.1 Opitutaceae bacterium
GCTCCGCCTCGATCACGTCGAACACCTTCTCGCCGAAGGCTCCGACCAGCTTCCTCGCGTAGACGGGACCGATGCCCCGGATCATGCCCGAGCCGAGATACTTCTCGATGCCGTCGATCGACGTCGGTGCCGAGGTGCGGAGGAAGCGCGCCTTGAACTGCTGGCCGTGGGTCCGGTCGTTGATCCACTCGCCGGAGGCGGTGATCCACTCACCGGCGGAGATTGTCGCGGTATGACCGACGACGGTCACCAGCTCCCGGTGTCCCCGGGCCTTGGCCCGGAGGACGCAGAAGCCGCTCTCCTCGTTGTGGAAGGTGACCCGCTCGACGAGGCCGGCGAGCACTTCCTGGGTCGACGGTTCCTGGTGCGGCTTCATCGGGATCGGGTGCTCATCAGTTTCGCTGCCGCCGTCCGCCGGCCCATGCTCGGGTTTCCGAACGCGGGGTTCGGCGGTGTCACCCAGCCACTCCCAGCGGTCGAGGTCGGGGTACCGTCGATCGGACGGCGTTGAGAATAGGCCTGATTCTACCCCGGGGGCGCCTGCTACCCAGAGCACCCGGCCACCCGACCGCTATGCGGCGCGTTGGGCAGGATCCGGGAGGGCAGCGAGAAGCNNGGCGAAGCTCCGGGCGTTGGTTCGGACGCCGCCGTTCTGAAGGCGCTGAGAGTGCTTATGGGCTTCGCCATCAAGGACGAGTGGCGCGACGACGATCCGACCGCGACGATAGCTCGCTTCCGCGAAGGCACTCACCACACGTGGACGGACTTGGAAATCGCCGCGTTTGAGGAGCACTGGCCACTCGGCACCCGCGAACGGACGACCTTCGCCCTGGCCTTGTTCACGGGCCAGCGACGAGCGGATCTCGCGGCGATGACGTGGCGGAGCTACGACGCCAAAGCTGGTGCCATCGAGGTCGTGCAGCAAAAAGGCGACATGGAACGGACCGACGACAAGATCATCATCCCCGTCCATGCCGACCTGAGAGCCGCCCTCGCGCGTTGGCCGCAGACATTCTGGCGACCGCGTATGGGAAGCCCTTCAGCGTTGCGGGCTTCGGGAACATGATGGCGGATGCCATCGCTAAGGCGGGTCTTCCAGAACGTTGCGTTCTCCACGGGCTGCGGAAGGCGGCAGCCCGCCGCCTGGCTGAGGCTGGATGCTCGTCGAAACAGATCGCTTCCATCACTGGGCACAAGAGCCTCGATGAGGTCGAGCGATACACCGCGAAGGCCGACCAGAAGATACTTGCAAGGGCCGCGGTGACACGCCTTGAGGAACATACACGGGACAAGGATTCCCAACCCTAGGCCGTGGGTTGGGAAAACGGGGCAAAAAGTTCAACAGAATCAATGGATGAAAACGCGGGTGGCGACCCCGGCAGGGCTCGAACCTGCGACCTGCCGCTTAGAAGTCGGGCGCCCCTCTCAAACTCTGCCTAACAAAGCGGGCGCTCTCGCTGAAGTCGGACCTCGCAGATAATTGCCACTGTGGCTAATGTTAGCCATTGATACCATCTTCGGGTAACAGGCCCTAACCACCCCGTTCTGTTACCCCACCGTTACCCGCGAGGGATCGTTGGCCAAGGTACTAACCAGCCGAGCTGTCGAGCAGACGAGGGCCGATCCTTCGAAGCGCCGCGAAATCCCCGACGGACTGCTGACCGGGCTCTATCTTGTCATCCAACCGGGGTCAGGGGCCAAGTCCTGGGCCGTTCGCTACCGCTACGCTGGCAGGCCGCGGAAGCTGACCTTGGGCCCCTACCCCGCTCTGGAGCTTGGCGAGGCCAGAGATGAGGCCAAGGCGAAACTCCAGATCGTTGCGAAGGGAGGCGACCCTGCGTCGCAAAAGCGAAAGGCCCGACAGGAGACGATTGAAGGTCGGAACCTCGTCGCCAACGTCGTCGCCGATTTCATCGAGCGCCACGCCAGGGACAAGCGCTCGCGGCCCGAGGTCGAGCGGATGCTCAATCACGACGTTCTGCCCATATGGGGTAGCCGCCAAATCCAGGACATCACGAAACGGGACGTGATTGAACTCTTAGACAACCTCCAGCGTCGCGGCGTCAGCACAATGACGAACCGCGTTTTCAGCGTCGTTCGCAAGCTCTTCAATTGGGCAGTAGCGCGTGACATCGTAGTCGCCACCCCCTGTGCCGGGATGCGCGCGCCCGTCGTTGAGAGCAGTCGCGACCGAGTTCTGGCCGACGACGAAATCCGGTGGCTTTGGAAAGCAGCTGAGGCGGTCGGCTACCCGTTCGGGCCATTGACAAAGCTCCTCCTGCTGACCCTTCAGCGCGAAGGCGAGGCCAGCGGATTATCAGCAGCCGAGTTGAAGCTTAGGGATCGGGTGTGGACGCTCCCGAAAGAGCGAGCAAAGAACGGGCGCGCCAACGAGGTTGCCCTGTCTGAGGCGGCGCTCGCCGTCATCAACGGTCTGCCGACGTTCGACAACAAGCGCCGTCTCCTATTCACAACGACTGGCGAGGCCCCTGTGTCCGGCTACAGCCGCGCGAAGAAGAATCTCGACAGGGAAATGTTGGCGGCCGCCCAAGAGGAAGCGACGGAGCGCGGACTTGATCTCTCCAAAGTGGAAATCCCACATTGGACGTTTCACGACCTTCGCCGCACCGGCACGACCGGGATGCAGCGCTTGGGCATCCCGCCGCATATCGCCGACGCGATCCTGAACCACAAGAGCGGGACAATCAGCGGGGTGGCCGCGATCTACGCCCGCCACTCCTACGCTGACGAAAAACGCTCAGCGCTGGAGGCATGGGGGCGCTTTGTCACGACTCTGGTCGAAAACAACCCCGCCGAAGACGTTATCGCAATTGGACGCGAGAAGAAATGATGTTGGCAGAGCCTCGGACGCCCAGGCAGGCGATCTGGCGGGTTGTCGGAAGCCGTTCAACGTGAAGCCAGTGTCCGCTCCGGAATGGATGTCGCTTAGAGGCTGTTTCGAAAGAG
>PLXR01000107.1 GCA_003151495.1 Opitutaceae bacterium
CATCGCGGCGAGGGTGGTCGACTTGCCGCTGCCCGTCGGGCCGGTGACAACGACGAGCCCCTCGTTCAGGTGGCAGAGCTTCTTGATCGCCTCGGGCAGCTTCAGCTCGTCGAAGGAGAGGATCTTCGCCGGGATCTGGCGGAACACCGCCGCCTGGCCCCAGTGGTTGTAGAGGAAGTTGCCGCGGAAGCGCGCGAAGCCCTCGATCTCGTGGGCGAGGTCTAGGTCCTTGCGCTCGAGGTACTCCCTCCACTTCCTCTCGGGGACGATCTCCCTGAGCAGCCGCTCGAGCGAGGCCGCGTCGAGCGGCTTCTCCGCGATCGGCTGGATCGAGCCCGAGACGCGGGCCTTCGGCGGGAGCCCGACCATCAGGTGCAGGTCCGAGCCGCCCTTGTCGACCATGGAGCGCAGGAGGGTGTCGATCTCGGCCATGGCGGGTCAGTTGATGCGCGCGCGGAGCGTGCGGTTGGTTATGTTCGCGAGCGCCGTGTTCTTGGAGACCTTGTTGTCCTGCCAGAGTCCGAAGATGACGCTGTCCATGAGGCACATCCCCTCGCGCACCCCCGTCTCCATCGTGTTGCGCAGGCCCGTGGTCTTGCCCTCGCGGACGAGGTTCGAGATCGCCATGTTGTTGACGAGGATCTCGCAGGCCATCACGAGGCCCCCCTTGTCGGCGGGAAGGAGGCGCTGGCAGACGATGCCGCGGAGGCTCTCGGCCACGCTCGCGCGGATCTGCGTCTGCTGCGCCGCCGGGAAGACGTCGAGGAGGCGGTTGAGCGTCGTCGCAGCGTCGCTCGTGTGCATGGTCCCGATGACAAGGTGCCCCGTCTCGGCGGCGCTGATCGCCATCTCGATCGTCTCCAGGTCGCGAAGCTCGCCGATCACGATGATGTCGGGGTCCTCGCGCAGCGCGCCCTTGAGCGCCGTGAAGAAGGTCTTCGTGTGGTCGCCCACCTGGCGCTGCGTCACGTTGCAGCCCCTCGACACCTGCACGACCTCGATCGGATCCTCGACCGTGATGATGTGGTCCTTCCTCGTCTCGTTCAGGTAGGCCACCATCGAGGCGAGCGTGGTCGTCTTTCCCGACCCGACGGGGCCCGTGATCAGGACGAGCCCGTTGTGGTAGCTGAGCATCTTCTTGAGCGTCTCGATGTGCGAGGCGAACCCGAGCTCCGGGAGCGTCCGGACCTCCTTCGGCACGATGCGGTAGGAGCCTGCGGCGCCCTCCTTGTGGAACATGAGGTTCACGCGGTAGCGCTCGTCCGCCCCGATCGGGAGCGCGTAGTCCAGGTCGTGCTTCGCCATGAACACCTTGTTCTGCTCCGGCGTGAGGAGGACGGTGTTGATCCGGAGCGCCTCCTCCGGGGTGAGCAGGTGCTCGCTGATGTAGGAGATGGCGCGGTCCCGGCGGACGAACGGGCGCCGGCCGGTGCACAGGTGCAGGTCGCTCGCCCCGAAGCGCACCGAGCTGCCGAGGAGCTCCTTGAGCGACTCGGCGAGCGACTTCTCGTCCATCTTGCCCAGGGCGTCGAATGCGATGCTCGGGGTCGCCCCCGCGACCACCTTCTTGGGGGGCATGGCGATGTTGTCCTCGACCAGGTCGTCGGGCGCCGCGAAGGGGTCGTCCTTGGGCGGGCCCTGGTCCGACCTCTTCGTCGCCATTCCCGCGAGCTTCTCCAGCGCCTCGACATTGGTGACAATGTCGTCGTCGATCAGCTTCTGGGCGAAGACCAGCATCTCCAGGTTGTACTGCCCCAGCCTGGCCTTGAGCGACACCGCCTGGACCCGGGTGAACAGGCCCTGTTCGATGCCTAGGCGGACAAACCAGAGGAGGTCGGGATTCATCGGGGGGGGCGACAGGTGAGCATCATGCTGGGGGGCAAAGTCATGCCAAGCGAGAATCCAATGGGCTGGGGGGACGCCCCCCCGCCGTCCGGGGGCCGCAATGGGGGGTTGCAAAAGGGGCTGAACGCTGGGACTGTGAACCTTTCATCCAGATCATGCTAAGGAAGTTCATTGCCCGGCTTCGTGAATCGATAGCCCCAGCCCAGAAGCCGAAACCGGCAGCCCCGCACGTCGCGGCGCGCCACCAGGACGGACCGGCGCCGCGCCGGCCGGGCCCGCAGGGCGGAGGCCGCCCGCATCCGTCCTCCCCCCGGGGAGGCCATGGCCGCGGCCCGTCCCAGGGCGGACAGCCCCAGGGCGGCCCCCAGTCGAGGCCCCAGGAGTCCCGCCCCAGGCAGGACGACCGCAGGCCCCAGGAGCCCCGGCCGCGCCAGGACGAGCGCAGGCCGCTCGGCCGCGGCCCCTCCAGGTCCGGCCCCGGCCGACCGGGCGACGGGCGCAGGCCCCGCCCCGTTCGCGACGATTTCGAGCATCCCGCGCAGGTCACGTTCAAGCCGCAGGTACCCGTGGACATCCCGAAGATGGACACGCCATTCTCGAAGCTGGGCCTCTGTGACGCGCTCGCGCACGCGGTGAAGGAGAAGGGCTACACGGAGCCCACCCCGATCCAGGTCCAGGCAATCCCGCTCATCCTTGAGGGCAGGGACGTCATCGGGTCGGCCCAGACCGGCACCGGCAAGACCGCGGCCTTCGCGCTCCCGATCATCCAGCGCCTGGGCCAGCACGGCGCGATGCGCTGCCTCATCCTCGAGCCGACGCGCGAGCTCGCGCTCCAGGTCGAGGAGGCCTTCCACAAGTACGCCCAGTTCACCGACCTGAGGGTGACGATCGTGTACGGCGGGGTGGGCTACGGAAAGCAGACCGAGGACCTGAGGCGCGGCATGGACATCCTCGCCGCGACGCCGGGGCGCCTCCTGGACCACCTTGAGCAGGGCAACTGCTCCCTCGACAAGATCGACATCCTCGTCCTCGACGAGGTCGACCGGATGCTCGACATGGGCTTCCTGCCCGACGTGAAGCGGATCGTCCAGAAATGCGCGAAGAACCGCCAGACGCTCTTCTTCACGGCGACCCTCCCGCCCGAGATCGAGCAGCTCGCAGGCTGGGCGCTCAGCAACCCGGCGAAGGTCGAGATCGGCCGCAAGCACTCGGCCGCCGACACGATCGCCCACTGCTTCTACCCGGTCGTCGCCCAGCAGAAGTTCGACCTCCTCCAGCTGATCCTCGAGAAGACCGACTTCAAGAGCGTCCTCATCTTCTGCCGCACACGCATGGGGGCCGACCGCATCGCGGCCCGGCTCGAGCAGAAGGGACACAGGGTCGGCGTCATGCACTCGGACCGCAACCAGCGCGAGCGCGTCGAGGCGCTCGAGGGGTTCAAGAGCGGAAAGAACGAGGTCCTGGTCGCCACCGACATCGCGGCCCGGGGACTCGACATCGCGGGGGTCTCCCACGTGATCAACTACGACGTCCCGGAGAACGCCGAGGACTACGTGCACAGGATCGGCCGGACCGGCCGCGCCCACAACACGGGCGACGCCTTCACGCTGGTGACCGAGGACGACGTCCGCGACGCCCGCAGCATCGAGCGGTTCATCGGCGCGACCATCGAGCGCAAGAAGATCGACGGCTTCCCGTACGTGTACTCGGCCCTCTTCGACCAGAAGATCCTGGACGAGGCGGTCCCGAAGGCCGCGGGCAGGCTGCACCGCGGCTACCGGAAGTAGGCCGGGGCTCAGTCGCCCTCGCTCACGAGCTTGTAGGCGGTCGCAGCGGCGATGGCGCCGGCGACCTCGCCGGAGACCAGCACCCAGTAGTTGCTCCAGAGGGAGAGCCCCATCCGGGTTATCCCCGTCGCGACCGCGGGGTTGAACGCGCCGCCCGATACGCCGCCGACGGCGTAGGCGCCGACCATGACCGTCATGCCGATCGCCAGGCCGTAGAACGAGTTCCCCTGGGTGCCCTTTGAGGTCGCCACGTTGAGCACCACCCAGCAGAGCGCGAAGGTGAACAGGAACTCGGCGACGAACGCGGGCTTCCAGCCAGCGAGCACGAGCGGCTGCGCCGTCCCGGGCATCTTGATCTTGCCGACGAGCCAGGCGGCCACGAGCGCCGCGGCGATCTGCGCGATCCAGTAGGGGACCACGTGCCTGTTCTCGCACTTCCCGCGGATCCAGACCGCGAGCGTCACGGCCGGGTTGAAGTNNGAACTCGACGAGGTATTTTTTCATGTTTTGGGGTGCTTCCGGGCGAGACTACCCGCGGGGGACCGCCCCACGAGCGTTTTTTGGGGTTGCGGAGGGGGCGGTTTCGGGCGTCGTTGCCCGTTCCGAATGAAGATCAAGATCCCAGAGGGCGAGTTCGCCGGCTACATCTTTGACCTGGACGGCACGCTCGTCGACACGATGCCGCTCCACTACACCGCATGGGAGGCCGCGCTCCAGAGGGCGGGCCTCAAGGGCAGCCTCGACGAGAACCTCTTCTACGAGCTGGGCGGCGTGCCCTCGAGGAAGGTCGCGGCCCTCCTCGGGAAGCGCCACGGCCTGGAGCTGGACCCGGTCGCGGTCTACAAGCACAAGGAGGACATCTTCAAGGGATCGCTGCAGAAGCTGACCGTGATCGCCCCGGTGGTGGACTTCGCCCGGCGGGTCAGCCGGAGCCACCCGGTCGCGATCGCGTCCGGCGGCACGCGCGACGTCGTCGAGAGCACGCTCGAGAAGACCGGGCTTGCGCCCCTATTCCCGGTCGTCGTCACGGCCGACGACGTCGAGCACGGGAAGCCGGCGCCCGACATGTTCCTGCTCGCGGNNTCGCGGCCAAGCGGATGGGCGTCGCCCCCGCGGGCTGCCTCGTGTTCGAGGACGGCCAGCCCGGCATCAAGGCCGCGGAGGCCGCGGGGATGAAGTGGGTCTTCGTCCAGAGCCGGCTACCTGCGTAGCGGCGCGCCCGGGTCCACGGGGGTGAGCGACACGGGGTCGCCGACCTTCAGGCTCGCCGTGCCCGCGGCGTCGGCGAAGTTCCTCGAGAGGACGGTCCTGCCGTCCGCGTCGGGGAACGCGACCCACTCGCCGCTCCTCACGTCGGTGTACGTCCTCCCGTAGAGGGTCCGGTAGCTCTTCCCGCCGACCTTCACGGTGCAGTAGGTCATGGGCGGGATGCCCCCGGCCTTGAAGTCCCCGGCCTGGGCCTCCAGGAGGAGCGTCCCGTAGACCTGGTCGATCTCGGCGACGCGGGTGTCGAACCCCCGGCCGTCCTCGTGGGCGGCCGCCGTCGAGGGGCCCGGGTCGGGCTCCACGGTGGCGTCGAAGTACGGCGCCTGGTCCTTCGGCTTGGGGAGGGCGTCCGGACCCTTCTCCACCCAGGCGTCCAGGGCGCGGAGGGCCTCCAGGTGCTCGGCCTGGTTCACGTTCGTGTGGCCCTCCCTGGAGATGAGGAAGAGCGCGGGCTGGACGACAGGCTCGGGCCGGGAAACGAGCGCGGTCAGGTAGCTCTTCGGCCCGGCCGCCTCGCGCTGCGTGGCGACGAAGAGGAGCGGGATCCTCGGGAGCAGCGAAAGGCCGACCTGCGTGTTGGACTCCTTGAGGTAGAGCGTGGCGTCGAACACGAACGCCCCGTCGTACGGGCCCTTGTCGCGCTCGGCCATGATCACGGCGACCAACCCCCCCATCGACTCCCCCTCGAGGAGGGTGCGCTCGGGGTCCCCGTAGGCCGTGGCGATGAACGCCCGCAGCGCGTCCAGGTCCGCGATCGCGTCGCCCACGATGACCCCGTTCCTGCGGTAGCTCGTCGTCGCAACCATCCACCCCTCGTCCAGGATCGCCTTGATCCAGGCCCTGTCGGTGTGGAGGTCGGGGATCAGCGGGGCCGTGTCCGGCCGGTAGCCGTGGGCGATGAGGAGGAGCCGGTGGTTCCACGCCCCCGGCGGGCTCGCGATCGCAAACCGCGCGCCCAGGATCTGCCCCGTCTCGACCTTGACCGTGTCCTCGGCCCGGGCGGGGAGGGCGCACGAGAGGGCGAGCGCCCAGGCGAGGGCCAGCGCGGGCGGGGGCAGGCGTGTCGGCATCAAGCCCCCGTTCTAGCCGCATGCGGGCGGCCATTGCGAATCCCTTTTGGCTTCAACCCGGTTGCCGGTTCGTCTCCAATGGCCGCCCCAAGTCCCGTGAAGCCCTCCGACCTCGCGAAGCCCTTCGTCCACTCCTACCCGTCCTATGTGCCGGGCAGGCCGATCGAGGACGTCGCGCGCGACATGGGACTGGACCCCTCGGGCATCATCAAGCTCGCCTCCAACGAGAACCCGTTCGGCCCGTCGCCGATGGCCGTGGAGGCGGGCAAGCGGGCCCTTGAGCAGGGGCAGCTCTACCCCGACGGGGGGTGCTACGCGCTGCGCAACCGGCTCGCGCGATTCCACGGCCTCGCCCCGGAGCAGTTCGTGATCGGCAACGGCTCCAACGAGGTGATCGAGCTCCTGGGCCACGTCTTCCTCGGGCCGGGCGACGAGGTCGTCATGGGCAAGCCGGAATTCGTGGTCTACAGCCTGGTCGCCGTCCTCTTCGGCGCGAAGGCGGTCGAGGTGCCGCTCGTCGGCCACAGGAACGACCTGAGCGCGCTCGCCCGGGCGGTGACGCCGCGGACGAAGCTTGTCATCGTCGCGACGCCCAACAACCCGACGGGCACCGCGAACTCCCCCGAGGAGCTGGCCTCCTTCATCCGGTCCCTTCCCGGCACGGCCATCTGCGTGGTGGACGAGGCCTACTCCGACTTCGCCGGCGCCCCGCCGGACATCCGGCCGCTGATCAGGGAGGGCCGCAACGTGATCGGCCTGCGGACCTTCTCCAAGGTCTACGGGCTCGCCTCCCTGCGGGTCGGCTACGGCTACGCGAGCGCCGAGCTCGCCACGCTCCTCGACCGGGTGCGCCAGCCCTTCAACGTGAACGCGATCGCGCAGGCGGCGGCCATCGCCGCGCTCGACGACACGGGATTCTCCCGGAGGTGCGTGGCCGAGACGCGCAGCGGCCTCCGGCGGCTGGAGAAGGGGTTCGCGGACCTCGGGCTCGAGTTCGTCCCGAGCGAGGCGAACTTCATCCTGGTCAGGGTGGGGGATGGCGACCGGGTGTTCGACGCCCTCCAGCGCCGGGGCGTCATCGTGCGGCCCGTCAGGAGCTACGGCATGCCGGAATGGGTCCGCGTGACCGTGGGCACGCCCGAGCAGAACGAGCGGCTCCTGCGGGAGCTCGCAGCCGTCGTCCGCTAGCCCGCGGCCCGCGTCAGGCGGTCGCGCAGGGCCTCGGCCACGCCCGTCCCCGGGGGCAGTTCCGCGCGGATGCGCCGGAATCCCCCCTCGTCCAGGTCCCTGAGGACCGCAAAGAGGCGCCGCGCGGCACGCCTCAGGTCGCCCCGCTCGTCGAGCCAGAACACGTTCACGGGCTGCCTCCCGACGGGTTTGGACACGAAGAGCCAGGCGTCGCGCGGGCCCTTCGCCGCCTGGGCGGGGCGGAGCGACGCGTGGAGGCTGACCGGCGTCCTCGGGCTGTAGTGCCGCGCCATCTGGCCGGGCGCCACCCTGGGGCGGTTCCCGCCCCGCGGCCGTCCCGCATTCCGGACCGGCACCCCGAGCACCCTCGAGATCTCCTCCCGGGTGATGATCCCCGGCCTCAGGAGGACCGGGCGGCCGGGATCGCGCAGGTCGACGATCGTCGACTCAAGGCCGACCCGGGAAGCCCCGCCGTCCAGGATGTGCCCGACGCGCCGGCCCAGGCTCCTTCGGACATGCTCGGCGGTAGTCGGGCTCACATATCCGAACGGATTGGCGCTCGGCGCGGCGAGCGGCACGCCCGCCAGGCGGATCAGCCGGCGGAAGAGGGGGTGCGCCGGCATCCGGACGGCCACGCTCGGCAGGCCCGCCGTGACCACGCCGGGCACGGCCCCCGTCTTCGGGAGCACGAGGGTGAGCGGCCCCGGCCAGAATTTCCCGGCAAGCCTGAGGGCCGCGGCATTGGGCACGGCCACCCGGCCCAGGTCCCGGAGGGAGGCGATGTGGACGATCAGCGGGTCGCTCGAGGGCCGGCCCTTCGCCGCGAAGATCCGGAGGCACGCGGCCCGGCTCGTGGCGTCGGCCGCGAGGCCATAGACCGTCTCCGTCGGCACCGCCACGATGCCGCCGCCGCGCAGCACCCGGGCGAGAAGGGCCAGGTTTCGCGGGGTTCCGGTGTAGGTCCGGGGGGCGTGGGCCATGGGGTGAGTGCCGAGAAATGGGCAAAAAAAGACCGGAGCCTTTTGAGCTCCGGCAATTATGCGTTGGCCGAGCGCCCGCTCACTTCGTGAGCAGCATGTTGCGCGAGTGCTTGATCGTGCGCGTCACGGCGCGCTGGTGCTTCGCGCAGAGCCCGGTGTACTTGCGGGGAAGGATCTTGCCGGTGTCGGTGACAAAGCGCACCCAGGCCTGGGGATCCGTGAACGGAATCTGGGCGGGTGTGGGTGTCTGCTGCTTGGTTTCAACGGTGCTCATGGCGTGTGTAAAAAGTGGAAGGGAGAGCGTGGAACCCCGCAGGGGGTTGTCAACGCAGCAGTTTGGGCCCCGCAAGCGCCTCCCGGGTCGCTACTTGTGGCGACCCTGGCGGATGATGTCCCAGGTCAGTCGCCTTGGGGATCACCTTCTGCAGGAAGCCCGGCTGCAGGTCGGGCTGGCAGCAGGATGGCAAAGCCGTGCCGCGCCGGCACCGCGAGAATGTGCTTCGCGCGGACCGCCTCGTGCAGGACCTTGAACGGCTTCACGCTCCCTAGCCCTTGGCCCCGTGCTTGTGCTCGAGATTCTTCACGCGGGCCTCGAGGGCGTCGAGGCGGTCCTGGGTGCTGCGGCTGAAGCCCGCAAGCACGTCCCGGATCTTCTCGTTGAGCTCCCCGCTCAGGGTCTCGAATTCCCTCTTTCCCTCGGCTGCGATCTTGTCGGCCATCTCGCGCGCCTCCGCGGAGGTGACCTTGCCCTGCTTTACGAAGTCCGCGAGCGCGGACTCGACCTTGTCCTTGGTAACCACTGCGGCGCCGACTCCGGCCAGCAGGGTCTTCTTGATGGTATCGATCATGGTGATGTATATTCTACCCTAAATCATCCCGTATGCCAGCGGGACGGCGGTGTGCCCCGCGGACCGGGGTTCTCAGTCCCTCTGCATGAGCATGGGCATGGGGTGGATCTCACACCTGAATCCGACACCCGCTTTGAGGGCGGGATCCTCCTGGCCCAGCTTTTCGGGGTCCATGTCGTCCGGTAGCTGAATGATCCCCAAACCGTAGCCGCCCCTGGGATCCGCCACGGGCCCGAATGCCACGGCGCGGCCCTCCTCAAGGACGCTCGACCAGTAGAGCACGTGCGCCTGCATGAGCCTCGCCTCGTCCTGCGTCATGGTGTGCGCAAAGTCCGTGCGGGGCGGGATCAGCTTGTAGAGGTGGTATTTCATGGGAGTGCGGGTTCAATGGCGGTCCGGAGGTCTGTCCCCCGCCCTCATCACCCGCCACACGTTGACCGAGACCACGAGAAGGCCGGCGACCAGGAAGACCCACTGAAAGAAAGCCGGAAGGTGCAGCTGAAGGGAGACCTGGGAGAGCAGCAGGAGTGTAGAGCCCGCGAGGATGGCGGCCAGCGTTTTTCCGCGTTTGGTCATAGGGGGCATCCCTTGAATTGGACACCGAAAATACCGTCACGGCCCGCCCCGGTCACCCCCTAAGTGCCCGTGGGCGGGGGGGGTGGACGGGTTTCCCGCGGGCGCCCATTACTGCTTGCCCGGCCATTTGGCCGAGCCGTAATGGCTCCCGGGCGCCTGCCCCCATGATCCTTGCCTGTTGCATTCTGGCCGCCGTTATATTCGATTCAGCCGTCTGTCGGCTGGTAACTAGTCCCCGTAGCTCAACTGGATAGAGCAGCGGTTTCCTAAACCGCTTGTCCCGGTTCAAGTCCGGGCGGGGGCACCACTTCTGGGACAGGTGCGTGGATAAGAGCGTTGGGATGGTTTTTATGCGCTTTCGGTTCGGGGCGCGGTCAAGGGAGTAAATTGTGACGCCCTCGGGTGAAGCCTTGCTTCGACTTAACGTCACCTTGCGCGATCAGAGCCCATTTGCGGCGCTCGTGGCCCGGTATGCGGGGCCGTCTGCCATAAGGCACACATTAATAGATGGATAATGCTATTTCATAGGCCGCTTGCCTCGGTTTAAGTCCGCGCGGGCAGCAATGACTGTCCCCAATTTTGGAGGGTTGCGTCCGGACTTGCCGAGGAACGCGTAATGTGTCACATGTGTGACACATGAAGACTATAACAATAAGAGAGCTTCATCGTGCCACCGGTGCATGGGTGCGGCAGGCTGCCGTGGGCGAAGTAAATGTCACGGAGAGAGGGCGATTGATCGCAAAAATAGTGCCGGCGCGGCCGTCGCCCGTGAAACCATTTTTCGCCATGCCCCGCTTCACACGCGCATTTCTGGCGCACCGCAAGCATCTCAGCGGCGGAATGGATTCCACAAAATTGATCAGCGAGGAACGTGACCGCGAGATAGAGTGATCTATTTCGACACCAGCTATCTCGTCAGGCTTTACTTCGACGATCCTGGAGCCGACAAAGTCCGTGCCTTGGCGGCAACGGACAACGTAGCGTGCGCGGCGCACGGCAGCGCCGAAATGATTGCGGCGTTCCATCGCAAGCTGCGAGAAGGGGCGATTTCTCAAGGCACCTATGCTGCGCTGCTTGGACAGGTACGCGCTCACGACAAAGCGGGAGCCTTTCATTGGCTCTCATCTGGGCCGGAAATTTACGGGCGAATCGCAGAAGCCTACGGCCGCCTTCCCGCTTCGGTATTTCTCCGCGCAGCTGATGCGCTTCACTTGGCCACTGCCGGTCAAAATGACTTTCGACACGTTTATTCAAACGACACGCACCTTCTGGCTGCCGCGAGACACTTCGGAATTGAAGGTAAAAACCCGATCGGCCGGCCTACCTAGGCTCGGATTTTCGGCTCTTATATGCGGGTGGAATTCCATCCCCCATTCCCGGGTGGCCATGGCCCCCGCGGAGAGGCCCCGCGATCCCTCCCCCAGGCAGTGGAGAGCGCCGAAGTTTATCGAAATTATGCTGATTGAGGGCGATATTATCCTCATGGCCGGGCCGCCTTAGGTGTACTATCGCCCGCTGGAAAGACCCCTGCCACGGAAGACCCAACCCATCGACTGAGAGACATGGAGCCCCGAACCCAAGCGACCGCCCCGTCGCCGCGCCAGACCGAAGGGGGGGCCTGGCGATCCCCATGAGCATCCGCATCTGCATGATTGGATGCGGCAGCTTCGCCAGGCTCTGCCACGGGCCGGCCCAGCGGAAGATCCGCGATTCGGGCGCGGGCGTGGAGCTCGCGGCGTGCTGCGACTCCGATCCGGGGAGTTCCGCGTCCTACGCCGAGGCGTTCGGGTACGGGCGCAGCTTTTCGGACGTGCGGGGCATGCTTTCCCGGGAAAAGCCCGACGCCGTGGTGATGGCCGTCCCGCCGTCCGTGACCGCATCGGTTGCGGGAGAGGTGCTCGGGCTTGGCTTTCCCCTCCTCCTCGAGAAGCCGCCCGGGCTGACGCCGGGCGAATTGGGGAAACTGATCTCCGCCGAGGCGCAGGGAGGGGCTCGGGCGCAGGTTGCGTTCAACCGCCGCTACATGCCAGTGGTCCGGAGGGCCATGGAGTTGCTGGAGGGGCTTGGGGGCCCGGGGGGCGTGGGGAGGATCGACTACGAGATGATACGGTACAACCGGTGGGACCCCGATTTCTCGACCACGGCCATCCATGCGATAGACACGGCGATCTACCTTGCGAGGAGCCCGTTCCGCTCGGCGCAGATCCGATTCCAGGAGATGGGCGACGGGGAACGGAAGGCGGTCAATGTCGTCCTGGACGCCGTATGCGCCTCGGGCACGGCGGTGCAGGTGAAGCTCCTGCCGGTCTCGGCGGCCAACTCGGAATCCGCGAGGATACACGCCGTGGGACAGTCGCTGGACCTGAGGATCCCCATGTCGCCCCAGTTCCAGGGGGACGGACGCGTCGAGCACTGGAGCGCCGATTCCCTCGTGAGCTCGTTCTCGGACGGGGCCTTCGGCCCCGTGGACAGGCTCGGCGTCCTGGCGGAGACGGAGGCGTTCCTGGGCGGCGTGCGCACCGGCGCCCCTCTCGCCCCGCGCCTCGAGGACTGCCGCCAGCAGGTTGCGCTCATGGAGGCCATCCGGACGCGCCGGACGGGCCCGATCACCCTCGAGGCCTGTTGAGCCGACGGTCCTGACCCATGCATCCCGCGATCCTCAAGCTTCTCCTCGGCGGGCTGCCGCTCGGTGCCTTCATGCTGCAGGACCGCAGGACCGTCTTTGCCGTCATGGGCGGCTACCTGCTGACGCTGATCTCGGTGGGCCTCGTGTTCCGGCGCTTCAGCAAGGACACGAGCGACTACTTCCGGGCGGGGGGAAAGGCGACCTGGTGGCTGATCGGCGGAAGCGTGTTCATGCGGGGGTTCAGCGCATGGACCTTCACCGGGGCGGCGGGCGCGGCGTTCCAGGCGGGCTGGAGCCTGCCGCTCATGTTCGGGGCGAACGCCACGGCGTTCGTGATCGTCGCCCTTTTCACGGGCGGGTGGTTCCGGCAGCTGCGGTGCGTCACGTCGGTGGACATCGTCCGGCTTCGGTTTGGTGCGGGCCTTGAGCAGTTCTCCGCCTACCTCGGCATCCTGACCGGGCCCATCTACGGGGGGATACAGCTCTACGGCCTCGCAATCTTCACGTCGATCCTGCTGGGGACCAACATGTACTACACGATCATCCTGCTGGGATTCGTGGTGCTCTTCTACGCGGGGATCAGCGGTGCCTGGGCCGTCATGGCGGCCGACTTCATCAAGGCGCTCGTGCTCGTGCCGATCACCGTCCTCCTTGGCGTCGTCTGCCTGCACGCGGTGGGCGGGATCGGGGGCCTCGTGGACGCCATCTCCCGCGCGGGGCTCGCCCAGGACTTCAGGCCGGTGAAGACGGCGGAGGTGCTCGGCACCATGAAGGGGATCAATCCGGGATGGTTCACGTGGGCGTTCTTCCTGGCCTGGTACGGCAACGCGGCTCTCCTCGGGAACGAGCCCTCGAGCGCCGGGAGATACCTGAGCGCCAAGGACGGGCGCGGGGCCAGGCTGGCGGCCCTGCTGGCCGCGGGCCTCTTCGCGCTGGGGCTCTTCATCTGGTTCATCCCCCCCATGACCGCGCGCGTCCTGATCGCCGACCAGGTCGCGGCGATGCCGCTGCCCAAGCCGGCGGAGGGCGCCTACGCGGCGATCGCGATCCATTTCCTTCCGGCGGGGCTCGTCGGGCTCGTGCTGGTCGGCATGTGCGCCGCGACGATGAGCGCCCTCGACGTCGGCCTCAACAGCCTCGCGGGAAACATCACGCAGAACGTCTACCCCGCGGCCTGCCGCGCGCTCAAGGCCGCCCCGCTTGAGGGGCGGGCGCGGCTCGTCCTCGCGAGGTTCGTCACGCTCTGCTGCGCCGTCGCTGTCATCTGCTGCGGCCTCGCGATGGCGAGGTTCGGGCACGGCGGGATCTTCAACATCCTGATCGACGTGATGGCGACCGTCGCCGCCCCCCTGTCCGTGCCGCTGGTCCTGGGGATGTTCCTGCGCGGCGTGCCCTCTGCCGCCCCGTTTGTCTCGATCGCCGTCGGCGCCTGCGTGTCGCTGGCGATCTACCTGTCGCCCTTTGTCCTGGGCACGGGAGCGTGGGTCTTCCAGTACCAGGTCGGCACCGTGGTCGCTGTGAGCCTCGTCACCTTCCTTCTCGTCCGGGCCCTTGTGAGGCCCGACGAGGAGGCGCTGGCCAGGGAGCGCGAGTTCTTCTCCCGGCGCGACCGCCCGGTTGATTTCGCGTCCGAGATCGGAGAGGCCAACGACGGCCGGCAGCTGCGGATCGTCGGGGCCTTTGGCATCATCCTTGGCCTCGCGGTCCTTCTCCTTCTCTTTCCGGAGAGCAGCGCCGGGCACGCGGGGATGATCTGCGCGGTGGCGCTCTCGACATTGGGCATCGGCAGCCTCATGGCATGGTTGGGCGTCAGGTCCGACATGCAGGGACGCAGCGACTGACCTTCCCCATCCCCGGACACCCATGGAGACCTCCCCCGATAAGGGTTACCTGGAGCAGGCGCAGCGGTATCGCCGCGCCCTCCTGGACGACGTGATCCCATTCTGGGAGAAACACTCCCTGGACCGCGAACGCGGGGGTTTCTTCACATGCCTCGACCGCGGGGGGTCGGTCTACGACACGGACAAGTTCGTGTGGCTGCAGGCGCGGCAGGTCTGGACGTTCTCGATGCTCTGCAACCAGGTCGAGAGGCGCGGCTCGTGGCTCCAGGTGGCGAGGCACGGGGCGGAATTCCTGGCGCGGTGCGGCAGCGACGGGGACGGGAACTGGTACTTCAGCCTGACGCGGGACGGGAGCCCCCTCGTGCAGCCCTACAACATCTTCTCCGACTGTTTCGCGGCCATTGCGTTCGGCCAGTATTCCCGTGCGGTCGGGGCCGACGCGGCCCTGAAGGCGGCGGCCGGGGACGTCGCGATCCGCGCCTACCGCAACATCCTCGCCCGCAGGGACAGCCCCAAGGGCAAGTACGAGAAGAGGGTCCCCGGTGTGCGCCCCATGAGATCGCTGGCGCTTCCCATGATCCTTTCCAACGTGACCCAGGAGATCGGCGACCTCCTGGATCCGGGCGTGTACGAGCGCACCCTTGACGAGTGCCTGGGCGAGATCTTCTCGCTCCACCTGGATGAGGAGAGGCGGGTGCTCCACGAGTACGTGGCCCCAGGCGGGGGCAGGCTCGACTGCTTCGAGGGACGGCTGCTCAACCCGGGCCACGGGATCGAGGCCATGTGGTTCGTGATGGACATAGCCGAGGCCAGGAACGACGGGGCCCTTGCGGGCCGCGCCGTCGACGTCGTCCTCAGCACCCTCGAGATCGGCTGGGACGCCGAGTTTGGAGGGATATACTATTTCCTGGATGCCAAGGGCCGGCCGCCCCAGCAGCTGGAATGGGACCAGAAGCTCTGGTGGGTGCACATGGAGACGCTCGTCGCGCTGCTGAAGGGATACCGCCTCACGGGCCGGGAGGCCTGCTGGGAGTGGTACGAAAGGGTGAGCGCGTACACTTGGGGTCATTTTCCCGATCCCAAATTCGGGGAGTGGTTTGGCTACCTCAACCGGCGCGGGGAGGTTCTCCTCCCGCTAAAGGGGGGAAAATGGAAGGGCTGCTTCCACGTGCCGCGCGGCCTCTACCTGTGCATGAGGGAGCTTGAAAAGCTGGGCGGAGCCGGCCCGGCGGGGGGTGCGCCATGAAGCGCGTCGCGGTGCTGCCGATGGACGACCGCCCGGTCAACTACGACTATCCGCTCTATCTTTCCCGCTCCGCCGGCCTTGAGGTCGTCCTGCCCCCGCGCGAATGGCTGGGCAATCCCTGGAGGGCGAGCCGCCACGCGGAACTAGTCGACTGGCTGGCGCAGGCCGTGCCCGCGGCCGACGCCGCGGTGGTCGCCCTGGACACGCTCGGCTACGGGGGCCTCATCCCCTCGCGCACGTCCCCCGAGACGGCCGAGGCCGTCCTCAGTCGGCTTGCGGTCCTTCGCCGCCTGAGGGCGGCGCACCCGGGATGCCCGATCCTTGCCTCGAGTGTCGTCATGCGGATCAACCGGTCGGACTCCTGCGAGGAGGAGAAGCCCTACTGGGCGACCTTTGGCTCCCGGATGTTCCGGCTGTCGTCGCTCGAGCACAAGATCGAGCTCGGGGAGGCGGATTCCGCCGAGATCGCGGAGCAGCGCGGGCTCCGCTCGCAGGTCCCCGACGAGGTCTACCTGGACTACCGCCGCGGTCGCGCCCGCAACCATGCCGTCAACCTCGCCATGCTCGACTGGGCGGGGGAGGGGGTGTTCGACTTCCTGCTTCTTCCCCAGGACGACACCGACGACTACGGCTGGAACGTGGCCGAGGCCCGAAACCTCCAGGCGCGGATCCGCTCCCGCGGCCTGGCGGACAGGGCGATCACCTATCCGGGCGCCGACGAGATCGGCTGCCTCCTCCTCGCGCGGTACGCCTGCCGCCAGGGCGGCTATGCGCCGAGGGTATGGCCCGCGTACTCCTCCGCCGAAGGCCGGTCCATCGTGACGGCCTACGAGGACCGGCCGCTCCACGAACTCCTCAGGGCCCACCTGGCCCCGCTCGGCGGCGCCCTGGCGGATTCTCCGGAGGACGCGAACCTGCTCCTCTTCTTCAACTCTCCGGTCGAGGTGCAGGGCAACGGGGACAGCCAGTGGATCGTGGAGGAGGGGGTCGGCGCCGTCCGCGCCCGGATGCCCGAGAAGTTCCACCCGTGGCTCGACCGGTTCACGGGCAGCGAGGGTTTCCAGGCGACGCTCCGCGAGATCCAGTCGCCCGGCCGCAACCCCGCGGGGTTTGTCCGGGCCATCGTCGATGCGCTGAAGACCGGCAAGCCGGTGGCGGTCGCCGACGTGGCCTACGTCAATGCCTCGGACCTCGCGCTCTGCCGGCTCCTGCGCGAACAGCCCGAGGTGCCGGGTCTCGCGGCCTACGGCGGATGGAACACCGCGGGCAACACCCTGGGCACCGTGCTCGCCCAGGCTGTCATCTTTGCGGTCGCGCGGCGCGCGGGCCCGACGCGCGCGCAGCTCGCCGCGCACCTGGAATTCCTCTTTCTCCGGTTCCTGGATGACGAGATGTTCCAGGGCCGTGAGCGCGAGCGGTGCATGTTCGAGGACCTCCCGTCCATGGGCCTCGAGCCCACGATGGAGCGCCTGCCCGACGGGAAGGCGGGCGATATCGAAGGCCGGGTTGCATCCCGCCTGGGACTCGCCGCCGCGGAACTGCGCAGGCTCTTCGTTGCCCCGGGAGCGGTCCGGGCGGTCCGCGTCGACCGGATCCACCTTCCCTGGCGGCGCCTTTTTGAGGTCGGATTCGACGTCGGCGTCGAGCTCGACTGAGCGCCCGGTCCCAACCCCGATCCGCATGCCCATCCGCCGCGCCTTCTCAACCCTGGGCTGCCCCGACCTAACCCTGGAGGGGGCGCTTTCGCTCGCCTCACGGCACGGCATCGAGGCGGTGGAGCTCCGCACCCTGGAGGGGACCACGGACCTTCCGGGGCTCTTCGCCCGGATGGGAGCGGGGGAGTTGCGGCGCATCCTCGCCGGGCAGGGCGGGGTCCAGGTCATGTCCCTTTCGACGTCCTTCAGGCTCGTCGGCCCGGCGGACGCCGACCGAGAGGCGTTTCTCTCGTTTGTCCCGTGGGCCGAGTCGCTCGGCGTGCCATGGCTGCGGGTATTCGACGGCGGGGAGGCCCCTGACCCCGATGCGGCCCGTCTGGCCGCCGAGACCCTTCGCTGGTGGCGAAGGCTGAAGGACGGGAAGGGGTGGAAGGTGGACGTCATGGTGGAGACCCATGACAGCCTCGTGGCCCGCGAGGCCATCGGCCGCTTTTGCGCCGAGTCCCGGGGCGTGGCCCTCCTGTGGGATGCGCACAACACCTGGCGGCGGACGGGAGTGCACCCGCTCGACCTTTGGCCCCACATCGCCGGGAGCGTCGTCCACATCCACGTGAAGGACAGCGTGAGCCGCGCCTCGGACGGACTCCCCTACACCTATGTGCCCCCGGGCGACGGGGAGTTCCCAATGGGGCCGCTCAGGGATGCGCTCATGCGCCAGGGGTACAAGGGGCGCGTCAGCCTCGAATGGGAGAGGCAATGGCATCCCGGCCTGGCGCCCCTCGAACGGGCGCTGCAGTGCGCGGCCGAGCGCGGCTGGTGGTAGGGGGCCGACGGGGACCCTGCGGACGACCGTGCCGCATCGCTCCGCTCGCCCGTGGGGGTGTCGCGGTCGACGTTTATCACCTGCCAGGTTCCCGATGGGAGGTCCGTGCCACGTCCGTGGGGTGATTTCGACCCGGGTGCTGTGAATCGGATTGTTTGCCCGGGCGTCTTTTGGCACCTTGGGCGTTTCGCCAGACTGTTCCAAGCGCCCCAAAAAGCAGAATCCGCCAGATGACGATTCCCGCCAGAATCTCAACGGTGAGTCACCCCGGCCTTTTCGTATTCGCGCTTGCGGCGTGCAGCCTGGCCTGGTGCCCGGCCTTGCGCGCCAGCGATGGCGCCGGGAATGAGTCCCCCCGCACCACGTGGATGCCGGACAACGGCAACGGAACCTACACGAACCCGCTCTTCTACGAGGAGTTCTCCGATCCCGACCTCATCCGTGTGGGTGGCGACTTCTACCTCGCGGGAACAACGATGCACGCGATGCCCTGCCTTGTGGTCCTGCACTCAAGGGACCTGGTGAACTGGAAGTTCCTCAGCTATGCGGCCGATAAGCTGGATCTTGGCCCGGAATTCCGCCTCGAGGGCGGCCGTGACATCTACGGCCAGGGCATCTGGGCCCCGTGCATCCGCTACAGCAAGGGGACCTTCTACATCTTTTCCAACATCAACGGTCACGGCCTGCAGGTGTTCACCAGCCGCAATCCCGCGGGCCCCTGGCAGCACCGGACCCTGGAGCGGGGACTGCACGACATTTCCGTGCTCTTTGACGACGACGGACGGATCTACGCGGTCTTCAACTACGCCGAGGTAAGGATGATCGAGTTCAAGCCCGACCTGAGCGGCTTCATCGAGGGAAGCGAGCGGATCGTCATCCCGCGGGGAAGCGGCATGGGCGAGGGCCACCACTTCTATAGGATCCGGGGCAAATATTACATCATTAGCGCCGACTACGCGCCGGTGGGTCGCATGCAGTGCGCGCGTGCCGACCGTCCCGAAGGTCCCTATGAAACGACCGTTATCAGCGCCGGTGAAACGATGGGCACGCAGCGCGGGTGGTGGTGCGGGAGCGTGGGCCAGCGCACGCCCCTGCCGGGGCCCGGCGCAAAGTTCGACGTCATCAAGCCTGGCGACAACGAGTTCGGGGCGGTGACGCTCCATCAGGGCGGCATTGTCGACCTCCCCAACGGCGACTGGTGGGGTGTGTCGATGATGGACTTCAGGTCGATAGGACGAACCACGGTCCTCTCGCCGGTGACCTGGGAGAATGGCTGGCCCTATTTCGGCCTGCCGGGAAACCTTGGCCGTTCCCCGCGCACCTGGATCAAGCCGGCGGTTGGGGTCGGGGACCCGCCGGCGGCCGCCTACGAGCGCGATGACGACTTCTCCAGCGGCACCCTCCAGCCGGTTTGGCAATGGAATCACGCGCCGGTGGCCGGGAAGTGGTCGCTTGCCGAGAAGCCGGGGACATTGCGCCTGCACACGCTGCCGGCGGGGCATTTCCTCGTGGCCAGGAACACGCTCACCCAGCGCGTCGTCGGTCCGGAATCTTCCGCGACCGTTGTACTCGATGGCTCCGGGCTCAAGCCCGGGGATATCGCCGGACTTGGGTTGCTCAACATCCCCTGCGGGTGGATAGGCGTCGCTCGCACCAACAATGGCCGCGTATTGCGTTGGTATAACCAGGCCACCGACGAGACAATCGACCAGCCGCTTGCCTCGGAACATGTCAGCTTGCGAGCGACCGGGGACTACGATGCCGATCTTGCCCAGCTTAGCTACAGCACCGACGGCGGTAAAAGCTTCGCCCCGGTCGGCGGCAGGATCCGCCTGCCGTTCCAGCTGAAGACCTTTCAGGGCGTCCGCTATGCCCTGTTCGCCTTCAACGCGGCGGGCCACGAGGGCGGCGTCGCCGAGTTCAGCACCTTCCGGGTCGCCGAGCCGCTGGCCGACCGCTCGGGGAATCTGCCGGTTGGAAAGGTCATCGCGCTTACGAACCTCGCGAACGGCTCCGCCGTATGGGCCAATGGGAATGGCATGCTGCATTGGGCGGCGCCCGACTCAAGGGAGGCGGCGGGCGCGTCGGCGCATTTCCGGGTGCACGATCACGGCCGGGGCCGCGTCAGCTTGGAGGCGATGGACGGCAGCGGCTTCGTCACAGTGGAGGGCATTGGCCTTTCGGGCGACGTCCGCCTGTCGAAGAAGGAGTCCGATGACAGCCTCTTCCAGTGGCAGGACATGCTCCGCGGCCAATGCATGCTCCTTTCGTTGAAGACCCACCGCTACGTCGGCATCGACGCGCTCACGGGCGGGCCGTATTCTGCGGATTCGCCGGGTGCACGCCCCGACCGGAAGGACGGTGCAGTGCTTGCCTGGACCGACGCCGGGCCTGAGTGAAATGGGCGCCTAGGGGCTGGCGTCCGTGAAGGCCCAGTCATCCGTCCGGAATGGGGTCGCAGGCAGGCCCGCTCCGTTGAACAGGGTGGCGATGGGGTTTCCCTGCCACGCATACCGGGCGGCGACGGGCTCCGGGACCGCGGGGGAGGAGACGATCACGGCATCACCCTCGATCCTGGCGTCGGCCCAGCTCCACTTGTGGTCGGCACCGGCCACGCTGAATTCGCCGGGCTTCTGGCCGCGCACGACGAGCCCGCCGGCGACGTCCGTGAAGTGAAGCCTCAGCGTGCCTGCGACGCGTTCCATCGACCCGAGCGCCGGGCCGCGGTCGGCGACGCCGACATGGTAGTGCCCGGCCAGCGCGCACAGGGCAAGCCGCTCCCCGACCACCTTCTTCTCCTTCGGGTGGATGTTGTCGGCGTCCCCGGTGTCGATCGTGACCGCCAGCCCTGAGTTCGGCACGGTCCTGGCGGCGATGGCCTGGGCCTCCCTCAATTCCGCCCAGCCGTCGTCGCCGGGCTCGGCCCGGCGGTGCATGAAGGCGGGAAGGCTCACGATGTAGAAGGGGAAGTCGCCCTGCCCGAAGGTTGCGCGCCAGTCGGCGATCAGCCCGGGTAGGAGCTTCCTGTACTGCATGGCCTGGGAGGTGTTCGCTTCGCCCTGGTACCAGATGGCCCCGGTTATCGCGAGGGGCGCAACGGGTGCGATCATGCCGTTGTAGAAGACGGTGGGCATGGTCGGGTAGTTCTCGAGGTCCATCGGCAGGGGATGCGGCGGGCGCGCATCGACGCTGACGGTCGCCCTCCATCCCTGGGCCAGGGGGATGGACGAGCCGTCCCCGAGCTTGAGCTGGAGGGTCTCGGGCTTTGCCATGAATCCCTCGACCGGCTTCACCTTGAACACGCGGATTGCGAGCGAGTTTCGGCCGGGCTTGAGGACGCCAGCCGGGAGGCGGTACACCCTCGGGTTCTCGACCCAGGAACTGGAGCCCACCCAGCGGCCGTTGACGTAGGTCGTGTCCATCTTCTCCACGGGACCGAGGAAAATGACCGCGTCGCCGGCCGGGAGCGGGTCCGGAAGCGAGATTTCCCGCCGGAACCAGCACACGCTCGGGATGGACCCGACGCCGAGCTCCGCGAAGGCGCCCGGAAGCTCCACGGGCTTCCATCCGCTGACGTCCAATCCGGGCGCCTCCCAGCCGTCGCCCTTTGCGCCCGGATCGTATTCATCCAGCCAGTGCATGAGGAAGCTCCCGTGCTGGGGGCCGCCCGCGGCCCCAAGCTTCCCGATGGCCGCGACCTGGGGCGCGAATTCCCCCATGCCCGAGAGGCTTTCACCGCTCATCCACGCCTCGGCGGGGCTTCCCCCCGAGCAGTCCTCGACAAGCCCGATCGGAACGTGCACGTCCGCCTGGATCCTGCGGGCAAAGTAGTAGGCGGCCGCGGAGAACCCGCCCGGGCCCCCCTCGGCGAGCGTGGCGGGGGAGCATACCTTCCAGGAGCCCGCGGGGGCCGCGACCGGGGAATATGCAACCTTCTGCCCGACGATGTACAGGCGCAGGTCGGGGTGGTCGGCCGACTTGATCTCCTCCTGCCCGTTGTTCGCGGCCCCGACCCCCAGGTTCATGTTCGACTGGCCGCCGCAGAGCCAGACGTCGCCGACCAGGACGTTGCGCAGCTCCATCTTCCTGGGACCGCTGACTTCCACCGCATAGGGACCTCCGGACTGTGGGACCTCCAGGGTCGCGCCCCATTTCCCGTCGGCGGCAGCCACGGCGTCGGCGGCTCTTCCCGCTATCTCGACCCGCACCTTGTCGCCGGGATTCGCCCATCCCCAGAACCGGTTCGGCTTGCCCCGCTGGAGCACCATGTTGTCGCCGAAGATCGGGCTCAGGAACGGCCGGGAGTCCTTGGCCGCAGGCTGGTCCGCAGAGGCTGCGAGCGTCGCCGCAACGGCCGCGGCGAGCGCGATGATCGGGCGAACGGACGGGAAGATTCGCATGGGGATGAACCGAGCGTGGGGCCCGGGCAGCCGGCAGGCAACAGATTGTCCCCGGGGGGCGACGGGTCGGCGAGGCGCCGCCCGTCCCCGCTATTTGAACCAACCGGTGACCAACACGTAGGCGGGCTTGCCCTCGGCCACCAGCCTTCCATCGGGACCGAAGACCTTGAGGTGCGGGGTCCCCGGCAGGTCGAACTGCTTCGAGACGGGAGAATGCCAGTCGATGACCTTCATGCCCGGCCTGTTGATGTTGACCAGCACAACGGCCACGTCCTCGCGGCCCCTGTGCAGCTTCTCCATGTCCCCGGCGATCGCCCTGCATGTGGGGCAGAACTCACTGTAGAAGTCGAACACCGTGGTCTTCCCGGGAACGAGGTAGTCGGCCAGCTTCACCTTCTGGCCATTCGAGATGACAAGCGGCATCGTCCCCTTCTCGTGGACCTCGGCGGCCGGGAGGGCGGCCGTCCCGGCCAGCAGGAGGAGGAGCCAGGCAAAGCGCGCGCGGCCGCCCATGAACGAAGGTCCGCGGGACCGATCTGGGTTCGAGGGCATGGGCGGGCGCGCCGGGGCCTACCACCTGTGCGAATACGAGATCAGCACGAGGAACTTCGCGAAGAATGCGTCCCCGTGCCCGCCGGTGAGCGTGTCCGGGTAGCTCTGTGTGCGGTTCATGTATTCCGCGACCGGCACGCTCAGCGAGAGCGAGTCGTGGGGGAGCACATAGGACAGGCCGGGCTCGATGGAGAGGACATAGCCCGGGCGCCGGAACCCATCGCTCCTGCCGACCAGGTCGTCCGAGGGCACGCCCTCCCATCGGCCGCCGAGGCTGCCGTTGAGCGCCCCGTGCTGGAAGCGAACGAGCTGCTGGGTGACCCCGGCGCGGAGCTCGTATTGGTCGTAGATGGAGTCGAAGGCGGTTTCCGAGGTGATGGCCGACGAGGTGCGGGTTCCGTTGACGTTCTGCGGCGTCACCATGTAGAAGCCGTTGGCGTAGAGCGTGGTGGTCGGCAGCACCCTGAAGTAGGCGCTACCCTCGAAGATGTATCCCCATCCTCCCAGGCCGGGCTGGATCGACTGGTCGACGTTCTTGTACACGAGGCCGGTGGTGGTGTGGAAATAGTCCTTCACGTTGCTCTTGCCGGTCGGAACGCTCAGCCCGAGCCCGAGCGAGAGGTTACCCCTCGGGCTGCTGGCCGGGTCGAACATCCAGCGGCTGACCCCCAGGCGCGTGTCGCCCAGGTCGTTGGCCCGCGTCTTGAACCTGCCGAGTCCCTTGACGAGCTGCGACCGGGTTGCGGCGAAGTAGGCCACGTCGAGGCTCGCGGTGTCGCGGGGGTTGAAGGAGTAGCTCAGCGCCGTGTCGAACTGGTCGACGACGTTGATCACCTGGTTGGTCAGGGCCGCGCGACCGGGCGTCATGTCCTGGCTGCCGACATAGTCGAGGTAGGAGCGGAAATGTTCGTAGCTCTCGGTGAAGTCCCACTTGTCGGCACCGGAGGCGAGGGAGATGCCCTCGATGGAGGGGGTCTGGTCGCTCATCTCCTTGATGGGAACGCACCCTTGGGCGCGGATGCGGGGCGCCGTCGCGATCGCGAGCAGCAGCATTGAGGCGATGCCGAGCGAGATTCGCCGGCGGCTGACGTGGGACGACAGGCAGTCCATGGGTGATGTGTGTAGCATTGGGTGTTGGGTTTCTTCCCGGACCCGGGTTTGCCGGGGCCGCCGGGCGGCAAGGTGGGCCGCTCCGGGACGCTGGTTGTCGCGAATTCCGGCGTTTCGGAAAGGACTTTGTGACGAAGAGCTTAACACGGTCCGTGAAGCGCTGAAAAAACGTTCCGGGATCCCGGCGCCGGGGGGACGTCGACGGGGCCTCGAGTCCCCGGGGCCTTGGCGCAGCTTCTGCTCCCGGCGGAACATGCACCTGGTGAGGAAGCCGCTCCTGTTCGCCTGCGTCTGCCTTGCCGGGGCATTCTGCCGCGGGGCCGGCATTCCGCTGACGGTGCAGCTGGACTGGATCCCCAACGTCCAGTTCGCCGGCGTTCTGGTGGCCAGGGAGAAAGGGTGGTACCGGGAGGCCGGGCTCGACGTCTCGGTCAGGCAGCTCGACGTTCAGGCGATGTCCTCCTCGGTTGGGCCCGTTCTGGAGGGTCCGGCCGCAATCGGCATCGCCGACGGCCTTGTCCTTCTCAACGCGAGAGCCGACCACAAGCCGGTCAAGGCCTTTGCCACCATGCTGCAGGCCTCACCCCTCTGCATCCTGGCGCTCAAGGGGGGGCCGGTCCACAGATTCCGCGACCTGGCGGGCAGGAGGATCGGGCTGCATTCGTACGACCACCCCCAGCTCCAGCTCATGCTGGGCTACAATCACCTGGCCGAGAGGGACGTCAGCGCGATCGACATCGGCGACGACCTGACCTCACTCATAGAGGGCAGGATCGACGCCCAGGTCGCGTACTCCATCGATGAGAAGGTGGCGATCGAGCTCAAGGGGCACCCCACGGTCGTCTTCCCGGGCCACGAGAACGGATTCGTGGCCTACTCCCAGGTGTACTATACGACGGACAGTTTCCTCATGAACCATGAACGCGTGCTGGTGGCGTTCATGGAGGCGACCAACCGGGGCTGGAGGGAGGCCTTCGCGCATCCCCGGGAGACCGCGGGGATGGTGGTCGGCACCTACCTGGGGAAGGGCGACGCCGCCTACCAGGAGAGATCGCTCGTCGAGCTGGAGCACTTCGCGACGCTGGAGTCGGGCCACCTCGGCGGGATGCGCATCTCGACCTGGGAGCGGAGCTGCGAGGTCTTCCACCTCCCGAAGAGCCTTGTGGGCGGGCTGGTGGACCTCGGCATCCTCAGGCAGCTGAAGTGACCGGTCCCGGCCGGGCGGCAGCCCGCCACATCCGATCGGCGTTTCGCGGCGATTTGGCCGCCACGCACAACATATCGGTTTCTTTCGGCCCGCGGCGCGTCAGCGTCCGCCTGCGGGGGCCCTGACCCGCACAGGCATTTCGCCGAAATATGACAAAGCTCAAGATCCTGATCGTCGACGACGAACCCCTGGCGCGGGAGCGCATCCGCTCCTTTCTACGGGACAACCGGTCCGTCGAGATCTCAGGCGAGTTCGGGGAGGGGACCGGGGCGCTGGAGGCGATCAGGGGCGCGCCGCCCGACATCGTGTTCCTGGACGTCGAGATGCCGGGGTGCGACGGCATCCAGCTGCTGGAGGGCCTGCCCCCGGGGCGGCGGCCGGCGATCATCATGGCTACGGCGCACCATCGGTTCGCGGTGGACGCGTTCTCCCACGAGGTCGTCGATTACCTTCTGAAGCCCTTTGACAGGGTGCGCTTTGGCCGCGCCCTGGAACGGGCCATCGGGTTCCTGGACGCGAGGCGGGCGGGCGACGTGGAGAGGCGCGTCGAGGGAGTGCTCAAGGCGGTCCTTGACCGTCGGCCCGAGCAGGTGGTCGTGAAGGCCGACGGGCGCCATGTGTTCCTCAGGCCGGGCGAGATCGTCTGGGTGGCGGCCGCCAACAACTACTGCACGCTGCATCTGGCGGGCTCAAAGCGCCTCCTGCTGCGCGAGACACTCACTTCGATCGAGGGCAGGCTGGGGCCCTCCTTCGCCCGGGTGAACCGGTCGGCCCTCGTCAACCTGGGGGAGATCCAGGAGCTGCAGCCCTCAAGGTACGGCGACTACCTTGTGCTCCTCAGGAACGGCGAGCGGCTGCCGCTCAGCCGGAGCCTGCGGGGCAGGTTCAGGGACATCGCGGGCGACCTCTCCTGAAAGCGCCGGAGGCGGCGGGGGATTTCCCGCTTCGCCTAGTGGCCGATCGCGATTGTTATTGCTGCAAGCGCTATCGCCCCGGCGAAGACGAAGAATGCGGTCCTCTTTGAGACCTTGGGCTCGGCGCGGGTGGTGTAGTTCACAGTGCTGGTTGAGTGTTCCATCGGCGCAATGGAGCATAATTGATACCAGATCCGGTGCGATGGTCCCCGCGTCGCCCCTGGCTGCCGGATCGCATTCGCGCCGCGCCGGTCGGGTGGGGAATCACCCCATACCGCGTCGAGGTCCCTCCGCGCTATAGTGCGGCCGTACAGCACCCCCCCCTGAACCCGCACCATGCTCCGCTGGGCCCTAATCTTCTTCATAGTGGCGATCGTCGCCGCAGTCTTCGGGTTCACCGGCATCGCAGGGGCTGCCACCGAGATCGCCAGGACGCTGTTCTTCGTCTTTCTCGCCCTCCTTCTCTTCTCGGCGCTCGCGCATGTCTATTGGAATTCGCCGCCGAAGTGATCCTCCCGCCCCCCTTTCCCTAAAAAAAATGAAATCAACAAAGCTCCTCCTCCTCCTCGCCGTCGGGTTCAGTCCCGCGGCTCTCCTTGTGTCCGGCTGCTCCAAGAGCGACGACACCTCCGCAACCGCCGCCAACGTGAAGGCCGACGCCAAGGACACGGTCGCCGACGTCAAGGCAACAGCGGTCGACTCGTGGGACTCCGTCAAGGACTACACTTTTGAGAAGCGCGCCGAATTCTCGGCCTCATTCGACCGCATGACGGCGAAGCTCGACGAGAAGGCCTCCGCGGCCAAGGCCAAGGCCTCAGGTGCGCCTGATGCCGCGTCCAAGGAATACGACGAGGCGCGCGCCGAGCTGAAGACAAAGCTCTCCGACCTCGGCAACGCCACAGCCGACACGTGGGCCGACGCGAAGGCGAAGGTCGCCGAGTCCTGGAAGCGCGTGAAGGCCGCTTCCGACAAGACGAGCTGAGGCGACAGCCAACCTCATCCGCTTGCGCGGCCGTTCCGTTCCTTGCCTCCTTACTGCGATCATCGCGGGCGCCTTGGGCTTCGGTGTTGTTGCCGGGGCGCCCGCCTTGATCGCAAAGGGTAAGGTCCGTGATCTTCTGCCTGATTCGCTCACGGTCGGCGAGAAGGCATAGGAAAGAGGCTGCGCTGGAGGCACTTGGCCCCGAATCGGGACCTGGCCCCCGGTTCCGACGCCGGGCCCCTGGAGCGATCGATCAGAAGCGCCGAAACATCTCCCAGGGATAGGCGTCGGCCTCGATCGGCATCGTGTCCCACTGGAGCGAGTCCATCGGATGGGCGTCGCACACGGCCTTCCACGCGCTCCCAATCTTGGTCGTGGTCGCCCAGCTGCCGTCCGGGAGCTTCGAGACAATGACGGCCTCAACCCCGGTCCGCTCGACGAGCTCGATGTAGGCGGCCGGCCCGCCCGCGGCCTCGTATTGGTCCCTGGGGATGTGCACAACGAGGATCGGCGGGCCGGACTCACGCGGCGGCCTGGCCACTGTCAGCGCGAACCGCTTGCTGGGCTGCAATGGGGTCCCCGGTCAGGAGGTCACCGTCGAGTTCATCTTGTCGACGGCGAGTTGGGAGCGCTTCCAGGCCTCGCCTACCCAGTCCTTGGCCGCAATCCATGCGTCGGGGGTCGTGGCATTCTTCAGGTCGGTGATGCGGCTTGTGAGGGATGAGCGGGATTCGTCCACTTCCTTGATCGCCAGGTCCCAGTCCTTGGTGTCGGTCGTCATCGGGGCGCGCTTTGCCTTGAGCATTGCGATCTCGCGGTCGAGCCACGCGGAGAGGCGGTCGGCGCCCGCGGCAAAATGGGCGCGCTGCTCATAGGCGTCGTTCTTGATGTCGACCCACGTCGGGGCCGTTGTCCCGTCCGAGCCGGCTATTGCAACGACCTCGGCGGATGCGCGCGTCACGAACGCCGCACCCGACGCGGCGGCCAGCGCGACGGCAACCCCGAACAGCCGCATGTGATGGGTTTTCATACCCGCGTTGGTAGCTTTTGGGAGCGAGAAGTTCCGTTTTCTCGGGGGGGTATGGGGTCCTCACCCCATGGACGCGGGCGGGCCGCCATGCGACGATGTTTCACACGCGTAGCGCCTGCGGCCCAGGGCCCTATGCGCCGCCGGCCGGATTTCCCTGTCCATCCCCCCTCAGTGGGCATCTAATCACTTCTTGAAGCAGAAAAAATTAAACCTGTCGCAGCATTGCCAGGAGGAGCTGTGCTGGACGACGAGCGATTCCGCCGGGCGGTCCCGAGGGAGGTCCGCGGCGTTGCTTCATTTGGCGGTCAGGACGGCCACGCAGGCTCGAAGCGCGGGGGTCGCCAGGCTCTGGCGCGTTGAGATCGCGGCCGAAATCCTGGGCGTCGATACCCTGCCGGGCTGGGGCGCCGCATGTCCCCCGACCGCACCCTTCATACTTAACAGAGGAAATTGAAACCATGAAACCCATCACCACCCTCCTTGCCGACGACCACATGATAGTGCGCGAGGGGCTTCGGGCCCTGTTGCTCGCCGACGGGAGTATCCAGGTGGTGGGCGAGGCCCGCAACGGTCGAGAGGCGGTCGAGATGGCCATTGCGCTGCGTCCGGACGTGGTGGTCATGGACATCGCGATGCCCCTCCTGAACGGCCTCGAGGCCACCAAGCAGGTCCTTACCGCGCTTCCGGGCACGAAGGTGCTTATCCTCTCGGCGCACAGCGACGACGCCTACATAGACCGCGTAGTCGCGGTGGGGGCCGTCGGGTTCCTCATCAAGCAGACCTCCGCCCAGATCCTTGCGAAGGCGATCCACGAGGTGATGGCGGGCAACACGTACTACAGTCCGCAGGTCTCCAAGCGCATGCGCGACCACTATCAGGCGCCGGACAAGGCGGGCGGCCTCATGATCAAGAAGGCGACCGGCCTCACGTCGCGTGAGCTCGAGGTCCTGCAGCTCGTGGCCGAGGGCCAGGCCAACAAGCAGGTCGCGGCGGGGCTCAACATCAGCATCAAGACGGTCGAGAAGCACCGGCAGCACCTGATGGACAAGCTGAACATCCACGACACGGCCGGGCTCACCCGCTACGCGATATCCCGGGGCATAATCGAGAGCAGCGTCCAGGTGACGATCGTCTGACCCGCGGCGGCCGCGCGAAAGAGGGGCGCGCTGCTAAGCGGTCGCCGCGTTGATCCGACCGAAGGACCGGACGGGATCGAAAAGGGCGGCGCCGGGGGACTCGGTCGCCATCTCGGGATAGGCCTCGGCGATCAGCTCGCGAAGGGTGTCCCGGGCGCGGGCTATCCGGCTCTTGACCGTGCCGATGCTGATCCCGAGCGCCTGGGAAATCTCCCCATAGGACTGGCTCAGCACGTTCCGGTGTGTGAGAATCTCGCGGTGGCTGGCGCCGAGCGTCCCCATGCACCGGGAGACGGTGGCTGTGAACTCGCCGAAGGCGGCCTCGCGGGCCGGGTCCGGCGCCTCGCACGCAATCATGTCGGAGATGGTCTCCTGGTTCTCGGTGCTGCAGGCGCAGTCGAGGGAGAGCATGTCCTGGCGGCGCCGACGGAAATTGTACTGGTAGCGGTTGTGCGAGAGGTTGCGGGCTATGCTGTGCAGCCATGTGGCCAGCGAGCACTCGCCGCGGAACTGCGCCAGGCCGCGGTGGGCCCGGATCAGCGTGTCCTGAGCGATCTCCTCGGCGTCTGCATGGTTGTGGAGGTGGCCGAACGCGACGGAGAACATCTTCTCGCGGTAGCGCGCCACGATCTCATCGAACGCCGTGGCATCCCCGGAGCGGAAGCGGCTCACGAGCTCCGCGTCGTGCGCGGCTTCCAGCTTGGAGTGGACTTCCTTGCTGGTGCGTGCGGCCGCGGCCGCTGATTCGTTGGGGATGGCGCCGAGTTCCAAGGTGGTTGAAATCATCTTGGGCGGAGAGTACACGTTTCGCCCAGCAGCCGAAATGGGGTGAACAACTATCCGGCTTTTCCCCCATGATCCGTATGCGCTGAATACCCCATATCGGTCCCGGGCGTCGCGCTGTACTCTGCTCCCATGGCAGGCATACACACGACCATGCGCGCTCCCGCTACATCAGGATGCAAGAAAGCCGCTACCGGCGACCGTTCGGTCAGGAGATTCCCGAACTAGGCAACAGTCTTCCTGTCCGCCGTCCGACCGTCCGCAACGCAGCGGAACCCTTTGGCTCCCCAAAACTCAACAACATGAAAACATACACACGTCTAGCATTGATACTCGTCGCGACCCTTCCGGTCGCTCTGTTCGCCTCCACCGACAGCAAGATCGAGGACGCCGCCAAGGCCTCCTATAACTATCACACCGTCCTTGAGGGTCGTGTGCACGTGAAGTCCAACGACGGCGTCGTCACGCTGTCGGGCACCGTCCTGGACAGGGACGACAAGGCGCTCGCCGAGGACACCGTGGAGAATCTCCCGGGCGTCGTCCGCGTCAACAACGAGATCGAGATCAAGTCCGACGTCGCGGAGCATTCGGACGGCTGGATCGCCCTCAAGGTCCGCGGGCAGCTGCTCGTGAAGGCCAACGTAAGCGCCACCTCCACCAAGGTGGACGTCAAGGACGGCATCGTCACGCTGACCGGCACCGCGATCAACATCGCGCAGAAGGACCTCACCGGCATCTATGCGAAGGAGATCGACAACGTTAAGTCCGTCAGGAACGAGATCGTCGTCGTGGCTCCGGCACCCGGCACCTCAACCTCAACGGCGGGCGAGATCGTGGACGACGCCTCGATCACGTCGCAGGTCAAGTACTCCCTCCTGAGCCACCGCGCGACCAGCGCCCTCTCGACAAAGGTCGTGACGGAGAACGCGGTTGTTAACATCTCAGGAGTCGCGGACTCGGACGCCGAGAAGGCCCTGGTGACGAAGCTCGCCCAGGACACCCGTGGCGTGAAGTCGGTCGTCAACGACATGACGGTCAGGGGCTGATGCGGGAAAATCGGAAACCCCGGCCGAAACGGCCGGAATCCTATCTGGTGGTGCGGCCGGCCTCTGCCGGCCGCATCCATTGTTAAGGACCATCCATGAAGACTAACATCGGACTAAACGACGAGACCCGCCTCGAGGTGGGCCAGATCCTCAACCTGATCCTCGCCGACGAGACGGTCCTCTACGCGAGCACCCGGGACTACCACTGGAACGTCACCGGGCCGGAGTTCAGGAGCCTCCACCTGGAGTTTGAGGCCCAATATGAGCAGCTGGCCAAGTGGATCGACGACGTCGCGGAGCGGACCCGCTCGATAGGCGTGGGAGCCCAGGGCAACTTCGCCGCCCTCGCGAAGTCGGCCCGCAGCTCCGCCGATCCGGGCATCGGCCTTTCCGGCGACGACATGCTCGAGGAGCTCCTCGCCCTGCATGAGGACCTTGTCGTCCAGCTTCGCGCCGATAGCGCTGCCTGCGGCGAGCGCTACGGGGACTCGGGCACGGCGGACTTCCTGACCGGCCTGATGGAGAAGCACGAAAAGACGGCCTGGATGCTCAGGTCGCAGCTCGAGGGCAGCGAGGTGGCTGCCCCACAATTCCAATCATGAACAAAATAATACCGCTCGCCCTCTTCCTTGGGGGGATTCTCCTGGTCGCCTACGGCATCAACGCCTCCAACTCGGCAAGCTCAAGCGTTTCCCGGGCCTTTACCGGAAACCCGACCGACAAGACCATCTGGCTCCTCGTAGGGGGCGGCGTCGCCGCCCTGGTGGGGTTGGCCGGGATCATGCGAGGCTCGAAGTCGAGCTAGCCTGGACCTAGACCCCGTCGGCGCGCGCCCCGCGTTCCGCCGCGTCCGAATACAGGCCCTGCACGGCGAGTCCGTTGCACGAGGCCCTGTGCAGCAGGGCCGCCTGGGCCGCCGCCGCGTTGCGCCGCGAGCCCTTCCACGCCTCCATCGCCTGGTCCTGGAGCGCCCGCCCAAACGAGAAGCTCAGCTTCCATGGGGCTCCGGCTGTGCCGCAGATGGCATTGAGGTTTGCCGTCGCCGAAGTGCCGGACTGGCCCCCGGAGAGGAAGACGATCCCGGGAACGGCTGCCGGGACGCTGCGCCTGAGGCACCGGAGTGTGGCCTCCGCCACATGCGCCGGGTCCTCCCGCTGCTGGCAGTCCTTGCCCGGCAGGACCATTCCCACCTTCAGGAGCATCGTCTCAAGCGCGACCCTCTGGTTGGAGAGTGCCGCGAATACGGAGTTTAGGACGCGTTCGGTGACCTCCTCGCAGCGCGCGAGCGTATGGTTCCCGTCCATCAGGACCTCCGGCTCCACGATGGGGACGAGACCCGCCTCCTGGCTCATCGCGGCGAAGAGCGCGAGGGCACGGGCGTTGCCCTCGATGCAGGTGCGGGTCGGGAGGCTGTCCCCGGCCGACATGACGGCGCGCCATTTCGTGAACCGTGCGCCGAGCTCCCGGTATTGCACGAGCCTCTCGCGGAGGCCGTCGAGCCCCTGCGTGAACTTTTCGCCGGCAAACCGGGGCAGGTCCGAGGTGCCCCCGTCGACCTTGATCCCCGGGATGATTCCCTCCAGGGCCAATGCGTCGGGCATCGGCACGGGGCCGATCTGCTGGCGCAGGGTCTCGTCAAAAAGGATGGCTCCGCTGATGTGCTCGGAGAGCCCGCGCGCCGTGAACAGGAGTTCGCGATAGGCCCGCCGGCTCTCCGCCGTGGACGCAATGTTGAGGGCCCGGAACCTGCCGCCGATCGTCTTAAGGCTCTCGTCGGCGGCCAGGATCCCCTTGTGCGGCGCCAGGAGCGAGGCGACGGTGGATTCGGGTGAGGGTGAGTCCATGGTGTTTGTCGGGACTCGGTTTCGGGATCACGGGCGGCCGAGCGCCGCCTACTTGCGGCCGGGGGCCCGGGTGGCGCGCCCGATGACCGATAGCCTCGCCATTTCGGAGCCCGCCCGCCCAAATGGGAATCCGGGAAAACTCACGGCTTCTGGCGGTCCGATTTCGCGGCCGCCCGTGCAGCCTGGAGCATCAGGTCGTGATTGGCCTCCTCAACGCCCTGCAGGACAATCTGTTCGCCCTCGCTCCGGCCCTCGTCGTCCATGTCCTCGCTTTGCGCACCCGGGGTTTCACTCCCGGCTGAACCCGGCACGGGATCCCAGCGCTTTGATTCGGGCAGGGCGTCGAGGACCGCATCCTGGCGGTCCGTGTCCGACTCGCCTGTCAGCTCCCGCTTGGCCTGCTCGTAGTCGGACTGCAGGACCGCCGGCGATCCGCGGCCCGCGATCAGGGCCAGCTCGGCCGCCCGCTGGTGCAACATCGCACGGGACACGGGTCCGATTCCTGCAAGCTTCTCGCTGATGACGCCCTTGTTCACGGGGTTGTTCTTCATGGGTTGGGTGGCTTGGGTGCGGGCAAAATGCTGCGGGGGCGCACCGGTTCGAATTAGTCCTGGAAAAGGGCTGTCGCGGGCATTTCAGATTCGGCGTCGGCGGTCTTGTTGGCCGTGGCCCGCATGATTTCGGCGGGGGTCAGGGTGACGAAGACCTTGGACTCGTCGTAGCTGATCCTGACAACCTGCTTGGTCGTTATCTGGATCGACCTTTCAGAGTACCAGTGGCCGGCGTCAACGAGCAGGTCGTAGACGGCCCAGCTCCTGTCGTCCACGATCAGGCCGCTGACGCTTCCGATGCTGTCGATGGGACCGTTGATGACCTGGATCCCGTAGCCCGTCAGCGCCTGGACGCTCTGCAGGTGCTTGTCGTCCCTTTGGTGGATGTGCACCCGGTCTTCCATCTCGGCCTTCGACGGCACCTCGGCCATGGGATACCCGCCGATGCCCCACATGGCGCCGCCGTTCCAGTATGCGGGCCATCCGTAGTGCCGGTAGAAGTCGATCTCGTACTGCCGCGACACCGGCTTGTGCGCCTCGATCGATGGGCTACCCTCGATCTGTGCGCGGGTCAGCTTGATCTCGAGGACCTTGGCCTCGAGGTCGAGGCGGCCGAACGAATGGGGCGAGAGGAGCACCAGCCGGCTCGTCAGCCATGTCCCGGTGTCGACCACCATGTAGCGGACGACCCAGTTCTTGTCGTCGAAATAGAAGTCCTTCACGTGGCCGATGTCGCCGTCGATGGCCGCAAGCCGCGTGCCGTATAATTCTTTTGTGTTTCTTAGCATAAGGCGGGATTCGCGCGTCGGCCAGAGGGCCGGCCCGGCCGGCAGTCCTGCTCCGAGAGCGCTCCCCCAGTGTAAGCTTGGAGGCCGGGCGGAGCCATGGGGTGAAACCCGCCACGGAAGGCGCCCCGCACGGGACACCTCACGCGGGCGATAGCTGCGGTGCTGCGAAGAAGTCCCTCGCCTTCTTGAGAAGCTGCCCGTCGGTCAGATGGTGCCCGTCGACCACAAGGCAGCCGACGACCCGCCTCGAGAGCTCCGGTCGGTGAAGCGAGAGCCAGCCCGTGAACTGGTCCATCTCGCTGCTCGTTCCCGTTCCGGAGCCGAAGATGAGGATCTTCCCGGCGTGAAGGAGCGCCTTGGCCAGCGGCTCGAAATAGCTGTTCGGATCCGGCTTCTCCTTACCCCTCGAGAAATCCTTGGAGTTGTGCGCGTGCCGGAAGAAATGCCCCGGCTCGGGCGGCAGGATCTGCAGCGGGGAGGCGCCGCCCGCCTCGGACATGAAGAGGCGGGCCTCATGGTGGTCGATCACGACCAGCCACTGGGAGTCCCCGGGGCCGGACGCCGGCTCGGACGCCTCCGACTTTTCAAGGAAGTGCCGGATCGCCATGACCTCCTCGGTCTCGGCGACGTCCTTCGTCCGCGGCGGGGGCAGGACGACGAGCTGGCCATTGCGGGTGACCCGAAGGTTCCCATTGGCCTCCTCCTCGACCTGTCCCAGCTGGCGGAACATCCCGAGGACGTCGAGCCATCCCAGGTTGTGCGAGACGGGATGCTGGAATATTCGCTCGTAGGTGCGCAGGTGGGATCCCTTGAGGGACGGGGGTGCATTCATTTTTTTCATGTTTGGAGGCGTTGGCCCGGGCGAGGGGGAGCATGCGCCCGCAGGCGCCCGGATAGAATGGGGTGTTTCCCGAACCAGGTGTGCCCGGCCCGGCGACCTTGGGTCGAATACCCCATTGTTGCTATCCGCCGGGTCCTCCATCCTAAGGGGCGCATGAGAAACCCGACGCCCGAGAGTCTCGCGATGGGGAGGCGGCTATGACCCCGATGCAGGCCTGCGTGCTCACGTTCAATGCGGGCTCCTCGAGCATCCGGTTCGCCCTGTTCGCGGGAGCGGGGTCGCAGCGGCGGCTCCACGGCAAGATCGACCGCATCGGCCTCAGTGGCACGACGTTCACCGTGAGCGGGCCGCCCGGGGGGGCGCGCCTGCCGGACAGGATCGTCGCGACCGACCACAACGCCGCCGTGGGGTTCCTGCTGGATTGGCTGGAGGCGCACCCGGTCTTCGAGTCGGTCACGGCCGTGGGCCACCGCGTCGTGCATGGAATGCGGCACACCTCGCCCGAGAGGGTGACGCCGAGGCTCCTGGCGGGCCTCCGCCGCATAACGCCCTACGACCCGGATCACCTTCCCGTCGAGATCGCGCTGATCGAGGCGGTCCGAAGGCGCCATCCCGGCCTGCCCCAGGTCGCCTGCTTCGACACGGCCTTCCACTGCGCCATGCCGCGGGTCGCGCGGCTGCTGCCGATCCCGTGGCGCTACTCGGCGAAGGGCGTGGAGCGCTACGGCTTCCACGGGCTGTCCTTTGAGTTCCTGATGGAGGAGATCGTCCGGCTGGGTGGGCCCTCGGTCGCCAACGGGAAGATCGTCCTCGCCCACCTGGGCAACGGCGCGAGCCTCGCGGCTGTGGACCGCGGCAGGAGCGTCGACACCAGCATGGGATTCACACCCGCCGCGGGCCTCGTCATGAGCACGCGCTCCGGCGACCTTGACCCGGGGCTACTCTCATTCCTCGCGCGCCGGGAGAAGATGACGCCGGCGCAGTTCGACCGGATGGTGAACCACGAGTCGGGTCTCGTCGGGATCTCGGGCATCAGCTCGGACATGCGCGACCTGCTCGCGAGGGAGGCGCGCAGCGACCGGGCTGCCGCGGCGGTTGAGCTCTTCTGCTACCAGGCGAAGAAATGGATCGGCTCCTATTGCGCGGTGCTCGGGGGAATCGACCCGCTTGTGTTCGCCGGTGGCATCGGCGAGAACGCGCCCGAGGTTCGGGCGCGCATCTGCGGCGGCCTCGGCTTCCTCGGGATCGGGCTGGACCCGGGGGCGAATTCAAGGAATGACCCGGTGATCTCCGGCCCCGCGGGCAGGGTGATGGTCCGGGTCATCCGGACGGACGAGGAGCTCATGATCGCGCGCTCCGTGCACAGGACCCTGGGGACGGCCCCCCCCGCCGTCCGGGCGGGCCGCTGAGCGCCGGGCGGGTTACACCCCATTATGCCCCCGGCCCCGGGGGAGTAGGCTCGCGGTGAACCAGACTCCGGCCGAATTCGATGGCGACAAGGGCCGTCTGCCGGAGCCTGTTTAATCACCTTACCACGAGCTCCGCGCCGTCGGCGGGGAGGGGCGAACGGGGCCGCATCCATTCCGATCCATGATTCCATCCGCACCCACGCTCGACCCGGACATGCTCCGCAGGATGGACGCCTACTGGCGGGCGGCCAACTACCTCTCCGTTGCGCAGATCTACCTCGCCGACAACCCGCTGCTGAGGCGCCCGCTGGTGCCCGCGGACGTGAAGCACATGCTGCTCGGCCACTGGGGCACCACCCCGGGCCAGAACTTCATCTATGCCCACCTCAACCGGGTCATAAGGAAGTACGACCTCGACATGATCTACGTCTCGGGCCCCGGGCACGGCGGTCCCGCGGTGGTGGGCAACACCTACCTTGAGGGCACCTACAGCGAGGTGTATCCCGACATCAGCCGCGACGAGGCGGGGCTTCGGAGGCTCTTCCTCCAGTTCTCCTTCCCGGGTGGGATTCCCAGCCACGCCTCGCCCGAGTGCCCGGGCTCGATCCACGAGGGCGGCGAGCTCGGATACTCGCTCAGCCACTCGTTCGGCGCGGTGTTCGACAACCCGGGCCTGGTGGTGGCCTGCGTCGTGGGCGACGGGGAGGCTGAGACGGGGCCCCTGGCCACCGCATGGCATTCCAACAAGTTCCTGGACCCGGCCTCGGATGGCGCCGTCCTGCCCATCCTCCACCTCAACGGGTACAAGATCTCAAACCCGACGCTCCTCGCCCGCATATCCCGGGGGGAGCTCGAGCAGCTGCTGCGCGGCTACGGATGGGACCCCCTCTTCGTGGAGGGCCACGAGCCCGGCCCGATGCACGAGGCCATGGCCTCGGCCCTGGACGCGGCGGTCGAGCGCATCGGGAAGATCCAGGCCGGCGCCCGGGCGGGCGGGAGCACCGAGCGTCCCATCTGGCCGATGATCGTGCTCAATTCCCCAAAGGGCTGGACCGGGCCGAAGACCGTCGACGGCCTCAAGGTGGAGGGGACGTTCCGCGCGCACCAGGTGCCCATCTCCGTGTCGCCCACCTCCCCGCCGGGGCACCTCCGGCTGCTCGAGGACTGGCTTAGAAGCTACCGTCCCGAGGAGCTCTTCGACGCCCAGGGCCGCCTGATCCCGGAATTGGCCGAGCTTGCGCCCGTGGGGGACCGGAGGATGGGCTCGAACCCCCACGCGAACGGGGGGATCCTGCTGCGGGACCTGAGGATGCCCGACTTCCGGGACTATGCCCTGGAGGTGCCCAAGCCGGGGACCGCGGGCCCGGGGGACACCCACGTGCTGGGGCGCTTCCTCAGGGACGTCGTGAAGCTGAACGCCGAGGCGCGCAACTTCCGGGTCTTCGGCCCGGATGAGACGCTCTCCAACGGCCTTGAGGCGGTGTTTGAGGCGACCGCCCGGCAATGGGACGCCGGGACCATCCCGGGCGACGAGTTCCTGGCGCCGGCCGGGCGGGTGATGGAGATGCTCAGCGAGCACCA